>CAYYKK010000135.1:0-18650 GCA_964467935.1 uncultured Polyangiaceae bacterium
CGCAGCCGAAACCCGAGCCGCAGCCGAAGCCCGAGCCGCAGCCGAAGCCCGAGCCGCAGCCCCAGCCCCAGCCGCAGCCCCAGCCGCAGCCGAAGCCCGGCGACGACATCTACGGCATCTGAAGCCCCCGCGACGTGGACGGAGGCCGCCTCGAGAGACGTCGAGGCGGCCTTCGCTTCGTCGACCTTGGGGATCGATCGAGCGACGTGCGCGAGGTCCTCGTCGAGGCAAAGTGACGCGATGATCGATCAGCCGGGACTCATGGGACGGAAGGGCGAACGCATGCCGTTGTTCGCCGGCGTCGGGCTCGTCCTCGTCATGGTCAGCATCGTCGCCACCGCGTCGCTGCGCGATCCGAAGAGCCTCGATCTGCTCGAAGCGAGCGCGGGAACGACGAGCGCGCCCGGATCCCCGCAGGGTGCCGGGCCCAGCGGCGCGGCGAGCGGGTCTCCCGACGCGCCGAGCGAGCCGAGCCCGCTCGCCCCGACGACCGATCTCGAGAAGGCATCGGACGCCCCCGCCCTCGAGAAGCTACGCGAGCAGTACCCCCGCGATCCGAAGGTCGCGCGAAAGCTCCTCGTCGCCTACAGCGACGACGCGCGCGCGCTGCCGCAGGCGGTGGCGATCGCGAAGGCGCTCCTCGAGCTCGACACCGAAGCCTGCCACGACGACGCAGTGAAGCGCACGCTGCTGCGTGGAGCAGGGGGCGCGCCGACGGCGGCGGAGACGGCCTTCGAGGTGATGAGCACGTCGATGGGGTCCGACGGCCCCGATCTCTTGTGGGAGCTCGCGACGGGTGGCGCGGCGGTCAGCGCGCCCACCCGCGATCGGGCGATGAAGCTCCTCGCCGACCCGAAGGTCCGTGAGCTCGCCAGCCCCGCGGTGCGCGTCGCCTTCGATCTGAAGAAGGGGACGCCATGCGAACGGCGCGCGCTGCTCGCGGCGGCCGAGCGCGACGGCGACAAGCGCTCGCTGCCCTACCTCGAGCCGCTCGTGGTGACGAAGGGCTGCGGCTTCCTCGGCATCGGCGACTGCTACGGCTGCTTCGGCAACCGCACCGAGCTCGTGAAGACGATCTCGGCGATCAAGTCTCGCCCGTGACCCCAGCGGTCCGCCCAGGGCCCTGCCGTGCGACGCTCTCCCCGTGCCGTGCCACGTCGAAGGCGGGAAGGTTCTCTTGGTGGGCGCAGCAGGATTCGAACCTGCGACTTCGTCCGTGTGAAGGACGCACTCTACCGCTGAGTTATGCGCCCGAGCGAGTCGGGGAGAACGGGGATGCTGGTACTACAGGTTCGTCGGCTCTGCAACGACGGCGTCGCGATCGACGAGGAGGCGGGTCATCGAGCGGCGCCTACGCGCGAGACGCGGCGACGACGCAATCGTGGAGCGCGCGCGTCCCGGCGCGGATGTCGTCCTCCGAGCAGGCGTAGCTGAAGCGCACGTATCCAGGGGCGCCGAAGGGCGTCCCCGCCACGGAGGCGACGTGCGCTTCGCGCAAGAACCAGGTGGCGACGTCGACGTCGTCCGTCAGCATGCCCCCTTCGGAGCGACGGATGCCGTAGAGCCCCCTGACGTCGGCGAACGCATAGAAAGCGCCCTCCGGCATGCGGCAGTGGACGCCGGGGATCGCTCGGAGGCCTTCGACCATCAAGCTGCGCTTCTGCGCGAACGACGCGCGCAGCGCGACGACCTCGTCGCGCGGCCCCCGAAGCGCGGCGACCGCGGCGGCCTGGGAGACGGCCGCCGGGTTCGTCGTGCTCTGCCCTTGGATCGTCCCGAGCTCCTTCGCGAGCGCGACGCTCGTGATGCTCCAGCCGATCCGCCAGCCCGTCATCGCGTAGGTCTTGCTGACGCCGTCGACGATCACGAGGCGGTCGCCGAGATCCGGCGCGACCGCGGCGAGCGACGCGTGGACGAAGCCGTCGTAGACGAGCTCGCCGTAGATCTCGTCCACGATCACGTAGTAGCTGCCCTCTCTCATCACCGCGGCGAGGGCCTCCAGCTCGGCGCGCGAGTACGCGGAGCCCGTGGGGTTCGAAGGCGTGCACAAGATGAGCGCCTTGGTCCGCGGCGTGACGGCTGCGCGGAGCGCGTCTGGCGACATGCGAAATCCGCTCTCTTCCGTGGTCTCCACGAAGACGGGGGTCGCGCCGAACAGCCGCACTTGCTCGGGGTAGCTCACCCAATACGGCGTCGGGATGATGACCTCGTCACCAGGCTCGTACAGCGCAGCGGCGAGGTTGAAGAGCGCGTGCTTCGCGCCGACGCTCACGGTCACCTGCGCCGGGGTCGCGGAGAACCCGCGGTCACGCTTCGATGCATCGCAGATGGCCTGCCTCAGCTCTGGCGTGCCGCTCACCGCCGTGTAGCGCGTCGCGCCTGCGTCGAGCGCCTGCTTGCCCGCCTCGATGATGTGCCGCGGCGTGGGCGCGTCGGGCTCTCCGACCGAGAAGCCGTACACCTTGATGCCCTGGGCGACGAGCTTCTGCGCTTCGGCGGCCATGGCGAGCGTGGCGCTGGGCGCGACGGACTTCAGGCGTTGAGCGAACGCAAGCGACATTCGCGGCTGATTAGGCGCCCTTCAGGCGGGAGGCAAGCGCGACCGGATCGCCCTCACCGCCCTTCACCGCGCGACCGCTCGCTGAATGGAGGGCACGAGGCCGGCATCCGACCCGAGTCGACCCCGAGGCGGCCTCAAGCAAGATCCAAATCGGTCGGCTCGGAGCGGCAGGTCGTGCGTAGACGTCACACAGTAGGTAGACAAAGAATGATGAGCACGAGCCAGAAGAAGAGCTTCTACGATCTCGCTCCTCGCGGCGGTCGAGCGGGGCGTCGCGTCCTCCTGCGCGACCTCGGCGCCCTCGGCGGCGCGCTCGCCCTCGGTTCGGGCGGGCTCCTCTCGTCGGGCTGCGCGGCCGTCACGTCCGGAGACCACGATCTGTCGACGTTCTTCGTCCTGAAGAAGACGCAGACGGGCAAGATCAGCGGCTGGACGCAGATCGATCTCGACAGCGCCCCGGGGCCCGAAGACCAGGCCGTGCTGAAGCGGGTCGCGCTCTACGCGCCCGAGGGCTTGAACGACCTCACCTTCATCCAATCGATGGTCGGCCAGGTCACCGCCGAGGGGGCGTCGCCCACGGAGATCGTGCGCGGGTCGAACTTCCCGAAGGACGACACGATCGCTCAGATGCAAATCGTCTACAAAGACAACATCCGACCGTTCTTCAGCGACAAGAGCATCCGCATCGACTGGACGGGTCAGTACGATCCGACCTTCCCCTTCCCCGCGACCGGCTTCTACCGCATCGACGCGCTCATCACGGTCGAGGTCCTCTGACGAACGGCATCGACGAGCCGCTTCGAAGAGCAAGGCGCCGGCGTCACTTCGCGACGCGGACCTCGGGCGCCTTCTCGTCGTGCTTGATCGAGTAGCGAACGAGCGCGCGGAGCACGTCGTTTCGCTGCACGTTGCCGAGGACCGTCTTGACGTCCTCGTAGACCGACGGATCGACGAGGAAGCCGCCGATCGTTCCCTTGCCGGCCTTCACGTCCGCGACGATGCTGCGGATGTCTCCGGTGATCGCGTTGATGTTCGAGATGGCCTGCGCCGTCTCTCCCTTGCCGCCGTAGAGCAGATCGTGGGCGACGCTCTCGTTGTTGCGCACGCCCTCGAGCGTGAGGGCGAGCTCGTGCGCGGCGTTGCCGAACTGCTCGATCTGCGGCTGCGGCCCTGCTCCGTAGATCAAGTCGTGCGTGAACCCGGGCCCGGACTCGACCCGCCCGACGACGTTGCGCGCCGCGACGATCGTGGTGTCGAGGTCGGCGGTGGCGCGCTCGAGGTTCGCGATGGTGCGCGAGAGACGCTCGGCCTCGTCGGGGTCGGAGAGCAGCTTGTGCGCGTAACCCTGGCCGTTGGCGATGTCGCCCAGGATCTTGTTCATCGAGGCGACCGATCCGCGGATGTCCTTGTGGAGCTCGGGGTTCGCGAGCGGCTCGGTCGCTCGCTCGATGTTCTTGATCGCGACCTTGGCGGCGTCGGCGGTGCTGTTGATCGCGCCGAACATGTCCTCCGGCTGCTCGCTCTCGACGTACGAGCCCGGCTTGATGGACTCGGCGGAGTCGGAGCCCTTCGTGACCTCGATGATCTTGTCGCCGAGGAGGCCCTTCGTCGCGATGCGCACCCTGCTGTCGGTCCGGATGCGGCGGGCCTCGCTCTTCACGATCGAGAACTTCACGTAGATCGTCGTGTCCTTGCCGTCCTTCGTGCTGTAGCCGACGTCTTCGACGTTGCCGATGTCGATGCCGCCCATGCGCACGGGCGCGCCGGCCTTGAGGCCTTGAACGTCCGGGAAGCTCGTGCGGTAGTCCTCGGCGGGGTTGAAGAGGCGCCGCTCGTCCCCGATGAGGAAGATGACGAGACCGGAGAGGAGCAGTCCCACCAGGACGAAGATGCCGACAGCGACATTCCGACTTTTGCTCACGTGCGAAGTGTAGGCCGCCCCGGGGCCTGGAACAATGACCGAGAGGCGCGCGGGCAGACGGGCACGCTTTCGTCGCGGAGGACCGGCGGGCGCGCTCCACGCGTCGCGGGACGGCAAGGCGAAGGCCGTGCGGCGAGAGCTGAGCGGCGAAAGCAGGAGCCGGGAGCCGCGCCGGGGAGCAGCTCCGTCAGGCGTGCAGCAGCGTCTGCACGTCTTCGTTGACCGGCGCGACGCCGTTGATGAAGTCGTGGACGCGCGGATCTTGCGACCGTTTGAAGTCCTCCGGTGAGCCGTGGAGGATGATCTCGCCGGAGTGCACCATGGCCATCCGATCCGAGACGGTGAAGGCGCTCTTCATGTCGTGCGTTACGACGATGCTGGTGAACTTGAGTTGCGCTTTGAGGCCGATGATGAGGTGGTTGATGCGCTCGGTGTTGATGGGATCGAGGCCCGTCGTCGGCTCGTCGTAGAGGAGCACGTCGGGCTGCACCGCGATGGCGCGCGCGAGCCCGACCCGCTTCTTCATGCCGCCGGAGAGGTCCGCAGGGCGCATGAGCTCGATCCCTGGCAGCCCGACGCACGAGAGCGCCCAGTCGACACGCTCCCGGATCTGCTGCGGGTTCATCTCCTTGCGGAAATGCTCGCGGAGCCCGTACTCGACGTTCTCGCCCACGGAGATCGAGTCGAACAACGCCGCGCCTTGGAAGAGCATCGCGATGCGCCGGCGCACCTTGGAGATCTTCTCCTCGCTCATCCGGGTGATGTCTTCGCCATGGAAGCGAATCTCGCCGGCGTCCGCGTCGAGCAGGCGAATGAGGAGCTTCAGCATGACGCTCTTGCCGACGCCCGAGCCGCCCATGACCGTGAGCGTCTCGCCCTCGTAGACGTCCAGGTTCAGCGACTTGTAGATGACCTTCGGTCCGAAGGCCTTCTTCACGCGGCGGAACGTGATCAGCGGGTCGGCCATGCGCGTGCGCGACGATAGCAGAGCAAGGCCGCGTAACCGAGGCGGCTTTTCCCGGGAGGGCGATCAGAGCGAGGTGACCGTGAGCTCGACGCCACCCTGGAACGTGTTCGCGCGCAGGGTTCCGACGAGGTCCCGCCTCGTCCCGGCGATCCTCTCGGCGAGCTCGCCGCGCGAGAACGCGATCGCCGAGAAGGTGTGAGCGCCGAAGCCGAGCTCGAGCTTCAGGTGGCCCTTGAGGTTCTTGGCGCTCCTGACGAGCGCCCCGCGCACGAGGAGCTTCGGCGCGGGGTTCCCCTCGCCGCACGGCTCGAGGCGGAGCAGATCGGCGAGCACGGCGCGCGGATCGTCGCGCGGATCGAGGCGAACCGAGGGTTGACCCCGGCCGGCGTCGTCCGCGCGATCGGCGAGCGCGCGGCACGCCTCGTCCCACGCGGCGCGGAGCGCGTCGATCCGGGTCGCCTCGACGTGCACGCCGGCGGCGGCCTGGTGACCACCGAAGCCAACGAGCGCGGCGCGACACGACGTGAGCGCGTCGTGGAGCGGAAATCCGCGCGGACCTCGGACCGATCCGCGGCCCGAGGCGCCCTCGAGGCCGATCACGATGGTGGGCTTCTGAAACGTGTCGGCGATGCGACCCGCGACGATCCCGACGACGCCGGGGTGCCACTCGGCGCGTGCGAGGACGATCCCGCCGAGCGCGTCGAACCCTCCGTCGCGGATGTCCGCGAGCGCCTCGTCCACCATGCGCGCTTGGAGCGCGCGCCGCTTGAGCTGCGTCTGCTCGATCGACGCAGCGAGCCCCGACGCCGTCGTCGAGTCGCGCGTGAGCAGGAGCTCGAGCGACTCGCCCGGGTCGCCGAGGCGACCGGGGGCGTTGAGGCGCGGCGCGATCCGGAACGCCACGTCCTCGGCGACGACGCCCTTCGAATAGTCGAAGCGCGCGATGTCTCCGAGCGCGCGCAGCCCGGGCCGCCCGCCGCTCTCGAGGACCCGCAGCCCCGCGCGAACGAGCGCTCGGTTGTCGCCGACGAGCGGCGCGACGTCGGCGATGGTGCCGATCGCGACGAGATCGAGATAAGGCCGGAGGTCGAGCGCCTTGCCGAGCTTCTGCCGGAGCGCGGCGCCGACCGACAGGGCGAGGCCGCAGGAGGCGAGCCACTTGAACGCGAAGCCGCAGTCGGGTCGGTGCGGGTTCAGGAACGCGCGCGCGGGGAGCGGCTCGGTGGGGACGAGATGGTGATCGATGACGAGCGTGTCGATGCCGGCCGCGCGCGCGGAGGCGATGCGCTCGTGATCGCTCGAGCCGCAGTCGCACGTCACGAGCAGGGTCGCGCCCGAGGAGCGGACGCGGGCGAGCGCCGGGTCGGACAGCCCGTAGGCGCCTTCGGTCCGCGTCGCGAGCAGCGGCGTCACCTCGGCGCCGAGCGAGCGCAAGACCCCCGTCATGATGGCCGTCGCCGTGATGCCGTCGCAGTCGTAGTCGCCGAAGACGGCGATGCGCTCGCCGGTGCGGATGGCCGACGCGACGCGATCGGAGAACGCCTCCCGATCGGCCATCGCGTCCGGTGGCGTGAGGTGCGCGAGCTTCGGATCGAGGTAGCGGTCGAGATCGTCCCCTGCGACCTTGCCGGCGCGCTCGAGCACGTCGGCCATGGTGAACGTGATCCCGAGCGATCGCGAGAGCGCCTCGGCGGCGGGGCTCGCCTCCCCTGGATCGAGCTCGACCTCGCGGGGCCCATCGACCGCCGCGGCCGGCCCGACGGAGGCCACGCCCGGCTCGTCGACCACCGACGCGCCGGGCTCTTTCGTGCTCACCAAGGAGGGCTCGCCACGCACTTCGTCGTGGGTCAGACGACCGCGTCGGCCTGCTTCTGGGCGCGCGTGCGCGACGGCTTCGCCCGCTGCACCTTGCCCGCGAAGAAGCGCCGATCGACCCACTCGGTGAACGGCGCCGCGACGTAGATCGACGAGTACGTGCCGACGCCGATGCCGACGAGCATGACGAACGCGAAGTCCTTGATCACCTGCGTGCCGAAGATGAGGAACGAGACCATCGAGAGCGCGGCGGTGCCGCTCGTCAGGATCGTTCGCCCGAACATCTCGGACACGGAGAGGTTCACGATCTCGCTGAAGGTCATGTTGCGGTGCTTCGACAGGTTCTCACGGATGCGGTCGTACACGACGACGGTGTCCGTGATCGAGTAGCCGAGCACGGTGAGCACCGCGGCGATCGTGGAGAGCGTCACCTCTTTGCCGGTGATGCACATCGCGCCGACGGCGATGAACACGTCGTGGGCGAGCGAGAGGATCGCGCCCGGCGCGAAGCGCAGATCGAAGCGCAGCGCGATGTACGCCATGATGAAGAAGAGCGCGATGATGACGCTCTTGAAGGCCGCGTCGCGGAGCTGCGCGCCCGCCTTCGGTCCGATCCACTCGACGCGCAGGGCGTTGTCCGGCGCGACGTTCGCGCCGAGCTTCTCCCGCAGGCCTTCGAGGATCTGGTCACCCTTCGACTTGAGGTAGATCTCGACCTTGTGGTCGCGCTCGCTGAGGACGACCACGCTGGCGACGCCGTCGCGCAGCTTGATGGCGTTCACCTTCGAGATCTGCTCGGCGATCGCGGCCTTGTCAGGCGTCTGATCGTAGCGCACCGAGATCTTGTCGCCGCCGGGGCTGAACTTGAGCTCGTTCGGGCGCGTCGCGGCCGGGCAGCGCGCCTCGTCCTTCTGCGCGGCCTCGCTGAAGCACATCTCGTTGCGGATCTTCTCCTTCGTGTCGTCGGAGAGCGCGCTGACCTCTTGGACGCGGATGAGGTACTGATGCGGCCGCCCCTGCACGCCGACCACGTCGGGCGCCGCGAAGCCGCTCGTCTCCACCGCCGCGCGGATCTTGTTGGCCTCGACGGCCTCCTTGAACGCGACCTCGACCTCCGTGCCGCCCTTGAAGTCGGTGCCCCAGTTGGGGCCGGGGACGAACATGGTCACGATGCTGCCGAGGAAGAGGAATGCGCTCAGCGCATAGAAGTACTTCCTCATCCCCATGAAGTCGATCTTGGTGCCGGGCTTGATGAGCTCCATCGTCGTGTCTCCCTATCAACCCAGGCTGAGCTTCTTGACCTTCCGCCAGCGGACGGCCCAGTCGAACATGAGGCGCGTGCAGACGACGCCGGTGAAGAGGCTGACGATGACGCCGACGATCAGCGTGACCGCGAAGCCCTTGATCGGACCGGTGCCGTACTGCATAAGGATGAGCCCGGAGATGAGCGTCGTGACGTGGCCGTCCAAGATGGCCGAGAACGCGCGGTCGTAGCCGATGTCGACGGCGGCGCGCGCGCTCTTGCCCGCGCGCAGCTCGTCGCGGATGCGCTCGTTGATGAGGACGTTCGCGTCGACGGCGATGCCGATCGTGAGCGCGAGACCGGCGATCCCGGGCAGCGTCATCGACGCGCCGAACATCGCGAGGATCGCGACCTGGAGGATCAGGTTGAAGAGCACGGCCAGGTTCGCGATGAAGCCGGCGCGCGAGTAGATGGTGACCATCAGGATGAGGACGAGGAGCGCGCCGCCGGCCGCGCCCTTCACGCCCTGGAAGATCGCGTCGGTGCCGAGCGACGGACCGATCATCTGCTGGTTCGACATCGAGATCGGGGCCGGGAGGGCGCCGCTCTTGAGCACGAGCTCGAGCTTCTTCGCGTCCTGCAGCTGCTGCTGCTGGTTGCCCGATCCCATCGTGATGACCGCGCTGCCGCCGCCGATCTTCGCCTGGATGACGGGCGCGCTCTCGACCTTGTCGTCGAGGATGATCGCGAACCGGCGACCGATGTTCTTGCCCGTGACGTCCTCGAAGCGGTCCGCACCGAGCGGCGAGAACTCCATGCCGACGACCCAGTGCGCGGTGCCGTCCTTGTCCTCGGCCTTGGCCTGCGCCTCTTGGATCATGTCGCCGACGACGTCGGCGCGCGCCTGCACGTAGTACGTGCGCCAGCCCACCTCTTCGAACTCGTTCTTCTCGTCGTTGAACTCGTTCCACTTGCCGAACGCGATCTGGTGCGTGTCGGGCACGTCGAGCGTGCTGGTCCACTCCTGGAAGCGCTTCAGCGCGTCGCGCATGGACTCGCCGTCGCCCTTCCGGAGATAGGCGACCATGATGACCTTGTTCTTCCCCTGCCCGACCGGCGCGTTCTCCGGCTGGAAGCGCAGCCCCTTCAGCGTGTCCTCTTTGGTCGTCTTGACGATGGGACCGAAGAAGTCGACGTCGTCGTCGAGCATCTTGAACTCGAGGCGCGCGGTCTGGCTGATGATGTCGCGGATCTCGGCGAACTGGCGCTCGTCGTTGCCGGGCACCTCGATGATGATGTCCTCGTCGCGCGTCGAGACGGCGGCCTCCTTGAGCCCGAGCCCGTCGATGCGGCGGAGCACCTTGTCCTTCGCCTGCGCGACGGCCGAGTCTCGGATCGTCGCCTCGACCTCCTGCTTGATGCGGAAGGAGACGCTCTTCTTGTCCGCGCTGCGGAGCACGCTCATCTCACCGATGAAGCGCTTGAGGAAGTCGTCGTTGATCTTCGCCGAGTCGGCGGGGTTCTCGAACGTGACGACGAGCTTGCCGACGTCGTCCTTCGCCTTCTCGACCTTCACGACGCCGCCGAGCTTGGCGAGATCCTCGTTCGTGGGGCGCTCGCCCTCTTTCGCGAAGCCGAAGCTCTTCGCGAGCGCGGCGCGGATCTCGTCGAAGTAGCGGTCGCGCTTGTCCTTGATCGCCTCTTGGACGTCCACGTTGTAGACGAGTCGGAGGCCGCCCTTGAGGTCGAGGCCGCGGACGAGGCGGAACGGGACGTTGGCGCGCAGGAAGCGACCGAACCCGAGGTCGCCGGCCTTCGCCTTCGCGTCGATCTCGGCCTGCTGCTCGCTCGTCAGGTTCTTGTCGAGGTCGGGTGTTCCATAGCGCTCGTCGACGTAGGTCGGGTAGATCGAGAGCCCCGCTGCGAGCGCGAGAAAGAGGCAGAAGCCCGTGCGCGCGCGCCACGAGAGATCGATCCAGTCACCCGCGCAGAGCAGGGCCCAGGGGATCGAGATCGTGAAGACCGCGAACGCCCAGAAGGAGTGGTAGTGCGCGCCGATCGCGGCGATGGCGGAGCTCACGGCTGCCCATGCGAGCACACCGCGCTTGCCCTTCACGAGGAACGCCGAGAGGGTGAGCACCAGGGCGAGCCCGGCGAGGACGTACTGGAAGACGTTGTAGAGCATGGCAGCGTTGCGGAGCGTCGGGGGCGCGCGCGGCGGCGCGGATGATCGTCACGGGGAGCCGTCGCCTCGGGGGTCGGTTCGAGGCAACAGCCGAAGGTCGCTCAGTCGTCCTTCTTTTTGTCCTTGGAGTCTTTTTTGGAGTCCTTGGCGTCGTCCTTCTTGGCGTCGTCCTTCTTGTCGTCGCCCTTCTTGGCGTCGTCCTTCTTGGGATCCTTCGGATCGCCTGCGTCGACGCCTTCGATGGCGGTCTTGAGGAACTGGACGTTCACGCCGGGCGCGAGCTCGATCTTCACGATGCGCTCGCCGACGTCGGTGACCTTGCCGATGGCCCCCGCGCGGGTGACGACGCGATCGCCGACCTTGAGGCTCGACTCGATCTCGCGCTGCTTCTTGTTCTGGTTCCGACTCATGAAGAGCAGGAACGCGAGCGGCACGAGGAAGATGAGGAACTGCCCGGGGCCTTGGAAGAAGCCGCCGACGCCGCTCGGAGCGGGGGGCGGGGCGTCGGCGGGCTGCGTCTGCGTGGTGGTCGGAGGCGGCGCGGGCGCCTGACCATCGGTGGGGCGCCCGGGTGCGGGCGCGCTCTGCAGGGCGAACAGGGTATGCACGGTGGAGGGATCTCCGGAAACGCAGGGGAACCGCGCTCTCGCGCGGCGTCGGGCCGAGCCGCCTCGCAGCTCGCTCCGCGACCGCACCCGAAGCGGGCGATTTCACGGAGAAAGGCGTGGTGGCTCGCGCCACCTTCGAGAGGCGTGGGCGTCATAGTCACTTTGTCCCGCCCCTGCAAGGAACGCCGTCTGGCCGAGCGCGCGCCGAGGCGCGCGTGGCGACCGAGGCCCGACGTCACGACCTGCGGTGGTCAGGGTGATTCGGTGCGTCGCGTCGATGCCTGCTTGACAGGTCTCGTGCGGGTTGGTAGCTGTCGCGGCCTCACGGACAGCACAGGCGCGTAGCTCAGCGGTAGAGCACTACCTTGACACGGTAGGGGTCGTTGGTTCGAACCCAATCGCGCCTACAAATTCTTCGGAGCAGGTCCTTCGAAGCAGGTTCTTCGAAGCGAGCTCTTCGGGAGCAAGCTCACTGGAGCAGGTTGCCCCGAGAGAAACGGGAGCACCAGTGCGAAGGTGACGAGGTCGGGGTCGCTCGTGTCGCGTCCTGTGGAGAGCGGCGCGTGAACCGCGCCGGGCGTCGATCGCGTACGCTCGTCGGACGATACCGATCCGACCCGCGCTTCCCCTCGCGCTCCTGACGACGCTGAGCCATCGTCGTGACCCGACGACGAAACTTCTCCGCTCGACGCGCGTCAGACCCGCCATGCCCCACCGCTCGGCCCTCGCCGCCGTCACGCTCGCCTCGGTGCTCTGCGCCTGTGCTGGTCGACACGACACCGACGTGCTGGCGACGAGCTCGCCCCCCCTCGGCGACGCGTCCGCTGCGACGAGCGCCGCGCCCGCGGCCAGCACGAGCCCGGTCGTCGTCGCCCCGAGCGCGTCCGCGAGCCAGCCTCCGAGCGGCGAGGATCCGCGGGAGATCACCGCGACGCTCGTCGACCTCGGCGCGCCCGTTCCCGCGTGCGGGATGCTGAAGGCGTGGGGCACGTTCACCTACCAGGTCGGCCCGTCGAAGGAGCAGCCGGGGTCGCGCGCCGTCGTGCGGGTCCTCGTTCCCTGCCCCGACATGTCGCGCGCGAAATACGGGCCCGCCGCCGGCGATGTCGTGGCCTTCCACGTCGGCGACCGACACCACCTCTTCGTGCATCGGATCACGGCTAGAGAGCGCAAGGAGACCGGGGTCGCCACGCCCGATCCGGTGTTCGTCGCCGATCGGATCGATCGCGCGCCGTGAGCGCGTCGATCGCGGGCCACACGAGCCGTACGTGGTCGACTCACGGTCGACGGTCCATGGAAGGGGCATGGATCTTCACGCGAGAGTCGACGCCGCGCGTGCGCGTGCTCCTCGACGCGATCACCGACGTCCTCGGGCGCGCGCTGAGGTCCGCGCGAGCGTCAGCGCGGCGCGATCGTGATGCGCGCGACGGGCACGCCGAGCGAGGCCCTCGCGAGCGGGTCGAGGGCGGCCGCCTCGCCGACCAGGTGGAAGGTGCGGTGCGTGTGGACGAGCGATTGCCCCGGGGAGAGGGCGGCCGCTGGCGAGCTCGTCTCGATCTCGTAGAAGCCGCCGAGCGCAGGCTTGCCGGGCTCGGTGGGACCGTCGTTGTAGCTGTTGACGACGTCGCCGGCGAAGGGGTCCTTCTGCGACTCCCACATGCTGTTGACGTAGTCGCGCGCCCCGGCGGGCTTGTCGTAGGTGACGAGCGTCAAGAGGTGCTCGCTCGCGCTGTAGCTGCCGAGCGCTGACCGGGCCCTGCGCGGTCCGACGCCGATCTTGCCGCGCCGTGCGCCATCACACCGGAAGACGACGAGGCCGGTGGGCTCGTCGACGACGAGGCGATCGGCGCCCACGTGGCCGAAGTAGCGGTCGTTGACGACCTCGCCTCGCGCCGAACGCTCGAAGGGGATCGCGACGAACGTATCGGCCGAAGGCGCGTACATGCCGAGGATCCACACGCTCGGCATCCCGGTCTTCTTCGTCCACGCGGCGGAGCCGATGTTGGTGATCTCATTCCGGGTCTCGAAGGCGACCCATTTCACCCTCGGCCCCGGCGCGGCGCCGAGAGACTGCGCGACGGCCGTCTCGTCGAGCAGCCGCACGGTGCGGACGAGGCGGAGATCGAACGTCGTCCCGGCGTGGCTCACGACCCGCATCGTTCGATCGAAGACGACGTGATCCGGACCGCTCTCCGACACGTGCCACGCGCCCGTCTGGAGCGCGTCCGGCGTCTGCCAAGCGCCGAACTCGAAGGCCTTTCCAGGCGGGAAATAAAGCCCGAACTGCCCACCCTCCGGGCCGAGCCAGAAGCGATCCTCGCCGCCGTAGTTGTCGAACTGCGTGCCGGTCTTACCCGCCTCGATGAAGGGCCGGTGCACGAAGCCGAGGCTCTTGTCGCCGGCGGCGACCGCGCTCGTCATGACACGGCCTTGGTACGTGGGCGACACGGCGACGCGGGCGCCGCTCGGCGACGAGAGGACGATCACGGCGCCGTGGCTCGAGAGGAACGCGAGATCGTCTTCGAAGGATCCTGGCTTCGTCATGGGCGCGGTGTCGGCGTTCGAGGAAGGTCCGGGCACGACGGCGGAGGGCGACGGCGGCGGCGGCGGGGCGGGAGGCGCCGCGACGGGCGGCGGCGCGACCGGCGCCTCACCGCAAGCGGCCGCGGCGGAGACGACGAAGGGCGTCCCCCATCGGCGCAACCATTCGACGAGAAGCATCCGCGCCTCCTGGCACGTCCCGTTCGCGGATGCACGAGCCGAGCGCGAGCCTGAGATTGAGAGACACAGCGCCGTTCGGTCGATTGGCCGGCGAAGGGTCGCGCGCTCGTTGGTAGAATCGGCGCCCGATGGCGTTCTCGCGCGGCGACGTGGTGGCCGGGTCCTTCGAGGTCGAGCGATCGCTCGAGTCGGACGACGCCTTCGACGTGTGCCGGGCACGACACCTCCTCACCGGCAAGCGCATCGCGTTGAAGGTCGTGCGCCGGAGCGTGCCTTGGTGCGACGAGCTCGTCGCGCGCGCGAAGGGGCTCGAGGGCGTCGACGAAGACTCGCTGGTGCGCTGCATCCACCAAGGACAGGCGGGTCGCGGTCGCTGGTACTTCGCGTTCGAGGGCGTGCCCGACGGCGACGCCGAGACCCGGCTCCCACGCAGGGCTTCTGCGGCGACGGCGGCGCGCATCGGCGGATCGATCGCGCGCGCGCTCTCGGCGCTCCACGAAGAGGGCTTCGCGCACGGTCACCTCCGTCCCGAGCGCGTGTCGCTCGCGGGCAAAGACGGCGCGCTCAAGGTGCTCGACTTCATCGTGCCGCCCGAACGCGCGCTGGTCACCGCGAACGCGCGCTACGTCGCTCCGGAGATCGTCGCGGGCGGACCGCCGAGCCCCGAAGCGGACGTCTACGCGCTCGGCGTGATCTTGTGGGAGCTCTTGTCGGCGCGGGCGCTCACGGCGAGCGAGTCGCGGATCGGCGTGCTCCTCGGCACGCTCTTCGACCAGCCCGATCCGCCTTTTTGCGATGACGCCGCGCTCGCCAGCTGGATCACGCGCATGCTGGCGCCCGAGCCGATGGAGCGCCCCGAAGCGAACCAGATCGAGGCCGCGCTCGGCGGCTTCGCCGACGGGGCCCGGCCACCCGTGCTCGCCGCTCCCGCGGATCGCGACGAGCTCGACGGGCGCACGGGCCGCGCGGCGGCGGTGTTCGTCGTTCGCCCGCCGCCGGGCAAATCGCCGGAGGCGATCGGCATCGACGCGGCGTGGCGACGCGACGTCGAGGCGCACGGCGCGCTCCTCTCCTCTCTGCCAGAAGGCGCGATCGCTGGGCTGATCCGCGGACGAACGGCGCATGGCGTCGCCTTGTCCTCGGCGCTCGTCGCCAAGACGACGCAGGATCACGCGTTCCGCGCGAGCCTCGTCGCCGGCCTGCTCCGCGACGGGAGCGAGCAAGAGTCACGGGCACACGCGCGCGACGAGATCGCGACGATCGCCGGCGTGGTGAGCCGCACGCCCGCCGGCGTGACCCGCTTGACGGCGCGCCTCGCCTCCCACGTCGGGCCGTCGATGGGCTTGCGACCGAGCGGAGAGGCGTTCATCCTCGCTTCGCCCACGGCGGCGTCACGGCCGAAGCGAAGCGGCACGCTCGAGATCGAGACCGGCGCGACGAAGCAGGGCGCGCACGGGCGCAAGCGAAAGACCGGCGAGATCGAGATCGACCCTCCGAAGCCGAAGGGACGAGGCGGGACGCTCGTGCTCGAGCCGGAGGCGGAGGCCAAAGCGAAGCCGGCGACCGCGACCCACGGGTGCGCCCCGGAAGAGGACGCGGCCGCGAGCGCGCCCGCCGCCGAGATCGACGAGCCGCGACGAGGTCGTGGTGGGACGCTCGTCATCGAGCCCGACGCGAACGAGCGCGCGCACGACGGCGCGACCGCCGCCTCTGCCGCGCCGCCTCCGACGACCATCGCTCGCGGCGGGACCGCTCGCGGCTCCGTCCACCACGAGCAGACGCGCGTGGCTCCGCTCCCGAGGGCGTCGATTCATCACGAGGACACACCCACGCTCGAGATCGAGGTGAGCAGCGAGCTCGTCGAGCTCAGCAAGTCGGACACCGCTCGCGGCAAGACGCAGCGCGGGACCGCCCACAAGCGTTGAGCGCGAGCGGGCGCGCCGCCGCGAGGTCACGACCTCCTCGACGAGCGCGGAGGCTCCGTCGCGGGCGGTGGCGCGCGGTCGGCGCTTGTCGCCGGACCGGCCGCGTGTAGAAGGACGGCATGCAGGCGAAGACCTCCACGCACGCCGCGAGCGACGGCACCGCTCTCCACGTCCACGAGTGGCTCCCGGACGAGGGCCACGAGGTCCGCGCCGTCATGCACGTCACGCACGGGATGGCCGAGCACGGCGCACGCTACGCGCGCCTCGCGGAGGCGCTCACGAAGGAGGGCTACGCGGTCTACGCCAACGACCACCGCGGCCACGGAAAGACGGCGCTCCCGGGCGAGCTCGGCCACTTCGGCGAAGGCACCTTCGACGTCGTCGTCCGGGATCTCGAGCGCCTCGTGACGAGCGAGATGGCTGCCCACGAGGGCAAGCCCTTCGTCCTCTTCGGCCACAGCATGGGCTCGTTCATGGTCCAGACGCTGCTGCCGGACATCTCGCACCGACTCGCCGCCGCGGTGCTCTCCGGATCGAACGGCAAGCCGACGCCGATCGCTTCGGCGGGTCGGTGGGTCGCGCGGCTCGAGCGCGCGCGCCTCGGTGCGCGTGGCAAGAGCGCCGTGCTCCGAACGCTGAGCTTCGACGCCTTCAACAAGGCGTTCGCACCGAACCGCACGCGCGCGGACTGGCTCTCACGAGACGAGGCCGAGGTCGACGCCTACGTGGCCGATCCGCTCTCGGGGTTCGAGTGCTCGACCTCGACGTGGATCGCGCTCTTGGACGCGCTCGGTCCGATGTCGTCCCCCGACCGCCAGGCGCGCATCCGCAAGGACCTGCCCATCTACGTCGTCGCTGGCTCCCTCGATCCCGTGAGTGAGAAGACCCGCGGGCTCCGTCAGCTGCTCGCCGCCTACGAGCGCGCGGGGCTCACGGCGGTGACGCATCGGTTCTACGAGGGCGCGCGCCACGAGATCTTCAACGAGACGAATCGCGACGAGGTCACCCGCGATCTCGTCGACTGGCTCCACGCTCACGTACGGTCAGCGTGACGCCCCGCGCGTCGCCGCGAAACGCGCTTGGCGTGGAGGTTCGCCATCGCTATGGGTTCGCCTTGCCCGGAACCCGAAGGGAGGCGTCATGACGTTCGCTGAGAAGATCCTCGTCCCCACCGATCTTTCGCCCGCCTCGCTCCTCGCCGTCGACGCGGCCGCGCTGCTCGCGAGGCAGTTCGGCGCCGCGGTCGAGCTCTTCTACGTCTACGATCCGGCCCTCTTGAGCCCGCTCTACGCGCTGCCTGGCGCGGGCGTGCTCGCCGACGCGAGCGCCGCCATCCCCGACTTCGAGCGCGCGCTCGTCGTCGAGCTCGAGCGCGTCCGCGGCGCCCACCTGGGCGGCGTGGACCGGGTGCTGACCGCGTCGGCGCAGGCGAAGTCCCCCGCCGACGCCATCTGCGAGCGCGCCAAGACGACCGGCGTGGACCTCATCGTGCTCAGCACGCACGGGCGCACGGGGCTCGCGCACATGCTCATCGGGAGCGTGGCGGAGCGGGTGGTGCGCCACGCTCCTTGCCCCGTGTTGACCCTCCGTTCGAAGGCCGCGTAGCTCAGGGCCCGCCGCGCGCTCGCACGGCGACGACGATCAGCACGAGGACGAGCATCACCGCGAGCGCCGCCGCGATGGCTCTCCCGCGCGCCCGACCGAGCGGCGATCGAAAGGCCTCGTCTCGCGTGGGAGCCGGCGTGTTCGGCGCCGCGCCGAGGAGCGGCTCGAGCGCCGCGTACGCCTGGCGAGCGTCGACGAATCGCCGCGTCGGATCACGATCCACGCACCGCGCGAACCAGGCGTCGAACGAAGGCCCGAGCGATCGCGCCCCGATCTCGGCCGATCGCACCGACGCCGGCTCGATGGGGGCGCGCAACATCTCCAGCGCGAGATCGAACGCGCTCGCCTTCTCGACGGACGCCGCGCGCCAGTACATCTTGCCGGCGAGGAGGCGGTAGGCGAGCAAGCCGAGCGCCCAGACGTCGGCGGCTGGGCGGATCACTTGCCCCTCCCGCCCCTGCTCGGGCGCCGTCCAGAGTGGCGTGCCGAGGCCCGGCTTGGTCCCGCCCATCGTCGTCTCGCGGACGACCTTCGCGACGCCGAAGTCGAGGATCTTCAGGACGGGACCGCCCTCGGTGCGGGCCACGAAGAGGTTCTCGGGCTTGAGATCGCGATGCACGACCTTCGCGTCGTGCGCGGCGGCGACGGCGCCGAAGAGCTGACGCAGCAGCGCGTGGCCGAGCTCGGGAGCGAGATCGCCCTCGCGCTCGAGGAGGCGGGCGAGATCCTCCCCCTCCAAGAGCTCCATCGCGTAGAAGGGCAAGCCCGTCGCGCGGTCGACGCCCGTCTCGAAGACGCGCACCACGTGCCCGTCCGCGATTCGGTCCCCGATGCTCGCCTCCAGAACGAAGCGCGACGAGAAGTCCGGCGCGGCGACGAGATCGCCGCTCATCACCTTCAACGCGCGCGGCTCGCCGACGCGTTGGTCGACGGCGCGATAGACCGTCCCCATCGAGCCTTGGCCGAGGAGACCGCCGACGAGGTAGTGGCTCGCGAAGACCTCGCCCTGCGTGAGTCGGCGAACCTTCACTCGTCTCACCGTAGTGCAAGAGACAGCCACAAAAAGCAAGAAGCGCGGGCCCGTCGGACCCGCGCTCCTC
>CAYYKK010000136.1:0-10030 GCA_964467935.1 uncultured Polyangiaceae bacterium
GGGATTCCTCCACGGCCAGCTGCTGCACACGGCGCGCAGAAGCCGCCCCCCGCGGTCCGGACCGACGCGCGGACGAACCTCGTCGACGCCTGCGAGGTCGCGACGATGAACGTCCCCGAGGTGGGCATCGTCTTCAACTCGCGCCTCTTCCGGGGGTGCCGCGCGACGAAGCTCGACGCGTGGAGCATGAACGCGTTCGGATCGCCGAGCTCGCCTCCGCTCGCGGAGCTCGGCCTCGGCGTGCAGCTCGCGCCGCACGTGCTCCCCCCGCGCGCGCCGCGCGACTTCGACGATCGCCTCGAGCCGCGCGTGCTCTGCGTGCGCACGTTCCCCGGCCTCGATCCCAAGCTGCTCCTCGGCGCGCTCTCGGCGGGCGTGAAAGGGATCATGTTCGAGGCGTTCGGCGCCGGGAACCTCCCTCGCCTCGGCCGATCGCTCATCCCCGTCATCGAGGCTGCGCGCGCGATCGACGTGCCCGTCGTGATCGTGAGCCAATGCCCGCGCGGGGCCGTCGATCTCACCGCCTACGAGGGAGGCGCCGCGGCGCTCGGAGCGGGGGCGATCGGCGCCGGCGACATGACGAGCGAGGCCGCGCTGACGAAGCTCATGGTCGCGCTCGGGCGCACCCTCGACGAGCCCTCGGAGGGCGGGCGCGTGAGGGCGGCTCGCGAGGCGTTCGCCACCGCCTGGGCAGGCGAGATCACGCTGTGAGCGACGCGTCGACGCTCGCTGCGGCCGGGCGCTCGGCGAAGGCGCGCGACGCGGCCCTCCTCGTGCTCGTCGCGAGCCTCGCCTTCGCGACCAGCTCGCCGCTCGCGCGCCTCGCGCGCCCCGCGCACCCACTCTTCATCGCCTTCGGCCGCGTGCTGCTCGCGTCGGCGCTGCTCTGGCTAACCGACCCGCGCGGGCTTGCGCGATCGTTCGGGGCGCTGACGATCCGCGAGCGACTCCTGACCGCCGCCGCCGGGGGCCTCCTCGGCGCCCACTTCGCCCTCTTTCAGTGGGGGCTCGATCAGACCTCGCTGGCCGCGGCGGTGTCGCTCGTCTCGCTCGAGCCGCTCGGCGTGGTGCTGTCGGCGTGGGCGCTCTTCGGCATTCGTCCTCGCCCCCTCGAGCGGATCGGCGTCCTCTTCGCGACGGCCGGCGCGGTCGTCGTCGGTCGCGGTGCGGGCCAAGGGGAGCACCGCGCGCTCGGCGACGCGCTCGTGCTCGGCTCCGTCGTGCTCTACGGCCTCTACGTCTCGATCGCGCGAGGCCTCCGCGACGCGCTCCCCGCAAAGCACTACGCGCCGCTCGTGTACGCCTTCGCCGCCGCGGGCCTGCTCCTCGCGCTCCCCTTCGTCGCGTCCTCCGACGCGGCCCGCGTGTGGCCGCAGACGCGCGCGAGCCTCGGCTACATCGCGCTCCTCGCGCTCATCCCCACCGTCGTCGGGCACACGCTCGTTCAGACGGGCGCGCGCTTCCTCTCTCCCTCGATCGTCGCGCTCGTGTCCCCGGGCGAGACGCTCGGGAGCATCGCGATCGCCGCGGTCCTCTTCGGCACCGCGCCCTCGGCGACGGAGGCCGCGGGCGGCGTCGTGATCCTGGCGGGCGCTGCGGTCGCCCTGTTGGCGCAGCGATCGCGGGCGCTCGCGCCGAGCTGAAAACGAAACCTGCGTTCATCTTCACCGCGATCTCGCGCCGCGGTTTGTCGTGCACGCGCTTCCACGTCGCCTATCCTTCCATGGGTCGTGAGGAGCCTACGGACAGCGCGTGGAGCGGCGTCGTTCCTCCTCGTGGCGAGCGTCCTCGCGCCAGGCTGCGCTGCGCCCGCGCCCGCGTCGGCGCCGCCGTCGGGGACGGGTTCGGCGGCGACGCCGGCCGGGCCGATCGCGCCCCCGCTCACGATCCCGTTCACCGCGCGAGAGTTCGCCGAGAACCCGGAGCTGCTCGATCGGGTGGCCGGCACGCTGTTCGGCTTCTATCGATACATCGACGCGCCGTTCACGCAGCGGGTGTGCGCGAAGTACGTGGCGAGCGACGAGCCGCTCCCGCAGGTGAACCTCCACGGCGACGCGCACCTCGAGCAGTACGCGGTCGCGGACGACGGCCGCGGCCTCGCCGACTTCGACTCGGCGTCCGTCGGGCCCGCGATCGTCGATCTCCTGCGCTTCTCGACGTCGCTTTGGATCGCGTCGGACGGGCGCTTCAGCGACGCCGAGGCCGATCGGGCGGTGTCCCGCTTCCTCGACGGCTACCGCGCCGCGCTCGCCGATCCGAACGCGGTCGGCCCGGAGCCGGCGGCGGCCGCGCGCATCCGCGCCACGTTCGACAAAGGCCCGGGGGCGTGGCTCGATCACGTCGAGAAGTTCATCCTCCCCATGAGCGACGAGCAGCGGGCGCACCTCGTCCGCTCGAGCCAGGCGTACACGGACGCGATGATGACGCAGAACCCTGGGCTCTCCCCAGGCTTCTTCGCGATCAAGCGCGCGGGCCCGCTCAAGATGGGCATCGGCAGCGCCCACGAGAAGAAGTTCCTGGCGAGGGTCGAGGGCCCGTCCCCCGCGCCGGACGACGACGTGATCCTCGAGACGAAGCAGGTCGTCGGGCGCGCGATGGGCAGCTGCGTCCACGGCGGCGAGTGGGGCGACGCGCTGCGCGTCATCGTCGGGCAAGCTCGCCTGTCACCGGCGCCGCAGCGCTTCCTCGGTCACGTCGAGCTCGAGGGCAAGACGTTCTACGTCCACGCGTGGCGCGTCCACTACACCGAGCTCGGCGCGCGCGACGTCCGATCCGGCGACGAGCTCGCCGAGCTGGCGTACGACGTGGGCCTGCAGCTCGGGCGCGGCCACCCGAAGCAGATCGCCGATCCGCACGAGGAGGAGCTGCGCCGCGCGCTCCTCGCCTACGTCGACAAGAACGATCGCGCGATCCACGAGGGCGCGCGCTCGCTCGCCGAGGACACGCGGCGCGCGTGGCTCGCGTTCCGGCGCGACGCCGGCCGGTGAGCCTCCACGGCCTGCGGTCAGCCGCCGCGGGACGCGCCGCTCGGCGCCGACTCCGCCGCCGAGGCGCGGGGCGGCGGCTCGAGGGGTGGCGGCGGCGCGGTGCTCGTGCGCGCGCGGGATCGAGCTCTCATGACGCGCTCGCGCTCCAGGGCGAGCGCCTTGGTGATCGAGCGCGTGAGATCGAAATGATCCTCGGCGACGTCGTCGAGATCGGTGAGCGTGAACGTGAGGACCGAGCAAGGCGTCTTCGCGACGGCTCGATACTCTTGCAACACACCTCCGAAAGAGGCGGTGCCGCCGACGAGCGTGCTCGCGCCGAAGCTCGCCCGCACGACCGGGACCTCGCGCCGTTCGAGCTCGACGATCCCGGAGGCGACGACCCAGAGGGCCTCGTCGCTGCCGCCCGCCTCGAACAGCGTCTGACCTGGCCCGAGCTCCACGGCGCGCGCGATCGCGGCGAGGGAGGCGACCGCCTGGACGCTCCCCTGCGCGAACGCGGCGACGTTCTTGAGCACGACCAGGCGCGCGACGGCGTTCAGCTCCGGGACGACGTCGAGCTCGTCGTAGGGCGGCACCTCCTCGAACCCACCCGAAGGAGCCAGCTCGACGACGAGCCGGTGGAGATCCACGGCGACCGTCCGCCGCGCGTTGGTGGAGTACTCGAAGTTGTCCTCCAGCATCTCGAGCCAGTCCTCGGCGCGCAGGAACATCGCGTGCACGCGGCTCTCGGCCATGGCGGTGCGCGCGCGAGGTCGCTCCAGGTTCACGTCGAGGATGCCGACGACGGCCCCCCGGTGAAAGCGCCAGGTCTCCTCGTCCGGTGCCTCGAGCGCCACCTCGCCGTCGACGATGAAGTAGGCTCCCTCTGGCGGGTCGCCGCGCCGGAAGAGCACGTCGCCCTGCTCGAAGGTCACGTCCACGATGGCGTTCGAGAGAGCGCGCGCGACGGCCACCGACGGCTTCGCGAGGCTGAGCGCGCGGAAGAACAGCTCGCGCCGGAGCCGCGCGGCGCGGTCATCCGTGGACACGGCGCTCTCCTCTCGCGCTGTCCGGCGAGCGCTGTCCGAGCATGAAGAGCCGCGGGCGCAGCGAGAGCGCTTGGGTCACGTCGGCGCGCAGCTCGATGAGCCCGAGGTCGAGCGACGCGTAGGCCGAGAGCGCGGCGAGCAGCTCGTCGGCGTCGGAGATGAGGCGGCGCAGCGCCTCGACGCCGCTCGTCGGCGGGTGCAGCGAGAGGAGCCCCGCGACGCGGCGTACCTGCTCGCCGGGCCCGAGATCGTCGGCGACGACCTTGAAGAGCGCGCGCACGGTCGGCGCGCGCACGGTCAGCGCGTCGAGGAATTCGAGGGCGTTCGCGCGCGCGCGCCGATCGCCGTGCCTCACCGCGTCGTACACGCCGCGGATGTCCTCGTTGCGATGGGCGAGGCCCAAGAACCGGAACGCGCGCTCGAGCGATTGCCTCGTCTTGTCGTCGAGCAGCTCGAGCAGCACGTCGCTCACGCCGGTGCCGCGATGGGTCTCCGCGTCCGCCCGCCGAAGCGCGACCGCGAGGCTCATCAGCCGAAAGTGCTCGCGGAGGCTCTTCTCGACCTCGCCCTCGAACGCTCCTCGGTCGAACCGAAGTCGCTCGCCGCTGGCGCCGGTTCCATCCGCCGCGAGCCGCCCGAGCCCGCGCAGGATCTTGTACCGGACGGCGCCGTTTTCCTCGCTCGTGAGGCGCCGCGTGAGATCGTCCACGGCCCGCTGCGACGCGAACCGCGAGAGCGTGCGCGGCAGATGGAGGCGGACCCGCGGATCGGTCGATGGGTCGTCCATCGCTCGCGCGACGGCCTCGTACCCCGCGTCGCCCAGCGACACGATCGCCTCGCGCGCCGAGCTCCGACCGTCGCGCAGCGCGAGCCGCGAGACGAGGAGCGGCAGAAAGCGCGTGTCTCCCATCTTGCGGATCGCGCCCGCGACCACCGCCCCGCTCGCGGGCGCGAGACGGTCGCCCTCGATGGCGGCCTCCACCACGGAGAGCCAGCGCTCGTCGCCGTGCTCGGCGATGACCGAGAGGAGGGCCGTGCGAGCCTGCGCGCCCGCCTCCCCTCGTGCGTCGAGCACGGCGCGCACGCGCGGATCGACGCGAGGGTCGGCGGTCTCTCGACGCTTCGCGAGGAAGAAGACGGCCTCGGCCCGCACGATCTCGCTCGGGTCTTCGAGGCAGCGCTCGAGCGACGCTTCGCTCACCGTCTCGCTGCCGGCGAGCGCGCGCACCACCGCCGCCCGCACCGTGACGTCGGGATGCGAGAGGAGGCGCTCGGCGTGAGGCACCCAGTCGGTGCGGGTGCCGTCGGCGACGATCCCGAGCGCCCGCTCGAGGACCTTCGGCGACTCGTGCAGGAGGACGAGCGCCGGGACGAGCCGGGGTCGGTGGCTGTACTCGAGGATCTCGAGCGCGGCGAGGGCGCGCTGCTCCTCGGGGCTCGAGAGCGACTCGAGCAGCGCCTCCACCGACTCGAGGTCGAGCTCGCCCTGCGTCGGATCGGGCGCGAGCGTGCCCAGCGAGAGGGCGCGGCGGAAGAGGTCCACGTACGAGCGCCGGATCGCGATCGCCGACGCGAGCCAGAGGAAGGCGAGGACGGCGACGGCCGCGCCGAGGCGCCGAGGCGTCGCGAGCCCCGCGCCTGCCGCGACGAAGATCACGCCGGCGACCAGCGCCTGGACCCCCCGACCGAACACCGTGTCGAGCAGCGGCTTCGCCGTGCCGCGCACCTCGGTCGAGAGGGGCAAGAGCAAGAGCTCGCTCGTCACGCGATGCAGGGAGTTGCGGAGCGCGCCGTCGGCGCCCTTCGAGAGCAGCACCGCGACGAGGCCCCCGGCGAGCAGGAAGCTCGTGGTCCCGCCCATCGTCAACAAGAGCGGCAAGAGCGACAACGCGGCGGGGACACCGAGGCGCGAGACGATCCTGCTCGTGAGAAACAATTGCACGAGCAATGACAATGCATTTTGGGCGGCGTAGAAGGACGCGAAGAACTGCCCGAGCTCGTGCTTCGGCATCGTCGCCGCCGCGACGGACTTGAAGAGGTAGTCGACGACCAGCACCGTCGCGGTGCCGAGCGCGGTGAGGATCGCGACGCGGGCGACGTAGGGCTCCTTGCGGAGGACGCCGAAGCCTCGGAGCCCCGCGAGCGACGCCTCGCGCGAGGACGGCGCGTCCTGCTCGGCAGGCCCGCTGGCGAGGACGGCGGCCGCGACGACGAAGATGGCGCTCCCGACGAGCAGCAGCGACTTGACGTGGATCACCCTCAGGAGCCCGGCGGCGAGCGCGGCGCCGATCGTGGCCCCCACGACGCCGCCGCTCGCGATGGGCCCGAAGAGCCTCTTGCCCTGCGCGACCGTGAAGAGCTGCGACGTGTACATCCAGAACTGCAGCACGAGCACGGTGCCGATGACGCCGCTGAGGAGATAGAAGCCGAACACCATCGTCGGCGTCGCGGGCCGGAGGTAGAGGACGCTCGTCGCGTACGCCGCGACGAGGAGCGAGAGCACGAGCGCGGCCTTGCGACCGAAGCGCCGCGCGAGCGCGCTCGACGCGCTCCCGACCAAGAGCGACAGGACCGCGAGCGCGACGTAGACGAACGTGAGCCGGCTCGGAGGGAGCTTGGCGAGGAACAGCGCGTCGCGCGCCGTCTCGAGCATCGTGTGGGCGCCGATGAGCAGGGCGAGCAGGCCGGCGACGAGCGCGACCGTTCGCCCCTCACCGGGCCGGAGGTCGATCACGCCCTTGAGGAGCCCCGCCGCCATCGGAGCACGAAGCATCGCAAAGATCAGGCGTCCTCGAAAGCACGTGGCGCGGTGCTACGCTCGGCCCATGGCCGAGCTCGCCAACATCGACGATCGCGGGGTGGAGCTCCGGCTGAGCCGGGCCGTGTACGGCGTCGCCGTCACGCTCGTCGTGATGGTCGCGATGACGAAGCTCCACGCGCCGACGTGGTCCTTCGTCCTCCTGTTCATCCCGTTCTTCGGTACGGCGAATCTCGCGTTCCAGGGCCTCTATCGAACGTGAACGGGCATGGCCGCGCAGGGTCTGCGCGACATGGGTGACGGCCCCGAAGCCGTCGCGAATCCAGCCGAAGCGGCGGCGCTGCGCGCGCGTGGCCGTCGCGTGATGGCCATCTCCGCGCTCGGCGCGGCGCTGGCCACGGCGCTCGTCTGCGTCGCCGCTGCGTGGTGAGCCCGCGCGGGGTGAGCCCACGCAGGGTGAGCTCACGCGGGGCGAGTCACATCGTCATCGGTCGAGGGGCCGCTTCGAGCAGGGGCCGCGATCAGGACCCGTGCGCGGCGACGAGCGCCTTCGCGGTGTCCTCGTCGAGCTTGCCCGTGGCCGGGAGCTTCACCGACTGCTGGAACGCCGCGAGCGCCGCCATCACCTGCTTCGGATCGGCGGCCTCGTAGTTCTCCGTCCCCGCGTAGCTCGGCTGGTAGAAGCCGAGGTGGGTGAGCCGCTTCTGGAGGCCCGACAGCTCGTTCAGCGGGTCCATGTTGCCGACCCGGACCCGCAGCGTGCGATCACGCGCGGTGAGCTGCACCTCGATCTCGCGCACGTGCACGGGCACGGTCGCCTTCAGGTAGCCGTGCTCGTCCGTCGCGCCCTCGATGGGCTTCGGTCCGACGCCGAGGATCACGAAGGGCTCCTTCTCGAGGATCTCGCCGCCGATCTGGAGGCGGATGAGCACCGGCACCTTCGGGATCTGCGCGACGTACGCGTTGCTCGCGCCGACGATGATCGGCAGGCGCGTCTTCGCCTCGTCGGGCACGTAGAGGATGTCGCCGGGCTGGAGCTGCTGCGGGTCGACCCGCTTCTTCTTGAGGTCCTCGTTCTTCGAGTCGTTCCACACCGAGTCGGCGTCGAACCCCTTCTGATGGGCGAGCTTGGTGAGGTACTCGCCCTGGCGGATCACGTGCGGCTTCATCGTCGTCATCGTCGTGCCCTCTCGGAAGATCGAGCGCTCAAGCGCCGCGCGCCTTGTCGACGTCGGGGAAGTAGATCGCGATCGCCTCGTCGAGCTCGATCGTCGCCTCGCCGAGATCGTTGAGCACGCCGCTCCTCTCACCGCGCGCCGTCACCACCACGAACCGGCGGTTCGAGGCCGGGACACCGCTCTCGTCGGCGAGGCGGATGGTCGTGAGCGGGTGGAGCCGCGGGGTCACGTCGGCGCTCTGCACCTCGTTCGAGAACTTCACGTGCTTTCCGCCGAGGTGCGCCTCCTCGTAGAGGTTGAGCGACGCCTTGTCGGTCGAGACGGCGACCTTGTCGCCCTTCACGAGCATCGACTGCTTGGAGACCATCGTGGCGGCCTTCTCCATGCCGACCGAGAGCTCGTCGCCGGTGATCGTGATGTTGGGTGAGTTGATCTCGACGCCCTCGGGACCGAGACGAATCGAGCTCCGTCCGCAGCGGAAGATGATCGAGGACTCGCTCACGATCTCGGTCTGCCCGGTCGAGTAGGCGCTGGTCTCGCCCTGCACGTGCACGGTGGCCGACCGGTGCGCCATCTCTTTTCCGACGACCGCGGCGAGGTGGCCGTGGACGCGGAGCACCGAGTCACCCCAGACGAGCGCGTCGCGCGAGGCGATGTCTTGCCGGTCGACGCCCTCGACGCGCACGTTGTTGTCTCCGCTGACGCGCTTGTCGGCGCTGCCGCGGACGGCGTCGATGATGTCGCCGAGCACCTGCGTCGTCTTGTGGAGCGTGACGAGCGTCGTCTGCCCGCCGACCACGGTCGTGGTCATCGTGCCCGCGACGTTCTCGGTCAGGTGACCGTCGACGCGCGTCGTCGAGTTGCCCTTCACGTCCATCGAGTGATCGGCGCCGACCTCAGTGTCGAAGTTCTTGTGCGCCTTGATGAGGATCTGCTCGCCGCCCGCGCGATCCTCGAACGAGAGCTCGTTCGCGCCGGCGCCGCCGGGCGTGCTCATCGTGCGGATGCCGCTCCGCGTGCGCGACTGCGGGAGCCCGAACGGGGTCGGGTTCGTCCCGTTGTAGACCGAGCCCACGACGAGCGGTCGGTCGGGATCGCCGTCGAGGAAGGTGACGATGACCTCGGTGCCCACGCGCGGCAGGAACTGCGTGCCGAACCCGGCGCCGGTCCACGGCTGCGAGACGCGGATCCAGCACGACGCGTGCTCGTCGTTCTTGCCCTCGAGGTCCCAGTGGAACTGCACCTTGATGCGGCCGGCGCTGTCGGTGAAGACCTCGCCCTCGTCGGCGCCGACGACCGTGGCCGTCTGCGTCGACTCGACGAGGCGCTTGCGATCGGCGACCGGCATGCGCAGCGGCGTCTCGACCGGGACGGCCTGAAAATCGTTGCGATACACCTCGTCGCTCGAGGCGTCGCCGTACTCCGGGGTGAAGCCCTCGTGGCGGACGCTGAGCACCACCCACTCGCGGTTGAACGAGCCGATCTTGTGCCCGTCGACCGAGAAGGAGTGCGCGGGGAGGAAGCGGCGCGCGCGGCTCACGCCGTCGACCACGATGGCGTCCGCCTGCAGCGCGTCGAGCGTGCGGGCCGCGTCGACCTCGCGGCGCTTCGCGCTCACCGAGGCCTCGTGCTCCGCCTCGTGGCGCGCCGTGTAGTGGCCGAAGCGATCGGCGCCGAGATCGCCGAGCACGCCCGGCGGGTTCGGCGCGACCTTCAGCTCGCGGAGCGGCAAGCGCGGGTTGCGGAAGTCGTAGTCGCTGGCGCGCGCGGCGAACGACGTGAGCTTGCGCTTCACGCCGAGCTCGAGGATGCCTCCCTCGCCGAACTGCCCCGTGTTCATCATCATGCGCGAGTCGAGCCCGCCCGGGATCGCCCGGTAGAGCGCGTCGTCCATGAAGACCAGCTCCTCCTGCTCCTCCTCGGCCGCCTGGCGGAAGTGGAAGAAGATGCCCTCGCGCGCCGCGATGCGCCGGATGAAGTCGTAGTCGGTCTCGGCGAACTGCGTCGCGTACGTCCGGGGCGTGTATTCGCCCGTGAGCTCGAACGTGTGGCGCACGTTCCACTCGCGCAGCAGCGAGC
>CAYYKK010000136.1:10040-18639 GCA_964467935.1 uncultured Polyangiaceae bacterium
GAACGCCTTCCACTTCACCGCCGGGGGCAGCAGCGAGCCGATGATCTCGGGCACCGTGAGATCCTGATAGATGCGGCTGTGCGTCCGCAGCTTGAGCAGCGCGAGCTTCGGCTCGAGCCGGAGCTTCACCTTCGGCGTGCCCTGCTCGCGCGCGTCGGCGAGCTGGTAGCCCGTGACGATGCCGTGCACGACACGCGGTGACCCGGCCGCCTCGTACATGAGGAGCGCCGCCGGGTGGCCGATCATCTCGTCCTCCATCGTCGCGAGCGGATCGAGCTCGAACGGCGACCACGCCTCGACCTCGAACGCGTACGTCGCGTTGACGCGCTCCTCGCCAGAGAAGTGGGTGATGCGCAGGCGACGCTCGATGCGTCCCTTCGAGATGAACTGGAAGTGGTCGTTGCCGTGCACCGCCGACCGGACGCCCGCGAGCACCGCGTTGCGCGCCTGGGTGAAGCTCGGGATGCCCTGCCCCGCGGGGGTCGCGGCCGCGATGGTCTGGCTCGCGAGGTTCGTCGCGCTCGGGCTCGAGGCCGATCCCGAAGTCGACTCCGAGCGCTGACCGTCGAGGCCGAGGCTCATGAGCTTGTCTTTGCTGAAGGGGATTCCGCTCATGGTGCCTTTACGCCTTCTTCGGGCCGAGGAACGGGGGGAGTCCGGAGAGCGCCGAGCTCGGGAGATCGACCGTCTCCTCCGGGTTCAGGTTCGCGAGCTTGTGGAGCTCGGGCGACACGTTGAGGACCTGCGTGGTCTCGTGGTTCGTCGACGAGCCGAGCGGATGGTTCGTCGGCAGGCCGCTCGCGAGCGCCCCGGAGTGGCTCGACGCCGGCCCCGAGTACGGCGTCCCCGAGTACGGGAAGATCCCCGAGTCCGGGCTCGACGAGAAGGTGCTGCCGCTCATGGTCGGCTGCTGCGCGAGGAAGCTCGGCTTGTCGTAGGCCTTGGGCTTGTCGCTCTGCCCGGGCTTCGCGTTCTTCTCGCCCGTCTTGTCCGCGGCGTCCTTCTTGGCGTCCGCCCCGACGTCGAGCTTCTTCTTCTTCAGCTTCCACTTCAGGTTCGGCTTGACCGTCTTCAGCTGAGCGTCGGTGACGGCCACGATCTCGGCCTCGATGATGCGATCCTTCAGCGGGAACGCCGTCTCGAGCTGGTCGCGCACCGAGATGTCGTGCGTGACCTCCATGTCGGTCTCGTCGTACGCGTTCTTCGCGTTCTGGACGATCGGGTTCCAGTCCTTCTTGAGCTGATCGACGCTCTGCTTCGGGTGCATGATGTCGAAGCCGACGTCGGGCAGGTGCTTCGGCAGCGTGTCGAGCGCCGCCATCGCCTTCTTCATCTTGCCGCGCACCATGTCGACCTCGTCGCGCGCGTGGAGGATCTTCTGCGCGGCGTCGGCGACCTTCGGCATGAGCGACTGCGTGATCGACTGGAGCGTCTTCTCGAGGACCTTGTCCCAGAGCGGGAAGAACGTGTTTCGGAAGAGGCGCGCGAACAAGATCGGCAGCTGCGCGAGGTGCACCTCCATCGTGAGCGCGCGGTTCTGGATGGCGGTCTGCCGGTAGGCGAAGATCGACTCGTAGAGGTCACGCATCGCGAAGCGGATGACCGGCGCGACGAAGGAGTCGAGCTTCTCCTTCGCGAACTCCTTCGCGCGGCCGACGAGCGCGTCCACGCTGAGCGTCACGTGCCCGATCGGGAAGTCGAGCGTCGACTTGCGGAGGTTCTCGACGAACTTGAGGCCACCCAAGATCGACTCGATGATGTTGCCGACGAGGTGCTTCTCCGCCGCCTCGAAGATCTCGGCCTCGGTGATGACGTCGGTGTCCTTCAGCGTGAGGATCTTGCAGTAGACGCCGCGGATGAACTCGGCCGAGACGGTGGAGACCTTCGCGACGATCCACCGCAGGAAGCCGGGGAGCTCGACGCCGAGGGCCGCGTCCATGCTGTCGACGGCCATCTGCCCGAGGCCGCCGGACCAACCGGTGCGCGCGCGGCGCTCGCCCTCGGGCAGGTCGGGCGGATCGGGATCCGTCGGGATGAGGAAGATGTCGTCGAGGAACGGCCGACCGGGCGTGTACGCGTCGGGCCGGCTCAGGAAGTCGAGCGTCTTGTCGATGCCGACCTGCTGATCGTACTTCGTGAGCGCGTCGTGCACGGGCTTCGTCACGACGCCCGCCGCCTGGTTCACCGCGTCGACGACGCCGCCGAGGAAGCTCGGCAGCGCGGTCTTCGGCACCGGGTGGTCGACCTTGTCGAAGATCTGCTGCTCGATGTCGGCCGGGAGCTGCGGGAACTCCTGGGCCTTCAGGTACCAAACCTGAAAGACCGGCGTGCTCTTCTTCATCATCGCGTCGACCGTCATCCGACGGCACGAGTCCTCGATGATCGGCTCGAGACGGATCGCGTAGTTGTAGATGAGCGAGGCGTAGACGTCCCACGCCTTGAAGCTGACCTTCTGCACGACCGAGAGGAACTGCTGCACGCTCGGCGGGACGATCGACGTGAGCTTCGGCACGGCGTCGCCGAGCTTCGCGCCCTTGTGGAGCCACTGATCGCCCTCGGAGAGCATCTTGTTCACCTTCGGCACCTGCTCGTTGAGGATGCCGCCGGTGCCGGGGTGCGGGGTCTTGGCCGGCGCGTGGCGCTTCTCGTCCTCCGAGACGAGGTACTCGCGGTAGGCCTTGCGCGCGGTGTGCAGCTCGATGCCGGCGGCGTGCAGCGTCGGGTAGTCGAGCTTCGCGACGTTGATCGACTGCCCCGCCTTGATGACCTTCTTGAGGTGCGGATTGAGATCGACCGCGTTCGGCTTGTCCTCGACCCCGCCCGCGGATCCGGTGAGGTCGGCGAGCACCGTCGCGAGCACGCCGACGACGCCCTTCGAGCGCTCTTCTTGGAGCAGCGCGTCCATCTGCGCGCGGATGAACCCGCCGAGCAGGACGGTCTCGCGCATGAGCGCCGCGCGGAAGTAGAGGCCATGCGCCGGCAGCTCGCGCGGGCTCCCGCCCTTCTGCGTCGCCGGCACGGTGAGCGCGCCTTCCTTCGTGTCGTTCAGCTTGTCGGACGGGAGCAGGTGCGATCGATCGAGGTGCACCCGACCGAAGTGGATGAACTCGACGGGCTCCGGCAGATCGACCGTCGTCCCGCCCGCCGACACGCTCGCGTGCACGGTGGTCGCGCCGTCCTCGGCGGCGGTCCAGTCATCGGCGTTCTCGAACGACGCCTCTTTGAACTCGACCACGCGCGCCTTGCGACCGGGACCGTGCGCGAGCTCGTCGCCCACGCGACCGAGCGTGTTGGACACCGCGCTGAGGCCCGGCTCCAGGGTCTTGCCGGCCCCCTCGAGGAAGTCGGCGCCGGATCGCAGGGTCTCTCCCTTGATGTTCACCAAGTGCTCCTTCTGCAGCGGGCTCACCGACGAGCTCGCGGGGCCTTCGTCCCACCGATTGCAAGGTGAGAACCAAGGGGGCCATCCTATCAGGCTTCCTCAGGAATGCTTCGATCGCCGCAGGATCGGTGGGTTTCGCTCACACACGCCGTCGCGCGCCGGCGGGGGGTGCTGGATCGAACGTCCACCATCGTAGGGTCTCCACTACACCTACCGCGGCACGCGAACCTCTCGCTGGGGAAGCACCGGGAGGGTTGCCGGGTCGGTGGGCTCGGGGCAGCGTCGGCGCCGTGATCGACCGACCGAGGCGCCCCCCGATGCCGCAGACACGCTCGCGCGGTGCGATCGCGTCGATGGCGCTCGCAGCCGCGACGGCCTCGGCCTGCGGCGCGCGCTCGGCGCTCACCGTCGACGGCGCGGGCGCCGGCGCAGGGGGCGCGGACGGCGCGAGCACCAGCGCGAACGGCGCGAGCTCCGGCGGATCGGGCGGCGCGACGTCGACCTGTCGGCGCGACGATCTCTCGACGTGGCGCACCGAGCGCTACCGCGACCAAGGCGACTACGAGCGCACCGCGGTCGCCGTGAGCGGCCTGCCCTGGGTCGCGTTGAAGGTGCAGGGCGGCAACGTCGTCCTCGCGAAGCTCGGCCTCGATCCGACGAAGGGCATCACGTTCGACGAGCGAGTCGAGATCCCGAGCTCCCCCGTCTACCCCGTCGCGCTCGACGTCGACGATCGGCGCTTCGTGTTGCTCACGACCTCGGGCATCAACTGGAACGGGGATTCGACGCTGTGGCGGATCGATCGAGCGTCGAAGGCGATCGTGTCGATCCCGATCGGCGACCCACCGGCGGATCCGGCCGACACGATCGACTCGGCGATCGCGCTCGCGGGCGACGACATCCTGCTCGCCTACGGCCGCCCGGCGGAGGGCGACAGCGTGGTCGAGCTCCGCGGGGACGACCTCGTCGTGCACCAGAGCGCCACCGTCTCCGAGAACCTCGCGTATGCGGTCCACGCGAGCACCACGGCGGCGGACGTGTACCTGGGCAAGTCGACGCACCTCCACGCCGAAGGGGGCGTCCTCTCACCCGCGCCGGCCGATCCGGCCTGGCAGGTCATCGGCGGACTCGACGACTTCCGCGTGTGGATGGGCGCACAGATCCGCCTCACCGACGGCGCGAGCACGTGGTCGGCGGCGTGGCCGCACACGCAGATTTCTCCACCCGCGGTCGTGCGCACGGACGGCGGGCGCGCCGCCTTCTCGCTCGAGACCGAGCTCACCGCGGTCGTCGGATACACGACGACGGCGGGGCTCGCGTGGCTCTCGATCGAGAGCGCGCCCGACGCTCCGGGCGCAGGCCTCGGCCTCCTGCCGATGATCGAGCCCGGGCGCCTCGGCCTCTTCTACCTCGGCCTCGAGATCCCGCACCCGGAGCAGCCGCTGCGCTACTACGGCCTCGCCTGCCCCTGAGCGTAGCGTCGATCAGCCGAGCGCGCCGAGCGCCTCCTCGATGCGCGCGGCGACCTTGCCGCGCCAGCCCTTGCCCATCGCGTCGAACGCGAAGGCATCGGCGGCGGTGAAGCCCGAGTGCTCGAGGCGCAGCGACGTACCCCCCGAGGCCGTCGGCGTGAGCGTCCAGCGGACGACCGTGTCGAGCTTGCGCGCCGGGCTCCCCGGCTCGTCGGACCCACCGCGCCACGAGTACGCGAGCACCTTCTCGGGCTCGACCTCGAGGACCTCGCAGTGCACGACGCCGTCCCAGCCAGGCATGGGCTGAGAGCGGAACGTGAATCGGTGGCCGACCACCGGGCGCAGATCGTTCTGCATGAGCCAACGCGCGAGGAGCGCGGGCTCGGTCAGCGCGCGCCACACGCTCGCGGGCGGCGAGGGGAGATCGTAGTCGACGAGGATGGTCTGCGTGCTTTGGGTCACCGAAAACATATAAGTCATCACTTATTCATCTGCAAGGGGCCGCGAGCGCCGCGGCCGCCCCCGTGACGGCGTGGACGAACCGGCCTATGAGAGCGCGCCGATGGGCCACCCCGAACGCCACCGAAGCGAGCACGTCGGCTGGCTCCGCGCGGCGGTGCTCGGCGCGAACGACGGCCTGCTCTCGACGAGCGGCCTCCTCGTCGGCGTGGCCGCCGCTCAGACGACGCGCGGCGCGATCCTGCTCGCGGGGCTCGCTGGCCTCGTCGCGGGCGCGCTCTCGATGGCCGCGGGCGAGTACGTCTCGGTCAGCTCGCAGGCCGACACCGAGCGGGCGGATCTCGCGCGCGAGCGCTCCGAGCTGGCGAGCGCTCCGGAGAAGGAGCAGGAGGAGCTCGCGGGGATCTACCGGGCGCGCGGCCTCACGCCGGAGCTCGCGGAGCGTGTCGCGGTCGAGCTCATGGCGCACGACGCGCTCGGCGCGCACGCGCGCGACGAGCTCGGGCTCTCGGAGACGACGCGCGCCCGCCCCATCCAGGCCGCGCTCTCGTCGGCGGCGGCGTTCGCCGCGGGCGCGATCCCGCCGCTCGGGATGTGCGCGGTCGCGCCCGTCGGCGCGGTGGGCGCCGTCGTGAGCGCGACCTCGCTCCTCCTCCTCGCGGCCTTGGGCACGATCGCCGCGCGGCTCGGCGGGGCATCGCTCACGCGCGGCGCGCTGCGCGTCACGTTCTGGGGCGCGCTGGCGATGGCCTCGAGCGCGCTGCTCGGCAGGGCGTTCGGCGCGATCGTGTGATCGCGCCCGTCACGGCGTGAGGAAGCTCAGCATGTCGGTCGACGGGTAGCGACGGGGCGCGCCGTCGACGGGCGGCGGGACCTCGACGTACCCCTGCCCTTGCCACACGATCCAGCGCATCGCCTCGAGCGGCTCGGTGAAGGTGAAGCGAACGGCGGAGGGCAGGCCGTTCGGCGCGAGCGCGAGCACCTCGGCGCGGTGCATGTCGGTGGTGACGCTGTCGCCGGGTCGGAGCGGCGTGTCGCGGTAGACGAGCGAGAGCGCGCCGCCGAGCTCGCCGTCGGGGTTTCGGATCTCGATCGTGCGCTCGCCGTCGCGCACGACCGTGGCGACGCCCGCGACCTGCGTCGTGAGCTGGCACGCGCGACGCGGCTTCGGCTCGTCACTCGTGAGCCGCCGAACGAAGGCGAGGCTCGTGGTGAGCGCGTCGGGGCCGCCGAGGATGACGAGCGTTCGCCCTTCGATGCCCAGATCGCGCGGCATCGTCGCCTCCGATCGGTTCGTGGCGCTCGTGAGCGTGGCGGCCGTGTTGCGCCCGCGCAGCGGAAACAAGACCGGCGCCGCGACGAGGTGCGCGAAGCCGACGACGCCGAAGAAGACGCGCGCCCCGAGCCCGGGACGCCGCTCGGCGAAGCTCGACGCGTGACGCTCGAGCGCGACGCCGAGGAGCCCTGCGATGCCGACGCCGGGCAGGAAGAGACCTCGGTCGTCGGCGCTCACGCCGCAGACGGGGATGGCGGCGAGGAGGGAGCCGACGACGAGCGCGCGCGCGACGCGATGCCCGCGCGCGCAGCGGAACAAGACGACGTAGAAGGTCGCGGCGACGATCGTCGCCACGAGCGCGGAGACGGCCGGGTGCATCGGCATGAACGCCCAGACCTCGGCCGGCGGGCCGAAGACTTGGCCGAGCGCGAGCAGGGGCAGACGGAGCGGCAACGCCTTCACGAACGCCATCGGCGCGTCGAGGGGATCGACGTAGAAGGCGCTGCCGTGCGCGCCGTAGTGGAGGGCGCGGTAGAGCACGGCCCACGCGCCGAGGGGGAGCGCGAGCGGGGCGAGCGCGCGAAGGCCGGCGGCGCGACCGCCGCGATCGCAGAGCCACGCGTACGCGACGAAGTAACCGAGCACGCCGAGCGCGGTCTCGCCGGAGAGGAGCGCGGCGGCGAAGAGGACGGGCGCCGGCCATCGCGGTCCCGCGGCCTCGCGAGCGCGCAGGTGCGCCGCGAACGACGCGAACGCGAAGAGCCCGGCGAGGACGGCGTAGCGGTTCGCGGTCCACGTGACGGGCAGCGCGTGCGCGTCGTCGATCGCGAAGATCACGGCGGCGAGGCCCGCCGCAGCCCCGCCGATCCATCGACGATAGAGGATCGCGACGACGGCTGCGGCGAGCGCGTACACGACGCACGTCTCGAGGTGCGCCGGCAGCGGACGCTCGCTCCAGATCACGTGGTCCGCGGCGCGCCAGAGCGAGGCCAGCGGCCGAAAGAAGGACAGCTCGAGATCGGGCGACGACCACCACGGAAACACGCCTCGCGCGATGCACTCGCGGATGCCGTCTCCGCCGTCGGCGAAGCGATAGAGATCCCAAAAGCCGCGCGGACCGCCGGGGAAGCGGTTGCCTCGAAGGACGTAGTCGTGCAGGAGATCGTCGCCGAAGAAGGGCGTGAACGCGGTGGGCAGGGCGACGAGGAAGGCGAGGAGCGCGGCGACGCGAGGCGCGCGCGTCGAGCCCGTGAGCCGGACGACGAGGTCGACGAGGCGCCTCATGGAGTGCGCGCGGCGACGGCCTCGCCGGCGCCGCCCTCGAGGGACGGGAACATCTGGCGCAGGCGGTAGGCGCGCGCGGCCGTCCTCCGCTCGGCGTTGATCATCGCGTCGGTGCCGAGGCCGAGCAGCTTGATGCTGAGCACGATCGCGTAGACCGACGTCGCGACCAGCATGATGAACGCCGGCACCGGCGGGAAGCGGGCGGCGAACGAATGAATGACGAGGGCGTCGCCTTCGACGGAGTAGACGCGGGGGAGGACGCCCACCCACGACAGCACGAGGGGGAGCAGGATGGCGGTCAGGGCGAAGACCGTGATCGCGCGGCGCGTGAGCGGGTTCGCGCGAATGCCGACGATCATCGCGGCCGAGGTGGCGACGGCGACCTGCGGGACGATGACGAGCGGCCCGAAGAAGATGCCGAGCAGCCCCACGACCAAGAAGTTCGCCGGCATCCAGTAGCGCAAGAAGCGCGGGTGCGCGTTGCCGGTGCGCCACACCCAGTAGAGGAACGAGCAGAGGCCGAGCAGCATCGCGCCGAGCGAGAGGAGCGCGGGCCAACTCCTCACGCCCATCCACAGCGCGAGGGGGCCCATGAGGCCCCAGCTCGCGTAGGCGAACATGCTCGAGCGCGCCGCGCGGGCGCGATCGCGCAGGTTCACCTCGAAGAGCTCTCGCTCCGCCGCCTCGGGGAGCGGGCCGGAGTCGTCGACGAGCAGATCGACCAGG
>CAYYKK010000137.1:0-18560 GCA_964467935.1 uncultured Polyangiaceae bacterium
GTTACCCGCTCGCGGCCTGTGCCGCGGGAAACCGGGTCCGCCGCGCGGGCCGGGCCCGCGGCGCTCAGGTCGGCGCCGCGGGGCGCCTCCTGTGTTGTGGCAACCATTGGTTGCCATCATACGAGACGCAGCGTAACTTGCAACTAGGAGTTGCCATTGACGAGTCGGAGCAAGAGCGGTGGGTCGACGCGTCGCACCGAGGGCGTGCGTCCGTCGGGGCGTGCGGCGCGCGTCGTCGAGGAGGTCTTGCGGCGCACCGCCGAGCAGCTCACGCGCGTCGGCTACGCCGCGCTGAGGGTGGAGGACGTCGCCGCGCTGTCGGGCGTGAACAAGACGACCATCTATCGTCGCTGGCCGACGCGCGCCGAGCTCGTGGCCGCCGCGCTCCGACGGGCGAAGGCCGCCGAGAGCATCGACACCGGATCGCTCGAGGGCGACGTGCTCGCGTGGCTCCGCGCGACGCGCGCGTTCGCCACCTCGGTGCTCGGCGCCGGCATCATCCGCGTGATCCAGAGCGAGCGCGACGATCCGGAGCTCGGCCCCATCGCGCGGCGCATGCGCGAGGAGCACCGCGCGCTCCGGAGGCAGGTCGTTCGCCGCGCGATCGCGCGTGGCGAGCTGCCGAAGGGCACGAGCGCCGATCTCGTCGCGGATCTGATCTTCGCGCCGACGATGACGCGGCTCGTGAACTACGGCGAGCCCGTGAGCGACGCCTACGTGAGGCGCCTGCTCGAGGTCGTGATCCGAGGCACCTCGGACGCGACGCCGACGGCGCGCGGGCCGTCACGCGCGCGCGCGCGAAGGGCGAGCGTCTAGTCGTAGCGTTCCTGGTGGACGTGCTTGCGCGCGACGCCGATGTCGACGCGGGCGAGGTCGCGCACGGCCTTCACCATGCGCTCGAGCCCGCAGACGTAGACGTGTCCGTCCGCGTCGTCGAGCGAACGCCACGCGTCGGCGACGTGCGCTTGGACGTAGCCCCGGAGGCCGCTCCAGGAGGCCGACGGCCGCGAGAGGGTGACGCGCACGTCGAGGCTCGGGTGGGCCGCGGTGAGCGCGGCGAGCTCCTCGCGGTAGAGGATGTCCTCCTCGTGGCGGAAGCCGACGAGCAGCGCGAGCTTCGCCCGCGAGCCGCCCGCGAGCGCCGCGCGGATCATGCTGCGCAGGGGCGTGACGCCGGTGCCGGTCCCGACGAACAGCGCCGACGCCGGATCGTCGGCGGCTCGCGTGAAGAGACCGCTCGGGCCGATCGCGCGGAACGTGGCGCCCACGTTCGCTTCGTGGAGCGCGATCGACGCGTGCCCTCCCTCGACGCGCGTGATCGCCAGCTCGAAGGTCTCCCCATCCGCGGGGGCCGACGCGATCGAGTACGCGCGCTTCACGTCCGCGCCGTGGAGCGGCACGAGGAGGTTCACCCACTGGCCAGGCTCGAACGAGAGCGCACGACCGTCCACGCGGGCGAAGGTGAGCTCGCGCACGCTGGGGCTCAGCCTCCGCGCGCCCACGAGGCGGGCGTCGAAGGCCTCGGGAGCCCTCGGCGCTCTGGACGCGGGCGACGGCGGGTCGGTCTGCATGCAGACGCTCTAGCCAATCGCGGTGCGGAGGGCGAGCCCGGCCTCTCCGAGCGCGCGCACGAGGTCCGCGGCGGCGAGGTCGTCCGCGGCGAAGCCCTCGGTGAGCGCGAGCGCCCTCGCCTCGTCGCTCCCGTCGAGCGCCGCGCGCACGAGCGGCGCGAGAGAGACGCCGTCGAGCCGTGCCGTCGTACCACCGCCGAAGCCCGGGGCGACGATCGTGGCGGCGGCGGACCGCGCGAGGGCCCCTCGCCCTCGGGTCCCGAGCGCGAGCGCGACGTCCTTCGCGATGAGCGCGGGCTCGACGTCGGCGGCCCACGCGAAGAGCGCGATCGGCCCGAGCGCGCCCGCCAGCGCGCCCTCGAAGCTCCGATCGCCGAGCGCCGCGTCGACCGTCGCGCCTCCATCCACCGCGAGGAGCACGAGCCCGGCGCGCGCGACCGACAGCGTCGCGAGCCGTCCGAGGTTTCTCCTCGCGCCGGTGCGCTCGCCCGCCGCCGTGGCGAGCGCGCCGGGATCCTCGTGGACCAGCGCGCTCTCGAGCCCCTCGGAGCGACGACCCGAGAGCGCGGAGGTCATCAAGAGCAGCGGCACGCCCGGAGACCGAGCGCCGGGGACGTCCGCGTGGGCGCGCTCGCGCAGATCGGACAACACCTCGAGCACCCGATCGACGAGGCCGAGGGACGCGAGGGCGCGGAGCGCTCGGTCGAGGCGCGCGCGATCGACGGGCGTCGAGGCGATCGCGAGATCCCACGTGCAGAGGGCCTCGCCGAGCGGCAAGCGTTGGTCGGCGAAGATCGAGAGCGCGGCTTCCGTGTGCGAGGTGCCGTCCTCGCCGAGGTGTCGACGGGCGCGGCCGATGACGCGCTCGGCGTACGCCTCGAACGTCCTCAAGCGGCTCGAGCGAGCGAGCGCGAGCGCGCGGCTTCCGATCTCGATCGCGTCGTCGGCGGCGCCCATCTCGAGGGCGACGTCGGCGAGCCAGACGAGGGCCCGGGCGCGGCCCAGATCGTCGCCTACCTGCCGCGCGAGCCACTCCTGCCGAGAGAGGCGCTGGCGCGCGAGCGGCAGATCACCGAGCCCGAACGCCACCGCGCCGAGCTGGCCGGTCGCGATCGCCTCTCCGAGCGTGTCGCCGCGCGCGTGACACAGCTCGGCGGACGGCTCGAGCACGCTCCGCGCCGCGCCGAGCGCGCCGGTGACCACGTAGAGCGTGCCGAGCGAGGTCAGCGCCTGCGTCTTGAGATCGGGCAACGAGCCCGCGCGGTCCTTGGCCTGGAGGAAGGCGAGCTGCGCGGCCGCGGCGTCACCGAGGACGCGCTCGGCCGTGCCGCGCGCGATGAGCGCCGCGACGCGCACGCGCTCGGTCGCGCCCTCGGTCGAGAGCTCGGCCAGCCGGTCACGGGCAGACAGCGCGAGCGCACGAACGCCGCGGCGGACGTCGGCCACGTCGGCGTCGACGCGCGCGAGCTCGCTGGCCTCCGCTTCGCGCGCGAGGCCGAAGGCGTCTGCCGCGGCGCGGAGGCGATCGCCGGCTCGCTGAAGATCGCCCTCGCGCAGCGCGAGCGCGCCATCGGCGAACGTGAGGGCAGCCTCACGAATCGGATCGGCCGCGGCGCCGAGCGCGGCGGCGATCGCCTCGCGCACGGACGAAGAAGGGGCGCTCGCGAGGAGCCGCTCGATCGCGCGGGTGTCCTCGTCGACGTCGAGCGGTCTCACGCCTCACCTCGCGCGTCGCGGTCGGGGGGCGGGCTCTCCACGCGCCGCGCGCCGGCGATCTGGTAGAGCGCCCAGCGCACCTCGGAGGCCGAGCGGCCCGGATCGGCGGCGATGATGCGCGCGACGTGGGCGGCCACGTGCGGGCACGCGAAGCTCGTGCCCGTCCACTTGCGCTCTCCACCGCCGAGCGCCGGCGCCACGACGTCGACGCCGGGCGCGAGGATCTCGTGATCGACCGTGAGGCTCACCTCGATCTGCTCCGGATCGGCGAACGCGCCGCGTCCCACGCCGATGAGCGACTTGGCGCGCCCCGGGTACGTGCGCAGCGAGGCGACGTTCGGCCCGGCGGCGACGAGCATCACGCGACGCGCGAAGGCCTCGTCGGCGACCTCGTAGAGCTCGATGATCGACCGGTAGTCGGTCGGCTTGAGCGGCGTCGCCTTGGGGACGTCGATGCCGAGGCTCAGGTTCACCACGGCGAAGCCCTCTCGCACGCAGAACCGGAGCGCGGCGACGAGGGCGTCGCGCGAGCCACGCCCGTCCGGGCCGAGCGCGCGCACGCTCACGATCGTCGCCCGAGGCGCGAGGCGGTGCAGGATGCCCGCGCACGCGGTGCCGTGGCCGCTCGCGTCACCGGAGGTCGCACGCTCGACCGCGAGGGCCGGTCCCTTCGGGACGACGCACATCTCTTCGAGGGTGGCGCCGCGAAAGTACGGGTGCGACGCGTCGACGCCCGAGTCGACGATCGCCACGCGGACGTCGCGCGCCTCTCGATCCACCGCGATCACGATCCCTCCAGCGCCGCGACGTAGGACTCGAACGCGACGAGCACCTTCTGCGCGAGCTCCGCCTCGAGCTCGGTCCGACCCGCGACGCGCCCGACGAGGGTCGCGAGCTCGAGGCGGCGTCGGTAGGCGGGCGCGACGCGCAGCGCGCGGATGTGCGCCTCGAGCGCCGCGGGGAGCGAGGTGGGTGCGTCGCGGCCGAGCAGGGTCGGCAGGGCCTGCGCGAAGAGCTCGAAGAGCGCGCGCTCGGTGAAGAACGCGTCGACGGTGGTCGCGAGCACCTCGCCGAGCCGCTCCGCCATCTCGAGCTGCCCCTCCGAGAGGGGGCCCTCCTCGGAGAGCAGCACGGCGCCACCGACGACGCGATCGCCGAGACGCACGGGGACGAAGATCGCGCCCCGAGGGGACGACGACAGCGCGGGGGCGAGCGCGGCGAGCGCGGCGTCGCCCTCGGCGAGCTCGAGCGCGTGGCCCGCGCCGCCGGCGAGCAGGTGCGCGAGCGGCGTGCCCTCGGGATGCACCTCCACGTCCACCTCGCGGTGCCCGGCCGCGGTCGCGACCGCGGGGATCACCAGCCGATCCATCGAGCGCACCTCGAGCGCGGCGAGGGCCTCGGTGCACGGGAGCGCGAGGCAGGCGAACCGCAGCTGCTCGCCGAGCCCGCGGACGCGCGTGCGCGCGGAGCCGACGAGCACGGCGCTCTCGAGCGTCGCGAGCAGATCGGAGAGGCGGCTCGAGAAGGCGGCTTGTTCGGCGCGCAGGAGGGTCATGCGTGCGCCATCGTATTCGCCTCGGGTCGAAAGGACCAAGGTCCGAGGCGCGGCCGGCGGCTCAAGCGGAGGGGCGACGCGCGAAGAGCTTCGCGTAGGCCGCGCACGTCGAGAGGAGCTCGTCGTGCGTGCCGACCGCGACGACGCGCCCCCCGTCGAGCAGCACGTTGAAGGTCGACCGCAGCAGGTCGGGCGCGTGCGTCGCGACGATCAGGGTCTTGCCGTTCGAGGCGCCGACGGCCGCGGCGAGGACCGCCTCGACCTGGCCGCCCGGCAAGCCGGCCTCGGGCTCGTCGAGGACGAGCACCCTGCTCTCTCGGGCGAGCGCCCGCGCCAAAAGGACGCGCCGTTGCTCGCCGCCGGAGAGGTTCGGCGGGCTCGGCGAGAAGCGCCGCTCGATCGCGGCGGCCTCCGCGAGCTCGGGGATCTGCGCGCCGACGAGGGCTGTTCGCGCCCGCTCTTGCAGCGCCGGAGGCTCGCCCTCGTGGCCGAGCGTGACGTTGTCGGCGATGGTCCGCGGCAAGAGCCGTGACTGCTGCCCGAGCACGGCGAAGACGCGCGGCAGCTCGTCGACGAGGATCTCGCGGACGTCGGTGCCGCCGACGGTGACGACGCCCGCGCTCGGATCGTCCAGCCGCAGCAGGAGGCGCAGGATCGTCGACTTGCCCGAGCCGCTCGGCCCGCAGAGCCCCACCACGCTGCCCTCCGGCACGTCGAGGCTCACGTCGTGGAGGATCGCGTCGGCGCCGAGCGACGGCGCGAACGAGACGTGCTCGAGCCGCACGGCGCCGCTCGCGATGCGATCCGCGCCGACGTAGGCTCGACTCGGGTCCGGGTGAGGGCGGAGCGCGAGGACACGCGAGACGTTCGCGAGGACCGGTGCCTTCTCGATGGAGCCGACGCGCAGGGCGTCGATCGCTTGCAGACGCGCGACGACGACGGGGATCGCGAGGAGCAGCTTCGCCACCTCGCCCGCGCTCGGCGTGCGCCCCGAGACGGAGAGGACGGCGAGGACCAGGAGCGGCGCCATCGCGCCGAGCACGCTCGTGATCTGCCCCGACACGCTGAGCGCGCGGGCGAACCGGCGGCGCGCCGCCGCGGCCGCGCGCACCGCCGACGAGACCTCTCGATCCGCCTGCTGACGCGCCCCCGAGAGCCGAAAGTCCTCCAAGTGGGCGAGCTTCTCCCCCACCTCCGAGAAGACCTGGGTGTCGGTGGCTTGGAGCGACGCGGTCGCAGCGGCCACGCCCCGCGACGCGCGGAGCCCGAAGAGGCGGGACACGACGAAGATCGCGACGCCGCCGATCAGCACGGAGATCGATCCGGAGCGCGCGAGATCGACGCCGAGCGCCGCGATCGCGAAGAGGGCCTGCGGCAGCGTGACGAGACCCGCCACGAGGAACTCCGCGGTGCTCTGCGAGTCGCGGAGCACGGCGAGCTTCACCGCGTCCACGCCAGGCGTCGACCGCGCGGGCGGCGGCGCCATGCCAGGCGGCCGCGGCGGGCCCCCGAGCGTCGCGCCGAGATCGCCGAGATCGCGCGGCGAGCTCGCGACGGCGGCGCGCATCATCGCGATCCGAAGCGAGGCCGTCGTGTCCGCGGCGAGGCGGGCGCCGGTCTCGCTCGAGAAGAGCGCGACGCCGACCGCGACCACGATCCCGCCGAACGAGAGGCCCACCCACGCCCACGCGTTCGAGGCGAGCCCCGGCGCGACGGAGAGGAGGGCCCGAGCGAGCGGGGCGCCGGTGGGGTGGCCGGTCAGGCCTTGGACGCCGAGCTCCACCGCCGCGGGGACGATGCCGGCCAGGACGCCCGCCGCGCTGGCGACCACGCTGGCGAACGCGGCGCGGGCGAGCCAACGGCGCCCCTCATGGCTCGTTCGATCGCCCAGGCGGCCGAGGATCGCGCGCGAGAGAGACAGCGGGGACACGTCGGCCTGCACCGAGGCGCGAGGCTACCACCACGGGGGTCCGACCCCTCAACGTCCTCGGTCGTCAGAGGGCGCTTGACCCATGGGGGGCCTTTGGTAGAAGCGCGCAACCCACTCGGTCGGCGCGGCGTCCCGCACGATCGATCCCGCGCGCGAGAAGCGCTGCCGCCCGAGAGACCGAAGGTGCGCCCGTCCCCATGGAAGAGTCCCAGCTCACCTCCGAGGAGCTCGCCGAGGCCTGGCCCGTCTTGTCGCTCGACGAGCGGATCTCCGGGTTTCGGGCGCTCGAGCGCGTGGACGCGGACGACTTCTTCCACGGCCTCGGAGCGCACGAGCAGGCCGCGCTGATCGAGGCGATGCCGTCGGGCGAGCAGCGCCTCTGGATGCGCCTGCTCGCGCCCGACGACGCGGCCGACGTCGTGCAAGAGGCGGCCGAGGAGCTGCGCGGCGACCTCCTGGGCCACCTCGAGGCCGCGACGAAGAAGGAGGTCACGGCGCTGCTCGCGTACGCGGAGGACGCGGCCGGCGGCCTCATGAGCCCTCGGTTCGCGCGGCTGCGCCCCGACATGACCGTCGACGAGGCGCTCTCGTACCTCCGGAAGCAGGCCCAGGCGAACAAGCTCGAGACGATCTACCAGGCCTACGTGCTCGACGCCGACCAACACCTGGAGGGCGTCGTCTCGTTCCGCGAGCTCTTCGCAGCGCCTTCGACGAAGCGCGTGAACGAGGTCATGGAGACCGACATCGTGACCGTGCGCGACGACCTCGATCAGGAGGCGGTCGCCCGCGTCATCGCGAAGGAGGACCTCGCCGCCGTTCCGGTCGTCGATCACGCGGGCAGGATGCGCGGCATCGTCACCGTCGACGACGTGGTCGACGTCGTCGAGGAAGAGGCCACCGAAGACATCCAGAAGCTCGGCGGCATGGAGGCCCTCGACACGCCGTACCTCGAGACGCCCTTCACCTCGATGGTGAAGAAGCGCGCCGGGTGGCTCTCGGCGCTGTTCCTCGGCGAGATGCTCACCGCGAGCGCCATGGGCCACTACGAGACGCAGATCGCGAAGGCGGTCATCCTCGCGCTGTTCGTCCCGCTCATCATCTCGAGCGGGGGAAACTCGGGCTCGCAGGCGACGACGCTCGTCATCCGCGCGATGGCGCTCGGCGAGGTCGGCATCAAGGACTGGTTCCGCATCGTGCGCCGCGAGCTCATGGCCGGCATCGCGCTCGGCCTCATCCTCGCGACCATCGGCATGGTGCGCATCCTCGTCTGGCAGGGGATCTTCCACACGTACGGCGCGCACTACGTCGCCGTCGCCGCGACCGTCGCCGTGAGCCTCGTCGGCGTCGTCATGTGGGGCACCATGTCCGGCGCGATGTTGCCGTTCATCATCCGCCGCTTCGGCTTCGATCCCGCGAGCGCCTCGGCGCCGTTCGTCGCGACGCTGGTCGACGTCTCCGGTCTCATCATCTACTTCAACGTCGCGCAGGTCGTCCTGCGCGGCTCGCTCCTCTGAAAGGATCTCGCATGCCCCACCGACCTTCCGCTGCCGCGACGTCGCTCGTCGCGACGATCGTGGCGCTCTCGGCGCTCGTGGGGTGCGGCGACAAGCCGACCGAGGCGGCGCCGAGCGCGTCGGCGGCGCCGGCGCCACCTGCGTGCGAGAAGGTCGCGCGTCCCGAGCAGGACAAGCGCTGCGACGCCGGCGAGGCGCACTGCTGCACGCTCCTCCTCGACGCGACGAAGTCGAGCGATCCGAGCTACTTCGACGTCGTCGCGAAGGCGTGCGGGACGGGGCACGAGCCCGCGTGCCAAACCGTGCGCGACGCCGTGCGCGACCCGGCGTGGAAGCTCGAGACGCTCGAGAAGGCGTGCACGCGCATGGGGCGTTGGCCCTGCCGGAGCGCGACACAGCTCGCGCTCGTGGTCGCGCCCGAGCAGGTCCCGAAGATGTTCGACACGTACTGCAAGCAGAGCGGCGACAGCGAGCTCGTGCTCGGCGGCGCGACGCTCAAGTGCCCGAAGGTCGACACCAACGCCCTGAACCAGATGAAGCCCGACGCCGACGCCTGCAAGTCGGGCGATCTCGCCGCGTGCAAGGCGCTCGCGGGCGTCGACGGCGCCGCCTACGATCTGCTCTCGCAGCTCGCGTGGGGCGCGCGCGGCGTCGCTCCCAGCACCGCCGTCGACAACCGCGTGCAGCGCGACTACCTGGGCGCGGTCGTCGACATGACGGCTCCGAAGAGCGGCAAGGTCACCGTGACGGTGGACGACGCTGGCGCGCTCGACAAGGGCGCGCTCGCCAAGGCGGTGCTCGCGGAGCGACAGGATCTCCTCGAGCGGTGTCTGTCGTGGGCCCTCGACCACGACAAGGCGACGAGCGGCGACCTGATGCTCGACGTGCTCGTCGACAAGAGCGGCCGCATCGCCTACGCGACCGAGGGCAAGAGCACGCTCAAGACGAAGACGGATCTCGTCGAGTGCGCGCGACACCGCCTGCAGGACGCGAAGATCGCCGACCCGCGCGCGGACGTCTCGAAGGTCGCGCTCCGGATCGGCTTCTCTCGCTGACGCGATCGGCGCCCGCCGCGCGCTTCAGCGTGGCTTCGCCGTCGCGGCGGGGGCGCCGGCGCCGCCGCCCTCGAAAAGCGCGCGGTACTGGCCGTAGCCCTTCGCGTCGAGCTCCGAGAGCGGGATGAACTTGAGCGACGCGGAGTTGATGCAGAAGCGCTGACCCGTCGGTCCGGGGCCGTCGTCGAAGACGTGCCCGAGGTGCGAGTCACCGTCCTTCGACCGCACCTCCGTGCGCTCCATGCCCAGGCTGTCGTCCGCCACGCTCACGACGTGGCTCGGCTCGATGGGCTTCGTGAAGCTCGGCCAGCCCGTGCCCGAGTCGAACTTGTCGAGCGACGAGAAGAGCGGCTCGCCCGTCGCCACGTCGACGTAGATCCCGGGCTCGTGGTTGTCCCAGTACTCGTTGTGGAACGGCGCCTCGGTCTGCGCGTGCTGCGTCACCTCGAACTGCGCCTCCGTGAGCGTCTTGCGGAGCTCCGCCTCGCTCGGCTTCGCGTACGCCTTCTTCACCGTAGCCTCCTTTCCCGCGCCGGCGTTCGTCGACGCGGCGTTCGTCGCTGCAGCGGCGGGAGCCGCTGGGGTCGTGGCCGCGGCGCCCGCGGTCGAGCCCTCCACCGACGCCGAGGAGGAGGCCGTGCCCATCGGCTTCGGGGCGCACGCGCCGACGAAGGGGAGGCAGGAGAGACCGGACAAGAGGAGCCACGCTCGAGATCGCATCGTTCGCTCTTTCGCCATCATGGCCGGCGCCGCGCCGACACCCGCTCTACGCTCCGGCGCGAGCTCGGTTTCTCCCGCCCGAAGCATGCTCTCGGGCGTCGCCGCCGAACCTTCGGGCGGCCCGTGCACCCCATGGGCATGAACCACGACCGAGCCCTGCTCCGCGCGCTCTCGTTCGTCTCGGCGACCCTCGTCGGCTGTTCCGGCCAGGGGGGCGATGGCGCCTCGGGGGGCGCCGCGTCGACGGCGGGCGCCTTCGACACGCACGAGGTCTTCCCGACCAGCGGATACGAGGTGCTCGTGCGCTTCCCCGCGGGCCCCGCCGGGATCCCCACGCAGACCTCGAACAACAACCTCGACGTCGCCCGCTTCGGCGACCGGACCTTCCTCGCGTGGCGCACCGCGCCGACCCACTTCGCCTCGAGCGCCACCGAGATCTTGGTCGCGAGCGAAGGTCCCGACGGGTTCCGCTTCGAGGGCCGCTTCTCGAAGGGCACCGATCTCCGCGAGCCGCGCTTGCTCGTGCTCGGCTCGCGGCTCTTCCTCTACTTCGCCGTCCTCGGCACCGATCCGCTCGCGTTCCAGCCCCAGGGCGCGATGGTCACCGAGTATCACGCGCCGGAGAGCTGGGACGCGCCGACGAAGCTCGACCTCTCGGATCTCATCGTCTGGCGCGCGCGCGCCATCGACGGCAAGGGCTACCTGATGGCGTACGACGGCGGCGAGAACCTCTACCAGTTCGACGGCAACCCCATCCGCGTCCACTTCCTCGAGACGACCGACGGCCGGACGCTCGCGCCCGTGGCGCCGGACGCCCCCGTCGCGCTCTCGGGGGGCGCCTCGGAGACCGACTTCGCGTTCCTCGCCGACGGGTCGCTCGTCACGGTCTCACGCAACGAAGCCGGCGACGCGACCCACGGCTTCGGCAGCCTCGTCTGCCGCGCCGAAGCGGGCGATCTCGGGCACCTCCGGTGCCGGAGCGATCGGCGCAAGTTCGACTCGCCGCTCGTGTTCCGCGAAGGCGACGACGTCTGGCTCGTCGCGCGGCGAAACGTCACGCCGAGCGGCGACTTCGATCTCGGGATGGATCTCCTGCCGCTCGAGGAGCGCGCCGTCGCCTACGACGCCGCGTACTCGGCCACGCCCAAGCGCTGCGCGCTCTGGCGCGTCGATCCGGTCGCGCTCGACGTCACGTGGGTGCAGGATCTCCCGTCGCGCGGCGACACGTGCTTCCCCGCGATGACCCAGGGCCCGGGTCACGAGGTGACGATCTACAACTACACGAACGGCCTCGCGGGCGCGCTCGACTGCCCTTCGTGGCCGAACGCGTGCACCGATCTGCCGTGGGCCGCGGGGCAGCTCTTGCCCACCGAGATCTACCGGCTGAACCTCGCGCTGCCTTGATCTAGCGGCGCTCGGCCCACGCGACGAGCAGGCGCTCCATCCTCGCGAAGACCTCGGTCATCGTGTCCTCGTCGGGCAAGAGCGTCAGGCGGAGGTGGTTCTTGTAGGGCACGTTGAAGCTCGATCCAGGCACCACGAGGACGTGCTCGCGCTCGAGCAGCTCCATCGCGAACCGCGCGTCGTCGAAGTCGGGGATCTTCGCGGGATCGATCGACGGGAACGCGTAGAGCGCGCCCATCGGGGTCACGACGCTCATCGCGTCCGAGCGCTCGATGCCCCGCAAGAGCGCGCGTCGCTGCTTGCCGAGCCGCCCCGCCTCGCTCGTGAGCTCGTAGATGCTCTGCTGACCGCCGAGCGCCGTCTGCACCGCCCACTGCCCTGGGACGTTCGAGCAGAGCCGCAGCGACGCGAGCAGCTCGAGCCCCTCGAGGTAGTCGTTCGCGTGCGACTTCTTGCCGGTGAAGTACACCCAGCCGGTGCGCAGGCCGCACGCGCGATAGACCTTGGAGAGCCCGCCGAAGGTCGCGCAGAGCGTGTCGTGGCAGAGCGCCGCGGTGGGGACGTGCTTCGCGTCGTCGTAGAGGATGCGATCGTAGATCTCGTCCGAGAACACCACGATGCCGCGCCGCTCGGCGACGCGCACGATGCGCTCGAGCGTCTCGCGGGGGTAGACGGCGCCGGTCGGGTTGTTCGGGTTGATGAGCACGAGCGCCTTCGTCCGCTCCGTGACGAGCCGCTCGATCTCCTCCGGATCGGGGACGAAGCCGTTCGCGGGGCGGCACGGGTAGTGGACCGCGCGGCCTCCGGTGAGCGTGACCGCCGCGGTCCAGAGCGGGTAGTCGGGCGCGGGCACGAGGACCTCGTCGTCGCGCTCGAGCAGCGCCTCGAGGGTCATCAAGATGAGCTCGGAGACGCCGTTGCCCATGAACACGTCCTCGACGGTGACGCCTCGGAGGCCTCGCGTCTGCGTGTCCATGACCACGGCCTCACGCGCCGGGAAGATGCCCTTCTGGTGGCAGTAGCCCTCCGCTTGCGCGAGGTTCTCGATGATCGCGAGCCGCATCGTCTCCGGGGTTCGAAAGCCGAACTGAGCCGGATTGCCGATGTTGAGCTTGATGATCTCGTAGCCCTGTCGCTCGAGCTCGTGGGCGCGGCGCGCGAGGGGACCGCGGATCTCGTACTTGACCCCGGAGAGGTGCGGAGCGCGACGGATGGCCGCGTGAGCGTCGGACGTCTTCACGAGCCGGGTGCTCCGCTCAGTGCGCGGGGGCGCCCTCGGGCGCGTGCTCGGCGCCTTGCTCGGCGCCGGAGTGGCCCTCTTCGTGGTGGCCGCTGACGTTCACGTAAATCGCGCCGATGAAGGCCCCGGCGACGGCGATGGCGAAGATGACGCCCACGAAGCCGGGGTGGTCGAAGAAGAAGTTGGACTCGGTTTGAGCGGCGGCCATGCCGAGAGTCTTACCCAACCTTCGGCGCGGTGAGAAGTAGCTGGTCGTCCGCGCGTCGCCGTCGCGTCGCCGTCCGCTCGTTTGCTCCCTGCGGGGCGCGGAGGTAAGTGCCGCGGCGTGACCACGCTCCTGCTCCTCTTCGTCGCGGCCGTCCTCGGCGGCGCGCTGAACTCGGTGGCGGGAGGCGGCAGCTTCATCGTGTTCCCGACGGTGCTCTTCACGGGGACCGCGCCGGTCATGGCGAACGCGACCACGGCGGCCGGGCTCTGGCCCGCGAGCGTCGCGAGCGCCGCCGCGTACCGACGGAACATCGGCGCGCAGCGCCGCGCGCGCGTCGTGACGCTCGCGGCGGCGAGCCTCGGCGGCGGCGTGCTCGGCGCCCTCCTCCTCCTCGGCACCTCGGACGAGACGTTCGTCTCGCTGCTTCCCTGGCTGCTGCTCTTCGCGACGCTCGTCTTCACGTTCGGCAAGCGCGTCACGGGCGCGCTGTCGGGCGTCCGCGTCGACGGCCCCCTCTCGCTCCTCCTCGGCGCCGGGGTGCAGCTCGTGATCTCCACGTACGGCGGCTATTTCGGCGGCGGCATGGGGATCATGATGCTCGCGGTCTTCACGCTGCTCGGCATGCGCGACATCCACGAGATGAACGGCGTGAAGAACGTCCTCGGCGCGCTCATCAACGGCGCGGCGATCATCGCGTTCGCGACCGCGCACAAGATCGCCTGGCACCCCGCCGCGGCGCTCGCGCTCGGCAGCCTCGTCGGCGGCTTCGGCGGCGCCTCGCTGGCCCGGCAGGTGCGCCCGGATCGCATGCGGATCGCGGTCCTCGTGTTCGCGTGGTCGCTCACCGCGTACTTCTTCGCGCGCCCCCATCTGTTCGCGTGAACGTCGGGAGCCCGCTCGCCGTACCGGTCGGCGCGAGCGGCGTCACGACGATCGCGGGCGCCTTCAGAGCCCCACGCCCACGACCGTGCGCACCCACACCGGACCGAACGCGTCGCCTGGCTCGAGCACGCGGCCGACGTCGCTCATGCGGAAGTAGAGCCCCGTCGACCACCACGCGCGACCGAAGTCGAAGAGCATGGTGGGCCCCGCGTAGTGATGGGGACCGAGGTTGTACCCGCGCTCCTTCGGCGGATCGGTCGGCAGCTCGGCGCGCATCCAGTACTCGAAGCCCGGATGAAACGACGGCGCGGCTTGGTAGGTGATCCCGATCGATGGATCGAGGACGATCTCGGTCGCGCCTTTGAAATAGGCCTCGAGCTCGGCCGTGAGGTTCGCCACCACGTGGAGCTTCTCGATGCGCCGCGCGAGGATGACCTTCGTCTCGAGCTCGATCTCGCGCTCGTTCTCCGCGACCTCGCCATAGAACGACAGGTCCACGGGCCACGCGCCCTCCTCGGCGAGCCGGAGGCGGAGCCGCTGCTTCGCGCCGTTCCCCGTCGGCAGCACCGGCGTCGACGAGAGCTCCTCCGTCGGCGGCGGCACGAACGACGCGTAGAGCCCGAGCTCGAGCCGATCCGTCAGGCCGATCTCGAGCTCGGTCTGGAGCTGCGTCGCCGGATAGAACGTCGCCTGTCCGGTGGAAGCGGCGAGCGCCTTCACCGGCTCGATGTCGACGTACTGCTCGATCTCGACCTCCCCGCGGGGCAGCGTCGGATACGTGTACGTCATCGGGAGCGGACGCGGGTGTGCACCGGCGACGCGGGGCGCGACCGCGATCGCCATCGCGAAGGCGACGATCGCGCCGCGGCGCCGCAAAGCGTGATTCGAAGGCATGGCAGCCACTCCTCGTTCGCCCATCAAAAGGAGCTCAGCGACAGGCCCGTCGTCTGGACGAAGTCGTTGCTCTTCGCTGCCGCGTGACAGCCGTTGCAGCCCGCGGTCCCGTCGCCGCCGTACTTCTCGCCGGCCGGCGGGCCGACGCCGCGCCAGACGATGTTCACCTTCTCTTCGTCGACGTTCGTGAGCTCGAACCACTCCCAATCCCGCGCGCCCGCGGAGTTGTAGTCCCCGCCCCGCTTCACCATCGCGAAGACCGTGCGCTCGCCGAGCGCGCCGGTCTCGAGCTCCTTGACGATGATCGTCCCGACGGGGAACGACGTCGCGCCCGCCTTGGGCTCGGTGTTGATGTAGACGGTGCGCGGACCCATCGTGTGCGTGGTCGCCGGCGGCGTCGCGGAGGTGCCCGGCGTGTGCGTCCAGCTGCGAAACCCGGCGAAGTCACCGGCGAACGCCACGAAGGGAACCCGCTCGCCGCCGCTCGTGGCGCCGTCCTCGGTCGCGACGCAGCTCGTCGCCGCGATCCCGACCAGCACGCACGGCCAGATCGCGAGGATCGCGCGGCTCACTGCGACAGCCCCATCGCGCGCGCCGCCTCGTCCATCGACGCCACGACCGAGCCTGGACGGTTCGGGTCGACGGCCTCGCCGACCGCCGTGTAGAGCTTGCCGAACGGCGTCTCGAGATCCTCCTCCGAGGGGCTCTCCGCGCTCCACGTCGCCGGCGGCGGAGGGAACGCGTCGCCGGGGACGGCGTCGTAGATGACGCCGAGCGCGTCGAGCCCGGCGAGCACCTTCGCGTCGATCGCCGCGCCGCCGCTCCGCGATCGGAGCCACGGGCGGAACGCCGAATACACCTTCCGCGTGCCCGCCAAGTTCGCCCTGACGTCGGCGAGCGTCCGCTGCGCGTAGCGCGACTCCTCCTCTTGGTTGCCGGCCTTGTTCACCTTCTCGCGCTGCTCGTTCATCAGATCGACGAGCCCCGTGAAGGCGCCGGGCAGGTCCACGCGCGCGGGGCGCCAATCGTCGCGCAGCGTCTTCGCGTCGCGCACGATCTTCGCGAGCAGCTCGTCCTTGAGCTCGCGCGCTTCGGCCTCCGTCGCCGGAAAGCGCGCGGGGGCGTAGCCGACGAGGGTCTTCCCCAGCGCGACGACGGAGGGCGGCGTGACGTCGGAGTAGAGGATGCGCTCGGCGGCGTGGAGGCCCGTCACGCCGGCTCCGTCGAACGGATCGGCGTCGGGGCCGCCGTCGGCGAGGAAGTCGTCGTAGCGCGCGTCGAGCGCATGATCGAGATCGGGGAAGAGCGGCGCGAGGGCCCCTTCGACGTGCTCGTAGGCGACGCGGGACTCGACCCACGCGTCCTTCATCGCGCGGATCGCCTCGGCGTCCGCCGTGGCGTCCCAGCCGCGCCCGGAAGGCGTCGGCGCCGCGGCCTGGAGCTTCGTCACGGCGGCGACGAAGTCGTCGAGATCGCCCGTGACGGACGCCTGCATGGCGCTGACGGTGCTCTCTTCGAGATCGGGCTCGTCCGCCGACGAGCAGGCGCACACGAGCGCGATGGCGGCGACGAGGGCAGCGAGGTGTTTCGTCATCGGGATCTCCTTCGGGTGGGAGCTCGGGTCAGAGCGAGCGCACGAACGCGACGAGCAGGCTGGCCTGCTCGGGAGGAAGCGACGCGTAGAGCGCCGCCGACGCCGCGGCCTCCGAGCCGTCGGCGCCGTGGAGACGAATCGCCTCGTCGAGCGACTTCGCGCGTCCGTCGTGCAGGAACGTCGTCAAGAGCGACATCCCCATGAGCGGCGCCGTCCGCCACTCGCGCGCGTGCGCCGTGCCGTCCGCGCCCTCGAGCGAGTCGGACAGCGCCTCGCCCATGTCGTGGAGGAGGAAGTCGGTGTAGACCTCGGCGTCGATGCCCGCGAGCTGCGCGATCGGATAGTCGGCGCGCGTACGGAGCGCGGGGGCGTGACACACCGCGCACTTCGCTCCGACGAAGAGCGCCTTGCCCTCGGCAGGACCTGGCTCCGCGCGCGGAATGGCCAAGAGGCGCATGTAGTCGGCGCGCGCGTTGATGCTGGCGGCCGTGACGTCGACGCGCGGCTTGTCGTCGTCGAGCAAGTGATCCGGGTTCACGATCTCGGTCGGCCGGAGCGGGCTCGTGATGCCCATGTCGCCTTGCGCCGCGTCCGCGGTGAAGTCGTCGAGCGTCGCGATGCGCGCCTTGAGGCCGAATCGACCGATGACGAGATCGCCCTTTTGGTGCTGGTGATAGCGCGTGTCGGGGTTCGCCTCGGAGGCGTAGACGACGCGGTTCACGCGGCCGTGGATGCCGTCGTCGCGCGTCGCCTGCTCGGCCTCCATGCGCTCGATCTCGCTGTCCTCGACGGCCTCCATGTAGCCGCGGCCGACGACGGGAGGTCCGACGCGCACGGTCACGCGCACCGAAGGGTCGTCCGCCGGAGGAACGATCGGCGTCGTCGCGCCCGCCGCGAGGAGCGGGTGCACCGTCGGGCCGAACGGGAGCGACGACTGGTCCGGGCTCGGCGTGAGCCCGTCGGGCGCGACGACCGACATCTTCTCGACGGCGCCGGGACCGCGCAGCGCGCCCCCGTGACACGCGCTGCAGTTGTTGCGGGTGTAGAGCGGCCCGAGGCCGTCGCCCTCGTGGAGGGCGAGATCGAAGAGGTGGTTGCCGTCGTTGAACGTCGCCGTCTGCTCGCTCGTCAGCCCGGCGATCGGCCGATCCCTGGCCGGCAGCGACGTCGCGCTCGCGGCTCCGCTCGATCCCTCGACGCCGCATGCGCTCGCGACCGCCGCTGCGCCGAGGGCGGCGGCGAGGAGCGCGCTCGCCCTCCGCGCGCGGCGAACGGCGAACGAGGGGACCGATGAACCGAGGATCGCCGCGCTGAGCACGCTGCTTTGATAATGAAAGGCGTTTTCATATGCAAGAACAAAAGCGGGCCACGGTGCGCGCCGGCAGGACGACGCGCGCCCCCTCGGTGGCGCGAGCGCGGTGCCTCGCGCGAGGCTCTGCGCTTTCGCTCAGCCGATCGCGAGCCGCACGCGCCGACGGCCGGACGATCCCACCGCGTCCGCGAAGCGACCGGCGAGGCGCGCGCCGCACGCGCCGCAAGCGTCGCGCTCGAGGTTCGTCGCGACGATCTCGTACCAGTCGCGCACGATCACCTCGCCCCCACAGCGGGCGCAGAACGTCGTGTCCCCTTCCCTGTCGTGGACGTTGCCGGTGTACACGTGGACGAGCCCCTCTCGCTTCGCGATCCGCCGCGCCCTCGTCAACGTCGCCGGCGGCGTCGCGGGAAGGTCGCGGAGCCGGTAGTCGGGGTGGAACGCCGAGAAGTGCAGCGGCACCTCGGCGCCGAGCTCGGCCGCGATCCACGCCGAGAGCTCCGCCACCTCGCGCTCCGAGTCGTTGAGCCCTGGAATGAGCAGCGTCGTCACCTCGAGCCAGACCTTCGTCTCGCGCGCGAGGTACACGAGCGTCTCCTTGACCGGCGCGAGCTCCGAGGCCGTCTCCCTCCGGTAGAACTCTTCCGTGAACGCCTTCAGATCGACGTTCGCCGCGTCCATCTTCGAGAAGAAGTCCCGCCGGGCCTCGTCTCGGATGTAGCCCGCGGTGACGGCGACGGTGGCGACGCCGATCTCGTGACAAGCGTCGGCCACGTCCATCGCGTACTCGGCGAAGATGACCGGGTCGTTGTAGGTGAAGGCGACGCTGCGCGCGCCGTGCTCCTTCGCCGCGCGCGCGATCGCCTCGGGGCTCGCGCGATCCGAGAGCCGCTCCATCTCACGCGACTTGGAGATGTCCCAGTTCTGGCAGAACTTGCACGCGAGGTTGCAGCCCGCCGTGCCGA
>CAYYKK010000138.1:0-18388 GCA_964467935.1 uncultured Polyangiaceae bacterium
CGTTCGGCGCCGCGCAGGTCGAGGCCCTCGCGAGCAAGCTCGCCGAGCGGCCGGGTCAGCTCGACTGGGACTGGCGCGCCGATCTCGATCCTCCGCGGCGCGGAGGCTCGCGCTACGTGGTGCAGATCGACGTCGTCCACGACGATCCGCCGCTGCTGCGCATCGACTCGAACGTCGAAGAGAATCGCGCGGCGTGGCCGATCCTGTTCAGCATCGCGTCGAGCCTCGCGGAGGAGCTCGGCGTCGCGCCCGACGAGGAGGCACCGCCCTCGAGCGACGAGCTGCCGATCTTCATCGAGCCGGGGCGGCGCGGCGGCGAATCGAAGCCGAACTGACGCGCTCGTCGCGCTAGGGCGCGAGGACGAGCACGATGGGCTGCGATGGTACGATGCGGACGCCGGGCGCGTTCGTGCTGTTCTGGATGTTGATCGTCGTCATGCGCGTCATCGGCGCGCCGTCGACGAGCACGGTGAACGCCCCCGTGACGGGCCGCGTGGGTCCCATCACCGTGCCGGACGCGACGCCCATCGCGACGCCGGGGTTGTCGCCGATCGAGAGCACCACCGGGTCCATGAGGTTGTGACCCGGCGTGCCCGCGACGAGCACGTTGTAGCAAGCGGGCGCCGTGAGCGGACCGAACGAGATGTTCGGGTAGGGGATGGGGACGGGCGTCGGCATCGGCGTCAAGCAGACGTCGGGGAATCCCAGGTTCATGCCACCCATCTGTGCGCTAGCGAACATCTCGGCCTCCCATCAACCCAAATGAACCTGCTCGCCATCGAGCTTCACGAGCTTGTCGGCGCTCACGAGCGCGTTCTCCGCGTGGATGCTCGCGTTGCCTTCGACGACGACGTCGAGCTCCCGCGCCCTCACGTGCTCGACCTCGTCGATCGTCCGATACGAGCGCTTCACGCGCTCGGTGACGCGATCGAACGCACGATCGACGGCGCGCGCCGCCGTCTTGAGCCGCTCGACCTCGGCGTCGAGCTTGCGCCCGATGAACGAGAGCGACTCGGAGAAGAACGTCGTCCGCAACGCGCGGACACTCAGCTCCGGCGCCGCGACCGAGACTTCGGTGCCGGACGCGATGCTCACGGCCTCCGCGCCGACCACCGAGACCTTGCCGTTCTTCGATCGCACGGTGAGGTCGCCGTCGACCGAGAGGACGCTCGGCTCGCGCGACGGGTCGGCCTGCACGAGCACCGCGAGCACGAACGCTGGACCGTGATCGCTCGTCGCGAGCAGCACCTGATCGCCGCCGCGCGGCTCGAGGAGGCAGCTCGCCGCGCGCGTCGCGACGATCGTGCGCCCCGCGGCGCGCACCGAGAGCTCGGGCCCCGTCGACAGCACGACGCCATACGCCTGGTGCACCTCGCCCGTCGCCGCCGCAGGCAGCGTGCCGGTCTCGATCGAGTCGAGCACCGACTCGACCGACGCCGAGCTCGTCGCGCCTCGTGCGGCGACGGGATCGAGATCCACGGGGGTGACGGGCGCTCGCTGCAATGGTCTATCCCTCCTCGGCGCGCGGGTGGCGATGCTTCTCCCACCAGGCCTCGGCCTCGACCAGATCCGAATTGTCCCCCAGGGCGGCGCGCTTCGAAAGGCCAAATGTCGCGCCCTCCTGCTTCGCCCCGTGCAAGGCCGTTCGGAACAGCGTCGCGCCCGTGAAGTCGGCGTCGCCGAGATCGGCGTGGTGGAAGAGCGAATAGGTGAGATCCGCGTCCTCGAAGCGAGCGCCTCGGCAGATCGCTCGCGTGAAGTTCGCCATGTCGGCCTTGGCCCCCGAGAGATCCGCGCCCGTGAGATCGGCCTCGAGCAGCGTCGCCTGCGACAGCTTGGCGCTCGTGAACCGGGCACCCTCGAGCTTCGCGCCGGGCATCATCGCCTGCCGGAGATCGGCGCTCGCGAACGACGCGCCGCGCAGGCTCGTCCCCTTGAAGCCGACCTGCGCCAAGATCGCCTCGCTGAAGTCCGATTGATCGAGATCGAGATCGACCAGCTGCGACATCGTCAGGTCGACCCCGGCGAAGCTCTTCGCGCCGAGCCTCCCGCCGATGACGACCACGTGCGCGAAGGCGGCCTTCTCGAACGTCGAGGTCGACAGGTCGAGGCCCAGCAACGTCGTGCGCGCGAGCCGCGTGCCCACGAAGCTCGTCTCGGCGGCGATCACCTTCGACAGCGTGGCCTTGCCGAGGTCCGCGCCGTCGAGCACCGCGCGCGTGAGGTCGGCGTCCGTCCACGTCGTGTGCGTCAGGTCCGCGCCGGACGCGTCGACGCCGAGCAGGCGCGAGCGCACGATCTTGCAGCGGCTGAGCGTCGCGCCGACGAGCCGCGCCGACGCGCCGACGCAATCGAGGAAGGAGCATCGGCGGAGCGTGGCCCCCGAGAGGTTCGCGCCCGTCAGATCGCAATCGACGAACGTGCCCTCGCTGAGCCTCGCGCCTTCGAGCCGCGTCTGTCGCAATGAAGAGCGGCCGAAGTGGGTGCCGCCGAAGTCGAGCCCGCCGAGGTCGAGCCCGTCGAGCGTGGCTCCCTCGAAATGCCCGCCGCGAGCGAGCGTCGCCTCGACGTCGGCCCGGGTCGTCACGCCGGCTCCTCGCGCTTCGGGAGCGTGCGCGTCCACTTCACGTTCGCCCCCTTCATGTCGACGCCCTCGCCGCCGGAGCGGCCGAAGTCGGCGCGGAACAGGTTGGCGTCCTCGAACGACGCCTCGTCGAGGACGGCTCCCGTGAGCATCCCCTCCATCAGATCGGCTCGGTCGAAGCGGCAGCGACGCAGGCTCGCGTCCATGAAGCGCGAGAGGGGGGCGCGCGCGTCCACGAAGGTCGATCCGTCGACCTTCGCCTCCGACAAGTCCGCCTCGGGCAGCGCCGCGTGCGAGAAGTCGCAGTCGAGGATCTCGCTCCCGCGCAGGTGGGCCTTCTCGAGATCGGCGCCGACGAACGAGCAGCCCGAGAAGCGGCATGTCTTCCGCGCGCGCGCCGCGCGGAGCTTCTTCATGACCGCGTCGTCGAACGTCGAAGACTCGATGCGGCAGTCGACGATCGCGAACGACGGGAGCGTCGCGCGCCGCGCGTCGAGCCCCGAGACGTCGCAGTCCTGCAGGAGCGCGCGCTCCAGGTGCGCGCCTCCGAGCTTCACGCGATCGAGGCGCGCCTTGACGACCTTGAGCCCGACCGCGGTGACGCCGGTCAGGTTCGTCTGCTCGAGCGTCGCCCTCGCGAGGTCGACGCGATCGAGCTTGGAGCGTTCGAACGACGCCTCGGTGAGATCCGCGCCCACGAAGAAGCTCCCGGTGAGATCGACGCCGGCGAGGTTCGCGCCCTTGAGCTTCGCCTCCGAGAGGTTCGCCCCCGCGAGCTTGCATCCGGACAGGTCGACGCCTTCGAGCCGCGCGCGCGCGAGGACGGCGAGCCCGAGATCCGCGCCGTCGAGCTTGGTCTGCTCGAGGTTCGCGGACTCGAGCAGCGCCCGAGAGGCCTTCGCGCCGCTCAAGTCGAGCCCGGAAAGATCGGCGCCCGTGAGGTCGAGATCGGCGAGCGGCTCTCCCTCCTTCACCATGCGCGCGACCGTCTCGCGGAGCGCTTCGCTGCCGGCGCGTCCGAGCTCGGGCGCGGGGCCCTGACGCTGCACGTGCTTGCGATACGCGTCGCGAGCGAAGTCGTCGAGCCGCTGCAGCCGCGCGTCGTGCTCGGGATCGGCGAGGGTGCGCTCGAGCGCAGAGGCGTCGAAGCCGGCGTTCTTGAAGAGCTCGATCTGCTCCTCGAGCCGCGCGCGCTCCCGCTTGCGATTGAGCTCGGGAGGCCCCACGGGTCCCTTCCGGAGCTTGTCGGCGAAAGCGTCACCGTCGAAGGCGCCGTTCGCGCCCGCGGCCGCCTCGCGCACCTTGGCGATCGCGTCCTCCTTGGCCGCCGCGATCTTCGCCTCGATGTCCTCCTCGGTCGGCGGTGCGCGGTGGGGGATCGCGGCGGGGTCGACGCTCGTGTCGACGGTCGGCGCCGCCGCGGGGAGCGCGTCGGCGTCGACGCCTTGCTCGACGAGGCTGGCCCGCATCGCCTCGATCTCGTGCTGCACGCGGCGCTCGATCGATCGCTGCTTGAGCCCTTCCCCAGGCGCGACGACCCGATCGGGCTTCTTCGGTCCGAGGTCCTCCGGCAGGAGCGTCGCGTCGTCGAGGGACGCCCGCGCGCCCCCGAGCTTCGGCCGTCGCTCGGCGAACGCCGCCAGGTAGTGCTCGCGCGACTTGGGACGATCGAGCCACTCGAGCCCGAAGCCCACCTCGACGACGTCGCGGAGCAGATCGCTCTTCGTCGACGTGGTGCCGCGACAGACGAGGACCTGCCGCTCGCGGTGCGGGAAGAGGTGGACGGTGTCGATCCGCATCGCCACTTCTTCCATGTCGCCCTCCGTTCGCTTCACGAAGCAGCGCGCGCCGACGCCGGGCAGCTTGCCTTCGACCTGAGCGCGCTCGGGGTGCATGTTCACGATCGTGAAGGCCTCGCCGCCGGCGAAGAACTCGTCGCGCCATTGATCGGGCGAGGCGAGCTGGAAGAAGAGCCCGTCGAAGTCCTCGGCGAAGCCCGGCGCGCGCGTCGATTGCCAACGGTCGTCGTAGGTGCCCATGCGCTTCATGCGCTGCGGCCACGCCGGATCGAGGCGGCCGAAGCCGGCGACGGGAGGCTTGTCGTCCGGGCTCGTCACGAGGTGGCCACGCACCTCGACTTGAGGGAGCGCGCCGCCGCCCGATCCGGTCCCGGTGGGGTTCTCCTTGTAGGAGCTGCCGCCGAAGGCGTTCGCGAAGCGAATGGGCACCTCCGTGAAGGGCTCGGGCGTGGACGCGATGCCGAGGTGGAAGGCGCGCTTGCCGAAGACGGCGAGCACCTTCTCCTGCTCGCCGATGGTGACCTTCACGAAGGACTGGCGGGTGTCCGGCTTCGTCGCGAAACACGATCCGTGCACGAGATACTCGCCGCGCGTCTTGGGCTTGCCCTCGTCGAGCACCCCGCCCTCGACCTCGAGGGGAGCGTACCCCCAGAGCTCGCGCTCCTCGGCGAGCGCCCCCGTGAAGGAGGCGCTGAAAATCGCGGTGACGACGCAATGCAGGCGCTTGCCGTCATCGAACACGGTGATGATCGGCGTCAGGTACTGGGGCTTGAAGACTCGCACGTTCTCGAATCAGGCGAGCAACACGAGGCCCGCCTCGACCATCAGCGCACCCGCCTCGATGCTCATTCCACCTGCCGTCAGGTTGATGACGCCCGATTCGACCACGAATCCGCCCGTCGTGTGCACCTTCATGCCGCCGGTGTGCTCCTCGACCGGCGCGATGTGGCCGTGGATGCCGCCGACGAGCTCGAACTCCGCCGCGGCCTTGACCTCGAGCGTCACGCCGGCCGTCACGTCGACGAACGCGCCGCCCTTCACGTCGAGCACGGCGCCCCCGGTGATCTCGGTCTTCACGCCGAGGAACAGGTTGAGCGCGGCGCCGTAGGTCTTCTCCGATTTCGCGGCCTCGAAGGTCCAGTCCGTGACGCCCTTCACCGCCGCGCTCCACCAACCGTGCTCCTCCTCCTTGCCGCCCGTCGTCTCGCTGCTCACGCCCGAGACCTCGGTCGTCTGCGAGCCGCCGATGGTGGAGGTCTCGTTGGTCGCGATGTCGTGGATCTTGGATCCGACGAGGTTCATGACGACGTCGCCGCCGATCGTCTTCGTCTGCGTTCCGCCGATGTTCTTCGTCACGTCGGCGCCGATCACCTGCTTGTGATTGCCGTCGATGTTCTGCGTCGCGTCGGCCGTGACGTTGTGGAGGAAGTTCGCGCTGTGGTTGAACGTGACGTCGGCGAGCACGTTGACCGTGTGCGTCGCGTTGTAGTTCTGGAGCACGACCGACTGCACCGTCTGCGTGAACGTCGCGCCGAGGTTCTCGGTCTTGTGCGACGTGACGTCGATGTTCCACAGATTGCCGATCTTGAAGTCGGTCGTGCTGCCCGAGTGCAAGAGCGCGTTCGCGTCGGTCTTCGCGATGAGCTCGTGGCCCTCGCGCGGATTGCCCATCAAGAGGTGCGTGTTCGAGTGCGGCGTCGACAGCGTCACGCGCTGCTGGCCGGCGAGGTCCTCGATCTCGAGGCGATTGAAGCCGCCCGTCTGGATCACGTTCTGCGTGTTGTTCGCCGCGGTCACGGGGCTCGGCGTGACGGCGTTCGGGATGGCGCCGACGATGATGGGCCGGTCCGGATCGCCCGCGAGGAACGCGCAGATGACCTCCGTGCCCTTGCGCTCGGGGAAGTGCCAGCCCTCCACCGTGCCGGCGTGCGGCTGCATCTTGCGCACGAAGGTCGAGGCCTTGCCGTCCTTCAGCGTCCCCTCGTCGAACTTGAACTTGAGCGAGTAGCGGCCGTGATCGTCGATTTGCGCGTAGTCGCTCGTGGCGGCGCCGTCGACGATCGCGTTCTCGTAGCCGTCGATGCGCGGCCAAGCGGTGAGCTCCGGGTGCCGGTATTGCTGCGAGGCGAGGATCGCGTCGAGCTCGATCCGATACGTCTCGTCGTAGTCGTGGGGGATGGCGCGGCCCCACGGCTTCGCGAGGTCCGCCACGTAGCCGAAGTGTTGCACGGAGGTCGCGAGGTATTCGTCGTTGAAGGAGAGCTTCGTGTGATTCTCGACGACGAACTTGTAGCCGGGGGCGAGCCCGCGCACCGCTCCCGTCGCGTGGAAGCGCTTGCCCTGCACGCGGAGATCCTCTGCGCGCACCTTCGCGAGCCGCGTGCCTTGCGACGTGTTGAAGAAGCGATTGCCGTAGAGCGAGACCTCGCCGACGCCGGTCGGCGAGACGCTCGCGGTCCCGTGCACGTCGAGCTGCGGCTTGCCGTAATCGTAATCGGTGAGCCGCACCGACGCTGGGAGCGCGGCGTGTCGCGCCGAGAACTGATTGAAGTGGCGCCCCGCGGAGTGATCGCCCTCGGACGGGTGATAGGCGATGGGGGCGCCGGGCGCGAGCGCGTGGCGCGCCTTGTCGTCGGTGATGACGAGCGTCTCTTCGGTGTCGCCCTGCTCGAAGAAGTAATACATGCCCTCGCGCTCCATCCAGCGTTGGATGAAGTCGAGCGAGCTCTCGCGATATTGGCAGACGTGCTCTTCGATCTCGTAAGCGCCCGAGAGGCGCATCTCGAATTGGGTCACGCCCTCCAGCGAGAGGACCTCTTCGATGATCGAGGGGATCGACTTCTTCGTGAAGATGCGGCTGTGGCGCGTGAGCGACAGCTCCCAGAGGGCGGGCACGAGGCGCACGAGGTAGAGCGCGCTGCCGCGCACGGCGCGCAGGTGCTCGATGGTCGCGATCGTCCCGTGGTAGAGCGTCGGGCCGAGCGCCGCGTGCAGCGGGTCGAGCGCATCGGCCTCGAGGCGCAGCGTCGCGTGGGCGCCCACCACGTCGTCGAGATCCACCTCCACGTCCCCGACGACGTGCACGTACACGTCGAACGCGTACGGCCGAGAGAGTCCTTCGCTGCCGCGAAACGCGAGCACGCGAGAGTCCGTGGGGAGCGCGCTGGACTGGATGTGGAAGGGAACCGCCATGACCCGAGAGTACGAGGCCGACTCATCGGGTCAATTGTCGGCGGAATGCGCCATTGCGATTGGTCGCAGCTCGGGGTGGATCGGGCCGCGCACGCGACGCAGACGGAGGCGACGGTGTAGGTGCGATCGATTGGAAGGTCGAGTGACCAGAGTGGATCGCGATCCATTCATGTAGGGAAGCGTCGCCTCGCGACGATCGTGCCGCGATCTCGAGCCCGATCGGCGCGGTTTCAACGGCATACCGGTTGCAGTTCGCGCGCCCGATGCGCGCCTCCCGACTCGCCCCGATTTCTGCCGTCGCGATCGTCGTCTTCTCGGCGTGGACGACGGGCTGCGAGGCCCCTGTCGAGACGTCCAGCGGTGACGGCGCTCCGCAGGAAGACGAGCCGCTCGGCTCGAGCGCCGAGGCGATTTCGACGAGCGACGTCATGAGCTGCGCGGACCAGTGGGTGAGCCTGCAGGTGCCGTACTGCGGCGGGGTCAACGGCGGCACCGACTACATCTGCGGCGGCACCTGCCAGCGGCCCGCGGCGGCGTGGGATCACTTTCGCAGCGACTGCTCCGGGTTCGTCTCCTGGTGCTGGCAGATCCCGAGCGATCCGACGACGAGCGGCTACATGAGCGACGTCGGTGGAGCGAACGGGTGGCACACGATCGCGCTCTCGGATCTCGCGGCGGGCGACGCGCTCGTGTGCGACGGGCACATGATGTTGTTCTCCAAGATGGTGAGCGCGACGCAGGCAGAGATCTACGAGGAGTCGAACTGCGGCAAGGTCGCGCACAAGACCGTCAAGTCGTTCACGGCGAGCGGTCAGACCCTGAAGTTTCAATACGACAGCCGCACGTACCACGCGATCCGTCGCAATGGCATCCTGCCTCCCGTGCGCGTCGACGGCTACGTCGACTCGGCGACCGACGTCGTCACGGGGTGGGCCGCCGATCTCGACGCGAGCGCGGTGCCGTTGTCGGTCGATCTGTATTTCGGCGGAGGCCCGGGCGACGGCTTCGGGGTGTCGGTCACGGCGAGCGACGCGCGGCCCGATGTCGCCGCGGCGCTCGGTATCGATCCGAACCACGGCTTCTCGGTCGCGACGCCCCTCTACTACTGCGACGACGCGGATCACCCCGTCTACGCGTTCGCGCATTCGGTGATGGATGGAACCCCCGTCGCGCTGAAGCAGTCTCCCGCGACGGCCCATTGCGCGCCGCCCAAAGCGCCCGAAGGGCTGCTTCGGCACGTGACGAGCCCGGCCGTGCTCACCGCGTGGGGGTTCGACGAGCGCAAGCTCCTCGCGTGGATGACGCCCGCCGATCGGGCGCTCCACGACACGTCCGCGGATTGGCCCGACGCGCCCGAGCTCGGCATCTCCGCCGACGGCAAGGTCTGGGTCGTCGACGGAGGTCGCCGGCGGCACGTGATCGATCCGACCTCCCTCGCCGCGTGGGGGTTCGACGCGACGAAGATCACCGCGTGGGGCGCGGCGGAGCTCGCGAGCCATCCCGAGGGCATCGATCTCCCGGCGACGCCGGTGCTCTTGCAGACGCTCGGCGATCCGGCGGTCTACGTGCTCGACTCGGACCCGCGCCATTTGGGATCGCCGCCCGACGGCGCTGGGGGCGGCGCCGACGTGGGGTCGGGATCGAGCGGGGCAGGCGAGGCGACGGCGAGCGCGGACGGATCGAGCGCGTCGAGCGCGGGATGTTCCGTCGCGAGCGGCCTCGAGCGAGCGCCGGGTGGAGGCTTGCTCGCGACGTCGTTCGTGATGATCGCGGCGCTCGGTGCGCGAGCGGGTCGGCGCCGTCGCGCTCGTCGCGTCGGAGGCTTCAGCCCGTCGTAGTCACGCGGTTCCGACCTGCGCTCTTCGATCGGTAGAGCCGTCGATCGGCCAGCTCGAGGAGCGAGGCGCACGACGCGATCTCGCACTCGGCGAGCGTCGCGCAGCCGACGCTGATGGTGACGGGGATGAGCGACCCGCGAAACACGGGGCGCGTGGCGGCCGTCGCGGCGCGGAGCCGCTCGGCGGCGCGCCCGGCGCCGGCCACGTCGATGTTGCGCAGGAGCACGACGAACTCCTCACCGCCGTAGCGGGCGAAGACGTCCTCGACCCTGAGCCGAGCGGTGACGAGCGCGGCGACGTGCCTCAGGATCGCGTCCCCTGCGGCGTGGCCGAACGAGTCGTTCACGCGCTTGAAGTGATCGAGATCGAACATCAGGAGGCCGAGCTGGGTCCGATGGCGGGCCGCGTACGCGACCTCCGCGGCGAAGCGCTCGTCGAAGTGGCGGCGATTGAAGGCGCCGGTGAGCAAGTCGCTCGTGCTCGAGCGATAGAGGTGGCGGATCAGCTCGTCGCCCTCGTCGTCGGTGAGGGTGAAGCGCAGGGCGCTGCGAGGGCCGAGGCGGATCACGTCGCCGTCCGCGAGGACGTGCCTGTCGACGGATCGACCGTCGACCGTCGTGCCGTTGCGCGATCCGAGATCCGTGAGCACGTAGTCCCCCGCCTCGTGTCGAATCGAAGCGTGCAGGCGGCTCACCCCCTCGTCGTCGAAGGCGATCTCCGCGCCGCGCCCTCGACCGAGCGTCACCGCGCCGTTCGCGAGGACGATCGGCTCGCCCGCCGTGGGCCCGTTCATGCGTACGAGGCTCGCGCGATCGCGGCGCGAGCGCTCGCCCGACGGGGTCTCGGGCAAGAGGGGCGTCACCCGCTCGAGCTCGAAGCTGCCTTCGTTCGAGATGCTGACGAGGGGCTCGCGCGGCAGGGCCCCGACGGGCGCGGCCGGCGCGACGAAGGCGCTCGACGGCTCGGGCGCCGGAGGTGCCTCGACGTCGGGTCGTGCGGCGGGGCGCACGCCCGAGCCTGCGTCGGGGCGAGGAACGAACGCTCGCGGGAGGCGGTTCACCCCCGCCTCTACGGTCGCACCAGGGTGGAACTTTAGCGCTTCGGTCGAAGCGCCCACGACGCGATCCCGGGGAGGAACGCGAGGGTCGCGATCGTCGACGCGGCGAGCCCGCCGATCACGGCGATCGCGAGCGGACGCTGCAGCTCCGCGCCGGCGCCGAGGCCGAACGCCAGCGGAAAGAGGCCCGCGACCGTGGCGGTGGTGGTCATGAGGATCGGACGCAGCCGACGTTGCGCGGCCGAGGCGACGGCGAACGCCGGGGCGTCGCCGCCATCGACGCGGCGCTCCGCCTCCTCGAGGAGCAGGACGGCGTTCTTCACGACGAGGCCCACGAGCAGGACGAAGCCCATCATCGACGACGCGTTGAGCTCGCTCTTCGTGACGAAGAGCGCGACGCAACCGCCCGCCAGCGCGGCGGGGATGCCGGCGAGCGAGAGCAGCGCGAGGCGGAAGCGGCGGAACTGCGCGGCGAGCACCGCGAGCACGAGCGTCAGCGCCGCGAGGCCGACCTCGAGGAGGCTCCGCTCCGTGTCTCGCTCCGCGCCGACCTGGCCCGCGACGACGAGCCGAACGCCCTCGGGGAGCGCGATCCCGGCGAGGCGCGCGTCGATGTCTCGACCGACCGAGCCGAGGTCCCGCCCCTCGTGATCGCCCGTCACGCTGACGACGGGGCCGAGCGCCTCGTGCAAGCGCACGGAGGGCTCGGTGCTCTCGGAGAGATCGGTGACCGCCGCGAGCGTCGTCGCGTGGCCGGCGCGGACGAAGGGCAGGTTGCGGACGTGGCTCGGATCCAGGCGGACCGGATCGGGGTAGCGCACGCGCACGTCGATGAAGCGATCCTCGACGCGCACTTGGCCGACGATCCGGCCCTCGAGCGCCGTCGACAGCGCGCTCGTGACGTCGGCGGGCTTCGCGTCGAAGCGCGCCACCGCGTCGCGCTTCATCGAGAAGCGGATCTCGCGCGCCTCGCGCTCTTCGCCGTCGAACAGATCGACGAGCCCCGGGACGCCGTCGATCCTGCGCGCCACGAGGGGCGCCGCCTCCGCGAGCTTCGCGGTGTCGCGCGCGAAGAGCTTGATCTCGATCGGCCGCGGGTTGCCGGCGAGATCGTCGAGCACGTCCTTGAGCACCTGCACGAACTCGACGCGCGCCTCGGGTACCTCGCGATCGAGCGCCCCGCGCAGCTCGCTCACCACCTCGTCGACGCCGCGCTTGCGGCGATCGCGCGGCACGAGGCGCACCATGACGTCCCCGCGCGAGAGCTCGGTCGCGGCCGCCGGGCCGAGCTCGGCGCCGCTCCGCCGCGCGAAGATCTCGACCTCCGGCACGCGGCCGAGGACCGCCTCGATCTTGCGCGCGACGCGATCGGTCTCCTCGAGCGAGCTGCCGGCCGGGAGGAAGTAGTCGAGCACGAAGCCGCCCTCGTCCATCTGCGGAAGGAACCCGCTCGGGAGCGCGGGGAGCAAGACGGCGAGCGCCGCGCCCGAGCCGAGCACGGCGAGCGCGGCGGCGAGCGAGCGGCGCGAGAGGAACGAGAACGCCCGGAGCGTGAGCGGCGACGGGGGGCGCGCCACCTCGTGCTTCTTCGAGAGGCTGAGGCCGGCCGCCAACGGGACGAGCACGAGCGCGACGAGCATCGAGAGCACGACGGCGGTGACGACGGTGAACGCGAGCGCGCGGAAGAAATCGCCGACCACGCCGCCGAGGAACGCGAGAGGCAGGAACACGACCACCGTCGTCGCGGTGGTCCCGAGCACCGCCGGCGCGAGCTCGCGCGTCCCGTCGGCGGCGGCGCGCTCCGCCGACTTGCCGAGCCCTTTGTGGTGCGCGATCGACTCGACGATGACGATCGCGTCGTCGATGACGATGCCGATCGCGACCGCCATCCCGCCGAGCGACATCAGGTTCAGCGTCTGGCCGAACAGGTGCATCACGAGGAACGTGACCGCGAGCGTGACGGGGATGCTCGCCGAGTGGACGAGCCCCGCGCGCGGATCGCGCAAGAAGAGGCTGATCACGACGAGGCACAAGACGACGCCGAGGATCATCGCGTCGCGCACGCTCGCCATCGACTCGTCGACGAGGATCGCCTGATCGTAGACGGGGCGCAGCGTGGCGCCCTTCGGCAAGAGCGGCGTGAGCTCCCGCGCGACGTCCTCGATCCGGCGCACGACGTCCGCGGTGCTCGCCTCCGGCAGGCGCGCGACGCTGATCGCCACGGTCTCGCCGTGCGGGCTCCCGACGCGCGCGGTCCGATCCTTGTGCCCGTCGATCACCTCGGCCGCCGCGCCCACGGGCACGACCCCGCCCGTGTCGGTGGTGACGAGGGGGATCGCCGCGACGTCCACGGGCCGCTTCGGCTCGGCATCGGCGAGCACCGTCACCGCGGCGCCGCCGTCGAGCGCGCGCCCCACCGCGGTCGTGCCGAACGCGCCCTCGATCTTCGTCGCGGCGTCGTCTGCGGAGAGGCCGAGGCTCGCCATCGCGTCGGGATCGACGACGACCTCGATCTCGCGCTCGTCGCCGCCGACGACGTCGACACGCCCGACGCCCGGCGTCGAGGCGAACGCCGGCTCGACGACCAGATCCGCCGCCTCGCGGAGCGCGCGTGGATCGACGGGGCCCGAGAGGTTGAACGTCACGACGGGGAACGAGCCGGTCGTGACCTTCTCGACGACGATGTCCGTCTTGTCGGGCAGGGCGCTGCGCGCTTCGCTGACGGCGGCCTCGACGAGCTGCAGCGCGCGCCACATGTCGGTACCGGCGGCGAAGTCGAGCGACACCTGCGTCGCGCCGCGCACGGTCTTGCTCCGGATCCTGGAGAGGCCCATCACGCTCGAGAGCGACGCCTCGAGGGGGCGGGTCGTCGTCGCGACGAAGACGTCGGGCGGCGCGTCGCCGCTCCTCGCCACCACCACGATGCGTGGGAACTCGACCTCCGGGTAGATGCTGCTCGGCATTCGCAGGAGCGCCGCGACGCCGAGGAGCACCGACAGCGCCGTGACCATCCAGACGGCGGCGCTCCGGCGGCGCAGCATCGCGAGGACGAAGCCGATCGCGCCGAGGCGACCCGACGGGGGCGTCTCGTCTTGCTCCGACTCGGGCTCGCTCACGGCGCGACCCGCGCGCTCGCCGACGTCGCGGGAGCGCTCGAGGACGAAGGGGCGGCTGCCGAAGCGCCCGGCTCCCGCTTCTCCGCGGCGGGCTCGCTCGACGACTCGGTGATCGGCGTCCCGTCGGCGAGCCCCAGCACGTCGCCCACCGCGACGCGGTCGCCTTTGGAGAGACCCGAGAGCACCTGCACCATGGTCTCATCACGGTACCCGACGGTGACACGCACGATCGTCGCCTTGCCGGCGTCGCACTTCGCCACGTCGGCGCCGTCGAGGATGGCGCCTCGCATCGCGGCGCGCGGGATCGCGAGGGCGTCGTCGAGCTTCGTCGCCTCCACGCGAACCGTCCCGAACGCGCCGATGCGCACCAGGCTCTCGTCGACCGGCGAGGCGAGCGAGACGCGCACCGTCCCGAGCCCGGTCTTGGGATCGAGGGCGCGCGAGAGCGCGACGACGGTCCCGGAGAGCGCGCGCGAGGAGAGCTTCACGGTGGCCGCGTCTCCCTCTTGGAGGAGGGCGAGCTCGGGCTCGGTCACGTCCGCCACGAACTCGAGGTGGGCGTCGGCCGCGACCTCCACGATGGGCGTCGTCGCGGTGCCGTCGACGACGGCGCCGGCGCCGCGCCAGATCTTCGTCACGACGCCGTCGAAGGTCGAGCGCACCTCGACGCGGCCGAGCGTGCCGCTCGCGAGGCCGGCCGCCGCCTCTTGCGCGGAGACGTCCGCGTCCGCCGCCGCCGCGCGCGCCTCGGCGGTGTCGAGATCGCCCTTCGACATGATGCCCGCCGCCTCCAGGCGCTTCGCGCGGGTGAGCGCCGCGTCGGCCTCGGCCTTGGTCGATCGCGCGCGGGCGAGCGCCGCTTTGGCCTCGCCCGCGGCCGCCCGCGGCCCGAGGTCGTCGACGATCGCGATCACCCCGCCGGGTCGAACGCGGCTGCCCTCCTCGACCTTCATCTCGAGCACCTTCCCCGCCACGAGCGACGCGAGGGGGAGATCGCCGCCGGGTCTCGTCATCACCCGGCCGCGCAGCTCGACCGAGCGCGGGAGCGGGCCGCTCGCGACCGGCACGCACTGCACGACCGCCGCCGCCGGGCCGGGCGAGGGCTCGCTCTCGACGCTCGGGTGGGCGCGGCAGGAGACGAGGAGCGCGACGAACGGGACGGCGGCTCCTCGCATGGCTCGTGGCTACTTGATGAGCGCCGTCGGCACGAGCACGCCCATCACGCCGAGGCACATCTCGTCGAGCGTCGTCTCGCCGAGCGAGATGTCCTTCGGCGCGCTCAGGTTCTGCTGCTTCAGCGCCTGGACGATGAACGGGTTCGACATGGAGTTGTTGTACTCGCAGTGCATTCGGATGACGTCGCCCGCGGTGCCCGTCGGCAGGTCGGAGATCGCGCCGTCGTATTGGTAGAGGCGCTGCCAGTTGAAGTCCCACGCGGGCGTCTCGACCAGGCATTCGTTCGCGGGCTGCGTCGCCGTCACGTGGTTGCGCTCGATCGAGAACTTCATCTCGGTGCCCGCGTAGTGCATGTGCGGGCCGACCGCGAGGATCGGCACGTCGATGATCACCTGCGAAGGCACGGTGAAGACCATCTCTTCGACGTGCTTCTCCTTGTTCGCGGGGATCAGGAACTCAGGCACGCCGTTCGTGTCGTCGGGATCGGGCAGCAGACCGTCGGAGGCGTTCTTGGCGTTGCCGGGCAAGAGCGTGAGGTAGCTCCAGCTCGGCTGAGCCTGCGTGAAGCGGAGCTGGATCTTCGACTGGTCCGACTCCATCTTGCCTCGTGGATGGTAGTGCATCTGAATGACGATGACGTCGTCGACCCCCATCTTGATGCCGACGTCCGGCGGCAGCTCGAGCGGGACCCCGCCGGGCGCCCACGCGTGCACGAGCGTCCCGGGCGGGGAGCCGAAGCACGGGTATTGGTCCATCCCGCCCGATTCCTTTGCGACGTCGGTGCGCTTGGCGCTGAAGAGCAGCGCGTGATGCGCGATGTTCGCGTTCCCGGCGATGAAGTGGAGGCCGTCGACGAACTGGTCGCCCGCGAGCTTCGGGTCGTACACGACGCACTGGAACTTGTCGGCCGAGCCGTCGACGGTGGTGGGCGAGGTCGCCGTGATCTCCTGCGCGAAGTTCGGGAGCCCCTGGTTCGCGAGCACGAACGGCGGCGGCGCGTCCTTGGGATCGCCCTCGGGGGCCTTCTGATCCGCCCAAGCCTTGAAGATCGCGATCTCCTGATCGGTGAGGCTCGGATCGCCCCGCCACGAGAGGCGGGGCTTGCAGTCGTCCGTCGTCTTGGCGAGGAACGGCGGCATGAGCCGCTTCGTCGTCTTGTCGGCCATGTCGGCGGCGAGCGGCTTCGCCTCCTCGTACTTCACGAGCGAGAAGCCGCCGATCTGGCCGTCGCTGTGGCAAGTCAGGCAGTGCTTCTGGAGCAGCGGCTCGACGTCCTTGTGGAACGAGACCGGCCCGATCGACGCGCCCCCCGTGCCGCTCGTGTCGCCCGCGCCGTTCCCGCACGCCGAGAGCCCGAGGATCGAGAGGACGACGAGGCAATGCTGGGCTTTCACGGGGGCTCCTTTGCGGCGAGAAACTGCGCTCGCATCGTAGCGAAGGTGACCCAGAGGCACAACGCCGCCCGCTCGTTCAGCGCGCGCGGGCGGAGGCCCTCTCGGGGCGGCTCAGCAGGGGCAACCCGGGGACGCGATCTCGAGCGTCTCGGCCGATCCGTCCTCGTCCTCGAACGGCTCGACGCGGAGGAGGCCGGTCCCGTCGGCGCCGCCGAGATCCTCGAGGTGACCGTCGAGGTTCAGGTCGACGAGCATCCCGTCGCCCGGAACGCCGCCTCGGTGCTGGGCGACGAGCTCCGTGCGGCCCCGATCGACCCGGTAGATCGCGAAGACGGCGGCGTTGAACCCGCAGCCCTCGCCGATGCGCGCGCCGATCGCGGTGTAGCTCGCGCCGCGCCACGCGTAGGTCCTCGCGGTCTTCTCCGTCATCGGTGACGCGAGCCACGGTCCCGGCGCGCCGAGCGTGTTGGTCTCGTTCCACTGGTCGTAGTCGGGCTGCGCGGCGAGGACGGGAGCGAGCGTCGCGAATGCCCCCCACGCGCGCTTCGCCGAAGGAGACTCCGACGAGAGCTCGGCGGCGACGAACGTCGGCGACGGCTCGGTCGAGAGCCGCGCCCACGTCGCGCCGTCGCACGCGGCGCCGAGGGCCACGTCGGCGACGAGCCATTTCGAAGCCATCGACCACGCCTCGTCGGCGATCTCGCGCTGCGTCGCGGGCGGGGAGTGCTGCGCCGATCCGGCCCAATCCATGCTCGGCTCGTAGAGCGCGCCGACGAGGCGCGGCGCGCCGATCTCGGCCTCGCAGAGTCGCTTCGCGCCGCGGTAGAGCGCGAAGCGCCGCCCTCCGAGGCGATGGGTCTCGGGGAGGCGCCGAGCATCGAGCCCCGCGCGCAGCTCGATCGGATCCGTGGAGGCGCCCGCGAGCTCGGGCGGCCCGTCGCGCCATTCGTCGGGCGCTGCGGCGTCGAGCACGAGGACCGTGTGGCCGTCGATGGTGGTCACGAACGCGAGATCGGCCGGTCGCAGCGGCTTCGCCGGTCCGAGCGGGGGCGCCTTCGCGGGCGGCGGCGCGGCGACGGGCGCGCGCGCGGCGATCGGCGCGAGCTCCACCGACGTGGGTCCGCGCGGCGGTGCGGCGCACGAGGCGGCGACGAGCGCGAGCGCGCCGGCGAGGGCGGCGCGTGAGGCACGGGAGCCTTTCATGGTCGCACTTTAGACGACCTCCGAGGCCGGCGCATTCCGAGCGCGCCGTGACGAGCTCGCGATCAACGCGGCGGCTCGAGGCGCGCGCGGCCGAGCTCCTCGAGCGTGACGGGGCGCTGCTCGACCTCGTAGCCGCGCAGGGCGCGGAACGCGAGGAAGTCGCCGCGCGCGAGGCCGGCCTTCACGAGCCGCCCCGACGAAGCGTCGCGGAGCCCGAGGGGCGTCTCGGCGTCCCGGGTGACGCGGAAGGAGACGGGCTCGCGCGCGCCGTCGTCGAGCAGCGTCGCGCCGATCACCGCGAGCCCGTCCTCGTCGATCGACACGCACGAGCCGGGCTCGATGCGACCATAGGAGTTGTCGGCGAGGACGAGCTCGAACCCCGCCGCGTCGCGCAGGATCGCGGGGCAGTCTCCGCTCGGCGTGTGACCGAGGACCACCCGCCGGACGCCGTTCGACGCGAGCTCGGCGATCACGTCCTCGGGGGGCAGCACCGGATCGCCGCGATCGTTCGTGGGGCGGCCGTAGACCACGCTGCCCTGGTTCCGCCGCGTGCCTCGGAGCGGCGCTTGGTAGGCGACGAGCTCGGACCACGCGGGTGTGCCGTCGGCGTCGAGGCGTCGTTCGGCGAACGCGTCGATCGATCGGGCGTGGAAGGCGTTGAGCGCTCGGATCCACGCGTCGACGTCGCGCGACGGCGACGCCGCGCCCGGCACGCGGCGGAGGTTCTCCCGCGTCACGCCGCCGTGCACGAACAACGTCTCGTCCTCGCGGTGCGCCAGGCACGTCGCTCCGAGGTATCGGGTGAGCTCGCCCTCGGGCGCGAGATCCTCCAGGAAGCTGTCGACGACCGACTCGTCGTCGGCGCGCCGCTTCTCCTCGCGGAGCTCGACGCGGCGGTGCTCGAACGCCTCCCGCGCGCCCATCGTCTGAGAGAAGAGGAAGCGGAGGAGATCGGCGCGCGAGCCGTCGCGGAGCGCCTCGGGGAGGCCCGGCGGCGGGTTACCCCCTAGCTCTCGCACGAGACTCAGC
>CAYYKK010000139.1:0-18290 GCA_964467935.1 uncultured Polyangiaceae bacterium
GAGATCGCGATGCACGACACCGGCCACGTGCGCCTTCGCGAGCCCCTCGGCCACGTGCTCGAGGTAGATCCGAGCCACCTGCGGCGCGAGCGCGCCGTGCTCGCGGATCCACTCGCCGAGCTCGTGCCCCTCGAGCAGCTCCATGACGAGGAAGGGAGCGCCCCCTGCCGCGTCGTCGACGCCCGCGTCGAACACGTCGACCAGGTGCTTGCTGCGCACGAGCGCCGAGACCTGCGCCTCCTGCGCGAAGCGCCGTCGCATGTCGGCGTCGCGGACGATGCTCGGGTGCATCAGCTTCAGCGCGCAGCGACGCTTCGTCGCGTTGTGCACCGCAACGTAGACCGCGCCCATGCCCCCCGCCTTGATCGCCCGCTCGATCCGGTAGCGACCGGCGACCTCGAAGCCCGGGGCGAGGTGCGCGAAATCCACCGACAGCACGGTCTCACCGGCGGGGACGAGGAGCAAGTGGAGGCCCTCACCTGAGGACCTCTTCACCTCCGCTGAGCTCGTCCGCGCGGTCGGCTAGACTCCGTGGGTGGACCTCGTCCGGATGCTCGAGTGGTGCAAGGCGGGCCAGTGGGATCTCACGGACGTGGACTGGTCTCGACCACCCCGCCCGCTCACGGCCGACGTCGAGCGCGACGTCGTGCAGTACTTCACCGACATGGCGCAGATCGAGCGTCTCGCGGGCGCGCTCTTCGCGGAGCAGCGGCGGCGCGCGCGCGATCCGCTCCTCCGCGCGATCTTCGAGAGCTTCGTCGTCGACGAAGAGCGCCACTCGCGCGCGGCCGATCGGCTGGCGCGACACTTGGACGTGCGCAAGCTTCGCTCCTACGCGCCGAGCGCGAGCCTCGTGCGCTTCCGACCGCGCTTCCTCTCGGCGCTCCGTCACCTCTCGGCGGAGATCGCGAACGCCTACGTCGTCGGCGGCGAGCTGCTCCTCGACATCGCCCTGCTCCGTTCGCTCGACGCTTACGTCGACGATCCGACGTGCCACGACGTGATGACGCTCATCAACCGCGACGAGTCGCGCCACGTTGCCATCGACTACTACATGACCGAGCACTACGCCTCGGCCGAGGCCGACCGCGAGCGCGCGAGCGAGCCGCGGCGATCCTTCGGCGAGAAGGCGCGCGCCGGCGTCACCTTCGCTTCGATGCTCCTCGCCGCGAAGCCGTTCGTCCGCGACGTGTTCATCGAGCCGATGACCCGCGTCGATCCCGAGCGGCGTCGCATGCGCGAGGCCTTCAAGCGCATGCAGCTGCTCGGCGCGAAGCCCGCCGTCGCGGCGAGGCCCTTCTCGAGGTTCTTGCGCGCGCTGCAGTTCCTCTACGCGAACCCGATCACGCACCGCGCCTTCGGGGCGATCGCCGAGCGCCTCGTCGGCGTGCCGGGCGAGTACCTGCGCGACCTCTACACCGAAGAGGAGTGGGCTCGGGCCGGCGCGCTCGACATGAACGCGCTCGCCGAAGAGGCGCTCGCGTCGAAGTACGACTGAGCCGCGCGAGGCGCTGCTCGTCAGCCGCCGACGAGGCGACCGCTCGGCTTCACCGCGGGCACGAGCCCGCTCACGCGGCAGAACGATCGCACGGCGAGCACGGCCTCGGCGGGCGCGCCCACGAAGCGCAGCGCCACGCGATCTCCGTCGCGCCGCAGCACCTCCGCCTGGGTCTCGACGCCGTAGCCGATGGGCAGCTCGAAATAGACGCTCAGCCGCTCGCCGACCGCGAGCGTCCGATCCGTGCGCACCGCGAGACCGCCCCCGGAGACGTCCACGCTCCGTGCGGTGAACGAGCTCGCCCCGGTCTCGATGAGCACCGGCCTATCGAGCCCGGCGCGTCGGAAGGCCCGTCGCTCTCCCGGCACCATCCGTGACTCGGGCATCCCTTCCGTCGCCTGCACGGTTCCCACGTCAGCGATGGCAAGCACCAATCGCGCCGCGCCGGGAGATCGCCAAAACCCACGGAAACCAGCCGTCGGCGCCGTGGTCCCACATGGCGTGCGCGTCCATCGACCGGATACTCCTTGCGGAGTGAAGCGCGATTCGCAGGCGCCATCGCGAGGGGACGTGGCCGCGTCCACCCGCGAGAGGAGCGCCGCGAGGTGAGCCCTCGAGGCGAGCGCCGCGGAGCGATCGTCGTCGATCCGCGGCGTCTCCTCACGAGGAGCCCGATCGCGCTCGCGACGCGCTCAGGCGCCGACGCCGAGCATCTCGGACGACTTCTTCAGCGCGTCGAGCGAGATCTTGCGCCACTCGGCCTGGACCTTCTGCGTGTACGCGAAGGTCTCGCGCGCGAGCTTGGTCGACTCCTCGATCGCCTCGTTCGTGCGCTCGTAGCCCTGCTGCTCGAGCTTCTCGATCTCCTTCTGCATCGACTCGACGCGGGCGACCTGATCCTTCATCGCCTTGAGCCAGAAGTCTCCGAATTGCTGCGGTTGCGCAAAGTTGGTCCAGAACACGGGCGTGCCTCCTTGGGTGTCCGCGGCCTCCGAATTGGCTGCGGCACGAGGCGAAAACTAAGCGTCGGCCGTCGCGACGTCAAGAAAGTTTGTTGCGTTGCACAACAAATTCTTTTTGCATCGCAGCATCGCTCAGCGCTTCCTTCGACGCATCTCTTTCTTGAGCTCCTCGAGCTCGCTCCGGAGCGCGTCGAGATCGCCCTTGGCGGCGGCGGCGTCGCGCGGCGGCACCGGCGTGGGGACCGCCGACGGATACGCCTTCTCCGGCGGGGGCGGCCCGCCCACCGCGTCGCTCCACGAGGGCAGCCCGTTCAAGAGCCTCGCGAGGGCGTTGCCCGCCGAGAACGGCACGGTCGCGAACGGGAAATAGGGCGACACCGCCTGCGCGCCCTGCTTCGCCGAGAGGTAGAGCTCGAGCGCCGCCGAGACGTATTTGCCGAAGAACTCGGCCAGCGCGTCGTCCTGCATGCGGATGAGCCGCGCGAGCAGCGGCGTCGGCAGGAACTTGGCGGCCTTCGTCTCGAGGATGATCTGCGTGAGCGTCTGCTGCGTGAGGTCGTCGCCGCTCTTCGCGTCGATCACCTGCACGTCGGTGCCGCGCCGCACCTTGTCGGTGAGCTCTTCGAGCGTGATGTAGCGGCTCTCCTCGGTGTCGTAGAGTCGACGGTTCGAGTACTTCTTGACGATCATCGCTCGCGCGCCGCCCTTCCCGCGGAGGCCGAGGTGGTGCCGCCCCGGCTTGTTGCAGCGCCGCACTCTACCCGAACGTGGACCCTCGTAAAGGCCGCCGATTGCGGCAGTGCAACATGCGATTGACTAGGACCACGGGCCGCTGTAAGAGCAGCAGCCGTCGGTTGGTGCGCCGCAACACGCGGGCCCGCCGTCGCAGTGAGGTGGCGCGATGCGAGGACGTTTCGAGAAGGCGGCGAAGTCTCTGCTCATGCTCTCGATGGCCTTCGCGGGCGCAGCGCTCGTCGCGCAGGGCTGCGCGGTGTCCGACACGCCGGGCACTTGCCACGTGGGCACCGACTGCCCGTCGGGCGTCTGCGACCAAGGCGTCTGCGGCGACGCCTCGACGACCACGGGCGCGACCACGACCAGCAGCGGCACCGGAGCGGGGGGCTCGTCGTCGTCGGCGGCGACCGGCTCGTCGGGCGCGGGCGCGGGCGGCGGCGTGTGCTCGCCCAACAAGGACGGCACCATCACCCGCGCCGAGGTGCCCATCACCGCGGGGCTCAGCGCGAAGTTCCTCGCCGCGACGAACGTCACGTTCGCGACCTCGGGCACCGACCTCGGCAACGGCTCGCGAGACTGGAACCTCAAGCAGACCTTCAGCGGCGATCATCTCTCGCTCATCGAGACGCAGGCGCTCAACGGCCTCTGGTTCGAGGCCGACTTCGCAGGCGCGACGTACGCGGCCAAGCTCAGCGAGACGAACGATCTCCTCGGCGTGTTCGAGGTCACGGCGGACGCGCTGCTGCTCCGCGGCGTCGTCTCCCCGATGGGCGGCGCGACGAAGACCGAGCTCACGTACACGCCGCCGGTCCCCGCCCTCACGTTCCCGCTCACCGAGAACAAAGCTTGGTCGATCCAGAGCACGGTGACCGGGTACGCGCAGGGCGTGCCCGTCGGATACGTCGAGGCCTACGACAACCTCGTCGACGCGAAGGGCGTCCTCGAGGCTCCCTTCGGCACCTTCGACGTGCTGCGCGTGCGAACGACGATGGTGCGCCAGGGCGGTCTGTTGACCCTCCGGAGCTTCGGCTTCGTGGCGGAGTGCTTCGGCACCGTCGCCTCGGTGACGTCGCAGAACAACGAGCCGAACGCCGAGTTCTCGAGCGTCTCCGAGCTCCGCCGCCTGTCTCCCTGAGCCGTCCTTCGCCCGCCGCTCTTTCGCCGAGGAGCCCCCAGTGCCCATTCGAGTCACGAGAACGAGCACGCTGCGAAAGCTGCGCACGGCTGCGATCGCGCTCACGCTCGCCACGGCCTCGATCGGCTGCGCGTCGTTCCACACGGGCCCCCTGCCGAACGAGCCGAAGAAGACCGCGTTCGGGCCGGCGACGTTCAAGACCATCGACGGGACACGCGTCCATTACGTCGACGTCGGCGAGGGGCCCGCGGTGGTGCTCGTCCACGGCTTCGCGTCGTCGCTCAACGCGTGGGGTGGCGTCATCAAGGCGCTGCGCAAAGACCACCGCGTCATCGCGCTCGATCTGAAGGGCTTCGGGTACACCGATCGCCCGCCCGGCGACTACTCGCCCCGCGCGCAGGCCAAGCTCATCCTCGGGCTGATGGACGCGCTCGGCGTCGAGCACGCCGACGTGGTCGCGCACTCCTGGGGCTCGAGCGTCACGCTCGAGCTCGCCCTCGACGCGCCGAAGCGCGTCGATCGCATCGCGCTCTACGACGCTTGGGTCTACGAGGAGCAGCTGCCGACCTTCTTCCTCTGGGCGCGCGCGGACGGCGTGGGCGAGGCGCTCTTCTCGATGTTCTACGACGAGCGCCCGGACGACAAAATCGCGGGCGCCTTCTACGACAAGAGCAACGTGACGGAGGAGCTCGTCGAATCGGTGGAGGAGCAGCTCGACCGACCCGGGACGACGGCGGCCGCGCTCGCGGCGGTGCGCGGCCAGCACTACGCCGAGGTGCAGAAGCGATACGGGACCATCGACAAGCCCGTGCTCCTCCTGTGGGGGCGCGAGGACAAGGTCACGACGCTCGACTACGGCGAGCGACTCTCGAAGGAGCTGCCTCGAGCGAAGCTCGTGGTCTATCCGCAGTGCGGGCACTTCCCGATGATCGAGGCGAAGGCGCCCTCGACGCGCGAGCTCGTGGAGTTCCTCGCGCCGCCGCCGGCCCCGTCGAAGCCCGAGCCGAGGCCCGACGTCCCGAAGGCGGACGATCTCGGGCCGAGCGCGAGCGACGCGACGCCGAAGGAGGCGCCCGCGACCAAGGAAGGGGCGAAGGGTCGATGACGCGCGCGCGTCTTCGCACGGTCTGGCCTCTCGCGATGGCGCTCGCCGTCTCCGGCGCGACGGCGAACGAGGCCCACGCCGCGGGTTTCTCCGATTACGACGAGTCGCTTCGCGCGCCCCACGATCACGTGGTCGACTTCGCGGGCTCGCTGCGCCTGCGCGGAGAGATCCTCGACAACCTCGATCTCGATCGCGGGCCGACGCCCTCGGGCGAGCTGCTCTACCCCGTCCCGCTCTCGGATCCCAAGGGGCAGATCCTCACGCGCGCCGACATGCGGCTGCGCACGGACCTAGGCTTCTTCCTCCCGTCGGGCGGCCTCGCCGTGAAGGTGCGCCTCGACGCCTTCGACGGTCTCGCGCTCGGCAGCGCGCCCGTCGGCATTCCCTCGGCCTCGACGAGTCAATCGCCGGGGAGCGCGATTCTGCGGCTCAAGCGCGCCTATGGCGAGGCGCTGACGCCGCTCGGCCTGCTCACGGCCGGGCGAATGGGCAACCAGTTCGGCCTCGGCATGCTCGCGAACAGCGGCGATTGCGCCGATTGCGACAGCGGCGACGCCTCCGACCGGATCGCGTTCGTCACGCCGCTCCTCGGCCACCTGTGGGCGGTCGCGTACGACCTGACGTCGGTGGGCCCGTTCGTGCCCGACAAAGGCGGGATTCGTCCGATCGACGTCGATCCCACCGCGTTCGTGAACACCGTCACGACCGCGGTGATGCGCTATCACGCCCCGTGGGCGATCAAGCGGCGATCGGCCGCGGGGAAGGCCACCTTCGACTACGGCCTCGCCGCCTCCCACCGCTGGCAGAAGAACGACGTCCCCGCGATGTACCTACCGACGGCGACGCCCGTCGCGATCGACTCGAAGCAGGTCGTCGCGCGGGGCTTCACGGCGACGACGATCGACGCGTGGCTGCGGCTCGCGGGCCCCGGATATCGAATCGAGGGCGAGGGCGCGCTCATCCTCGGACGCGTCGACCAGGGCTCGCTCATCCCGGGCTTCCGATACAAGGACCCCATCACCTCGCGCCAGCTCGGCTTCGCGCTCGAGAGCGAGCTCGGCGACAGGGCCTCGGTCTACGGATTCGGCCTCGACGCGGGCTACGCGAGCGGCGACAACGCGCCCGGCTTCGGGGCCTTCCCGAAGGTCGGCGCGCCCGCCCCGCAGCGCGGCGACCTCGACGGCGCCCAGGCGAATCCCCCTTACGACAACACCGTCAACAACTTCCGCTTCAATCCCGATTATCGAATCGATCGCATCCTCTTCCGGGAGATCATCGGCACGGTGACGGACGCGGTCTACCTGAAGCCTCACGCGCGGGTCGAGCCGCTGCGCTTCTCGCGGGGCGCGCTCGAGCTCGGCCTCTTCGCGGTCTTCTCCTTCGCCGTGCAGCCGAGCTCGACGCCGTCCGGCGATCGCGCGCTCGGCGCGGAGATCGACCCCACCATCGCCTATCGCAGCGACTTCGGCTTCCAAGCGGCCCTCGAGCAGGGCACGCTCATTCCGTTCTCGGGCCTCGACAACCGCGAGCTCAACCTCAAGGCGAAGCCAGCGCAGGTCTGGCGGGTCCGCCTCGCCTACTCGTTCTGACGTGGAGAAGCGTGCGCACATGAAGACCCAGAGACTCACCGCGCTCCTCGCCCTCGCGGCCCCGCTCTGCCTCGGGCTCCTCGCCTCGGCGTGCGACGACAACCTCAGCGTCCCGCCGAAGCGGAAGACGGCGACCGACGGCGACGTTCAGCCGCTCGCCTGCGTGCCGCACCTCGACGGCAAGATCGAGTCGAAGGAGCTCGCGGCGGCGATCGGCGTCGGCGTCCATTACGTGGTCTCTCCGCCGAGCGCGACGCGCACCGTGGATCTGGCCGGCAAGAAGCAGAAGGACGGCCGCTACGCGTGGTCGATGTCGGCCGATTACGCGGACGACGAGTCGCTCGTCATCACGCCCGTGCTCGCGAAGGACCAATGGTACGGCACGGCCTTCCCGCCCGACGCCTTCGTGACCCCGTTCGACGCGGGGGGCACGATCGACTCGATCGGGCAGCTCACGGCCTCCGGGCTCACGCTGCTCGGGCTCGCGTCGCACGTCGAGCAGCCCGCGGAGGGCAAGACGCTGCTGCTCTACCAGACGCCCATCGAGCTGTTGCGCTTCCCGATCGCGCCGGGGCAGTCCTTCGTCTCGTCGGGGCAGATCGTCAATGGTCTCTTCCGCGGGCTCCAATACGCCGGCAAGGACACGTACGAGGTCTCCGTGGACGCGATCGGTTCGATCGATCTCCCGTCGTTCTCGTTCGACGAGGTCCATCGGGTCCGGACCAAGGTCACCGTCGAGCCCGCCGTGGGCTCCGCGACGACCCAGCTCCAAGTCTCCTTCTTCGCGGAGTGCTTCGGCGAGGTCGCCCGCGCGACGAGCGCCGCGTCCGAGACGAACCCCGACTTCACCGAGGCCGCCCAGCTGCGCCGCCTCGGGTTCTGAGGCACCTTCCCTTTCACGAGCCGACCGAGACGAGAAGAATCGATCGAGCGGCTTTCGAGCCACGAAGCCACGAGGAGACCGCGATGCTCTGGGAGACCACGAAGAAGTATTTCAATGCCTGGGAGGAGTCGACGGCGCAGTACCTCGAGCAGGTCATGAAGAGCCCGCTCGTGCTCGAGCCCGCGGGCGCGTGGCTCACGACGGCGATGAAGCTGAAGACCGCGGGTGACCACCTCGCCGCGAGCGCGTGGGGCCTGCTCGGCCTGCCGACGAAGCGCGACCAGGAGCGGACGCTCCACGCGCTCAACCAGATTCAGAGCCGCCTCGCCGATCTCGAGGAGAAGCTCGCCGCCACCGATTCGAAGAAGGCCTGAGAAGGAGACACCGCCGTGCTGGACCTGTCGCGATACCGAGAGCCCAAGATTGCGCCCCGAGTCGTCTTCGATGCGCTGCCCGAGCGAAGGACGCGCCCGCGATTCATGGTCCCCACCGGGGACGGCGACTGGCGCGCCGTCACCTGGGGCGCGTTCGCGGATCAGATCCAGAAGGTCGCGCTGTTCCTCGCGGCCTCCGGGCTCGAGCGAGGGGATCGCGCGGCCATCTTCGCGCCGAACCGCGTCGAGTGGATGAGCGCGGCGCTCGGCATCCAGGCCGCGGGCGGCGTGATGGTCCCGATCTATCCCGCGAGCACGTCGTCGCAGGCCGGCTACATCGCGAAGCACAGCGACACGCGCTTCCTCTTCGTCGACACCCCGGCGCTCCTGCGCCGCGTGCTCGAGGCGTGGACGGAGTATGCGGCCGTCGAACGGATCGTCCTCTTCGACGACGCGCTCGATCCCGCGCCGCTCCTCGCCGAGCTGCGGGCCGCCGGGAAGGACGCCCCCTCGGCGGCCGACGTCGAGGACAAGGTCGTGACGTGGTCGCGCGCCATTCGGACGGGCGCGGCGCGCGGCGAGGAGTCGCCGAGCGCGTTCCAGGAGCGGCTCGACTCGGTGCGCCTCGAGGACGCCGCCGTGATGCTCTACACGAGCGGCACCACGGGCAACCCGAAGGGCGTCCCGCTGACCCACGGCAATGGCTCGGCGAACTTCGCCGACTGGCTCGAGTGCAATGCCTCGCTGCTCGACGAGGAGCTCGTCGATCTGCTCTGGCTGCCGATGAGCCACATCTTCGGTTATGGCGAGGCCTGCATCGGCAACACGCTCGGCTTCGTCACCTACATGACCGATCCCCAGAAGGTGCTCGGCCTCCTGCCGGTGGTGCGCCCGAACGTGTTCATGAGCGTCCCCGCGTATTGGGAGAAGCTCGCCCAGCGCGCGCTCGAGGCGCCCGATCGCGAGGCGCGGCGCGCCCGGCTCGCCGAGGTCACCGGCGGGCACCTGCAGTTCTGCCTCTCGGGCGGCGCGGGGCTGAAGCGCGAGGTGAAGGAGCTCTTCTACGAGTGCGGGCTGCTCATCATCGAGGGCTATGGGCTCACCGAGTGCTCGCCGACGCTGACCATGAATCGACCGACCGCGTTCCGCTTCGATTCGGTCGGCAAGCCGTTCCCCTCGGTCGAGCTCCGCTTGGCCGAGGACGGCGAGATCCTCGCCAAGGGGCCGAGCGTGTTCGGGGGCTATCACAAGGAGCCGGAGGCGACGCGCGAGGTCTTCACCGACGACGGCTGGTTCAAGACCGGCGACGTCGGTCGCTTCACGGAGGACGGCTTCCTCCAGATCGTGGACCGCAAGAAGGAGATCCTCGTCACCGCGGGCGGCAAGAACGTCCCGCCCGCGAACATCGAGCTCCGCTTCGCCGACGTGCCGTTCGTCGAGCATTGCGTGGTGTACGGCGACGGAAAGAAGTTCCTCGTAGCCGGCATTTGGCTCGCCCACGAGGCGATCGACGCGGAGCTCAAGGCCAATGGCTCGGCCCACGAGGACCGAGCCCAGGCCGCGCGCGATCTCGTGCGCGCCGCGGTCGATCGCGTCAATGGCGAGCTCGCGTCCTTCGAGCAGGTGAAGAAGTTCCGCATCATGGAGACGCCCCTCACGGTGGCGGGCGGTCTCCTCACCTCGACGCTCAAGGTCCGACGCAAGAAGGTCTACGAGGCATTCCGGCGCGAATACGAGTCGCTGTACGAGGAGGCGACGTGAGCGACGGCGGAGGGGGCAAGGCGCCCGAAAAGAAGCCCGGCGTGCTGGGGAATCTCTTCGCGAGCCTGTTCGACGAGGCCGAGACGCGCCGCAACATGGCGCGCTTCGTGACGCTCTCCAAGCTCTGGATGCGACCGCAGCCGGAGCTCGGGGGCACGCCCGCCGACGTGGTGCACCGCGAGAACAAGTGGCGCCTGCTCCGCTATCGGCGGCCCGAGGGCAAGCCGGTGAAGTACGCGACGCCGGTGCTGCTCGTCCCTTCGCTCATCAATCGCCATTACGTCCTCGATCTCGTCCCGAAGAAGAGCTTCGTCGAATACATGGTCGCGCGCGGCCACGACGTGTTCCTCATCGATTGGGGGACGCCCGAGGACGAGGACCGATACGTGACGTTCGACGACGTCGCGGATCGCTACGTCGGCAGGGCGGTGCGCAAAGCGGCGCGCCTCGCGGGCGCGGAGCGAGCCCACCTGCTCGGCTATTGCCTGGGGGGAACGCTCGCGGCGATCCACACGGCCGTGCGGCCCGAGCACGTCGCGAGCTTGACGGCGCTCGCGGCGCCGATCGCCTTCCACGACGACGGGCTCCTCTCGCGCTGGACGCGCACGACCACGTTCGACGTGAAGTCGCTCGTCGCCGGCGCGGGCAACGTCCCTTGGCAGCTCATGCAGTCGGCCTTCCACATGCTGAGACCGACGATGAAGCTCTCGAAGGCGGTGCACCTCGTCGACCGCGCGTGGGACGACGAGTTCCTCGACGGCTTCCTCGCCATCGAGGCGTGGGGCAACGACAACATCGCCTTCCCGGGCGCCTGCTACGAGCGCTACGTGGAGGAGCTCTATCGCAAAGACGCGCTCGTCCAAGGCACGTTCTCGCTCTCGGGGGAGCGCGTTCGCCTCGAGAACGTCACCTGCCCCACGCTCGCGATCACCTTCGAGCACGACAACATCGTGCCTTGGAAGAGCGCGGCGGCGCTGCTCGATCACGTGGGCGCGACGGACAAGCAGCACCTGCACCTCGCGGGCGGTCACGTGGGCGCGGTCGTGTCGAAGAAGGCGGCGACGGGGCTCTGGCCGGCCATCAGCGACTTCTGGGCGAAGCACGAGGCCTGATCGCGGCGCGCGGTTTTGACCAAGCTTGAGCGGCCGCTCGAGGCGGCTCGCTCTAGCGTGGGTCGCATGAACCGGCTCGCGCAGAAGGTCCTCGGCGGTCTCGTCACCTCGGCGCTCGCCCTGTCGCTCCACGCGGGCGAGGCGCGCGCCGATCACCCGTTCATCGTGTTCCGCGACGAGGACGGCTCGTTCGCGAAGAAGACGGCGAGCCCGCTCCTCCTCTCGCAGCGCACGCTCGACCATTACAACGCGACCGGGCTCCCGCTGCCGGACGTGCTCAGCGTCTGGACGACGTTCCCCATGCTCGGCAACGACGTCGCGACGTACATCGATCCGCAGGCGAACGACGCGAGCGGGCTCAACATCCCGGTCGAGGCGGCGCCCCACCCGCCGCTGCGCTCGATTCTCTATCACAACGACGTCAAGGCGCTCGCGATGCGCGCCGCGCTGCAGAGGGCGCCGGAGGAGGGCTTCGCGACGTATCTGTTCCTCCTCGAATTCATGCACAACTGGGGGCCGGAGATCGCGGTCCCGGCGCCGGGAGCGCAGGACCTCATCGGCTTCGATTACCATTGGTCCTTCTTCCTCGAGGGCACGTCGCCGGCGGGTGGCAACACGTGGAAGGACGACGGCGACGGCACGTTCACCGTCGTGCCGCGGCTGCCGAAGGACGTGACCTACACGCCGCTCGATCTGTATTTGATGGGGCTCGCGACCAAGGACGAGGTGCCGCCGTTCGGCGTGCTCGTGGGCACGACGGTGCCCGCGACCCCGACCGATCCGCTGTGGAAAGGGCCGTTCGCCGCGCACTCGTTCCCTTGGTTCGACACCACGAGCGCGCCGCTCGTCGTCACGGCGACGAGGCGGGTCGTCACGATCGACGACGTGATCGCCGCGAATGGTCCGCGCTCGCCGGCGGCGGGGACGAAGACCACGTTCACGGTCGGCATCGCGCTGGTGGTCGGTCAAAACGAGACGGACGAGGAGGCCGTCGCGGACGCAGCGCTCTTCGACCCCATCGCGTCGTCGTTCGCGCCTGCGTTTCAGCGCGCGACGGGGCAGCGCGGGACGCTCGACGTCGTGACGCACTCGACCGATCCGGGCGCGGGAGGCGCGGGCGGCGCAGGCGGCGCAGGCGGCGGCTCGTCGACGAGCGGGGGCGCGAGCGCCTCGACGCCGCGCGACGCGGGAGGGTGCGGCGTCGGGAGCGCGCCGACCGACGTTCCCCGAGGCCCTGCGTGGCTCACGTCCGCGCTCGCGCTCGGCGCGCTCCTCCGTCGGCGCGCGCGACGAGGCTGACGCGCGTGCTCAATGGCAGGGCTGGGTGGTCATGTCCGAGCTGCCCGTCGCGCACTTCGTCGAGAGCCCGCCCGGGTTCGCGCAATGGTCGACCGTGACCGTCATCCCGCACGGGACGGTCGCCTCGGCGAAGTCCTTCTGGCAGCCGCCCATACCGAGCACGTTCAGCGTCGTGCAGGAGCCCTCGACGTACTTGGGATCGTCGGCGCCATTGCAGTCGTAATCGAACGAGGCCGAGGGCGGCTGCGCCCCAGGAATGCTCGCCACGAAGTACTTGGTCTGCCCCGGGAAGACGTCGCCCTCGCAGTCGTTGCAATCGCTCTTCGTCGGATCGTTGCCGACCCCCATGCATTGGTGCGCCGGGTCGTAGCGGGGGACCGTGTCGCCGTCGCAATCGCAGTTCGTCGTCGCGAGGCACGCCTCGCACGCGCCCGAGCCGGTGGAGGACGAGGCGCCGGTCGCCACCGAGCCCGACATCGCCGTGCTCGTCGCGCCGCTCGCGCTCGCGCTCGCCTTCGTGGTCGCGCCGCCCGAGCCGGACGCGCTCGCCGTGCCCGCGCCGCCGGTCCCGATTTGCACGTCGGGGAACGTGCATGCGGCCGAGAGCGCGACGAGCGCGAGCGAGATCGACGTGGTCCGTGCGAAGTTCATCGGAAGCTCCCTTGCAGCGTGAAGCCTGCGCCCGCGGGTCCGCCGCCGAAGCGCAATGCGACGGGGGCGGGAGCCTTGGGGTGAGAAGACGGGGCGGCGAGCACCAGCGTGAGGCCAACCCCCGCGCCGACGGCGGCCGTCGCGGCGAAGACGTCGACGAGCGTGGAGGCCGTCTTGCCCCGGCTGACGTCGCTCGCGACCGAGCTCGGGCAGCGCAAATGGGTCGGGCAGACGTTGTCGACCGACGAGAGCGCGCTCTGGCGAAGACCGAGCGACACGAGCGCGCCGACGAGCCCAGCGCCGCCGATGCCGAGCGAGATGCCGCCCGCGACGCGCATCGCCGTGCCGCTCCGCGGCGGCGGCTCCGGTGCGGTCGCGGGAGGAGCGGCCTTCCTCGGCGGAGGCGTGACGTGCGGCAGTGTGATGGAGACCCTCTCCGCGCCGCCCTCCTTCGCCTCGAGCGCTCGACGAATGGGCGCCATGCCGTCGGCCACGATCTCGATGGAGATGGGACCGAGATCCTCCTCGAGCGCGACGCCGACGAGCCGCAGATCGAAGGGCTGACCATTGAGCTGTACGCGGAGCCCGTCGGGTCGCTCTCCAACGAGCTCGAGCGTCAGCTTGGCGACGCGCGGAGCGAGCGCGGTGTAGGCGTCCTCGGCGTCCTTGTCCCAGCCTTCGTATTTCGGCGACGTCGAGCGCAGGACGGCGATGCGCAGATCGGCCCAATCGCGCCGCGCGGACGCGAGCTTGCCGGTCTCTTGCTCGCATTCGGCCGCGTTGCGGAGCGCGCCGAGGCCGTCGGGATACGTGTCATAGGCCTTGTGGAACAGCACGATCGCCTCGCCGCACTTGCCGTCTCCACGGAGCCTTCGGCCTTCGGCGAACAAGGAGCGCGACTCGAGCTCGCCGGCAGAGGCGGAGCGCGGGGTCGCGAGGGCGAGGCAGCCGAGGAGCGCAGAAGCGAAGAAGGCGGCGCGCGACGAACGAGGAGCCCCGCGCGAGGCTCGAGAAGAAAGTGGCATGGCGTTCATTGAATCTCGCTCTTGTCGATGGGAGCACGGTGCAAGGTCGCGGGCGGCGCGCTCGGCTCGGCGGCGGGCTCGGGGGGCGTCGACGGGAGGGACGTCGAAGGAGGTGGCGGCGCCGAGGGCGCGGGCGTCGCGCTCGAGGGCGCCGGGGTCGCGGCGTGGATCCTCGACGGGACGCCGTGCGTCGTGGCGACCACGGTCGCCGAAGCCTTCGGCCCGGGGACGATCTCGGGCTCCGTCGGGCTCTCGGGCTGCGTCGACGGCGCCTCGAGCGCCCTCGCCTCGACGGGCGGCGGAGGCAGCTCCGATGGGACGGACGCGGCGCGCGCGCGCACCAAGAAGAGCGCGCCGCCCAAGAGAAGGGCGAGGCCGACGACGAGGCCGAGCACGGCGAAGCTCGTGCGTCGCGGCTTGCCCTCGAGGACGATCGGCGTGGGGCTGCTCTCTTGCGCGTTGAGCGCGTCGCGGAACGCGGGCACCATCTCCGCGGCGCTCGCGAACCGCGCCTCGGGCGCCTTCGCGAGCGCGCGCGCGAAGAACGCGTCGAGGGCCGGGCTCATCGCGGCGCCGACCGATTCGAGCGAAGGGTGGCGCCGGCTCGAGATCGCGAGCGCGAGCTCGGTGAGCGAGCTGCCGTCGAACGGCAAGCGCCCCGTGAGCGCCTCGAACAGCACGACGCCGAGCGCCCACAGATCCGTCGGCGCGCCGTAGCGCCCTTCGGCGGCGATCTGCTCGGGGCTCATGTACGCGGGCGTGCCGACGATGAGGCCCTCGGCCGTGCGCTTCGGCACGGGCAAATCGATCGGGCGCTCGCCGGTGACCCGCGCGAGACCGAAGTCGGCGAGCTTGTAGACCGTCGGTTGGCCAGGCTTCTCGACGCAGAGGATGTTCGCCGCCTTCACGTCGCGATGCACGATGCCGAGCGCGTGCGCCGCGCCGAGCGCCTCGCCGATCTGCGTCGCGATCCCCTCCACCTCGGCTTCGGGGAGCCGGCCCACCTCGGCGAGCACCTCCTCGAGCGTGCGGCCGGGGGCGTATTCCATCACGAGGAACGGGATGCCTTGGTGCATGCCCGCGTCGTTCGCGGCGACGATGTGGCGCGTCGCGCCGGCGAGGCGCGCGGTGACCTGCGCTTCGAAGCGGAAGCGCGCGACGTAGAGCTCGAGATCCGCGTCGTCCGGCAGCTGCTTCGCGACCTGATCGAGGAACTTGATGGCCACCTCCGACGAGAGCGCGAGGTGCGTCGCGAGCCACACGGAGCCGGCCGCGCCGCGCCCGAGGAGCCGGCTGAGCCGGTAGCGGCCGTCGATGATCGCGTCCTCGACGAGCGCTCCTTGGGAGACCGGGGCGTCCATGGATCGGGTAAGGGTAGCAACGTTACGCATCGCGATCCACGTGAGGGTGTCGCGTCGAGCGCGGGTTGACAAACCTGCGGGAATTTTTTCCGCGTCGTCCGCGCGCGAGAGGACGCGCGCTGCGCGAAGCCGGCGCGGAAGGCGCTTGCCGAGGGCGCCTGCCTCGCGGAACATGCCCCGACGATCATGCGAGTCAACCACTGGATCCCCGTCGTCGGCCTGGCCCTCACCGCGTGCAGCGCCGAGGCGCCCCCGCCGCAGTGGGCGCCCGCGCCCGTCCAGCCCCAGCCTGCGCAGACGCAACACAGCTACGGCATGCCGTGGGCGATCGGCATCCCGCCGGCCATGCGCGGCGCCGTCCCGCCCGCCGCGAGCGCGAGCGCCGCGCCCGTCGCCGAGGCCGCGGTGCCCGAGGCCGCGCAGTGCCTCTCCGACGCCGGCACGGCGAGCGACTGCAAGACCGCGCTCGAGAAGCTCGCGACGAGCGCGACCCAGAAGGACAAGGTCCGCGACGTCTACAAGAAGGCGTGTGAGAAGAAGGCGAAGCTCCTCGGGTGCGGCGCCTTCAAATCGACGGCGATCACCGACGCCGACAAGCCGCAGATGGATCTCCTCATGGTCTGCGAAGGCGGCAACAGCGAGTCGTGCGAGGACGTGAAGACGAAGAGCGCGCCGCTCATGGCCTGGCTCTCCACGCTGAAGACCGACGGCTGCAAGAAGGGCAACACGGCGCTCTGCTCGAACTACAAAGAGTGCAAGAAGTCGACGCCGTGGGGTTGCACGCAGGTGACCGGCGGCCCGGCCGACAGCCAAGTCTGCGGCTGCGTCCCGAAGTGCTCGGGCGGCGCGCCCGTCGCGAAGCCCGGCGATCGCACCTGGCCCGACGGCTCGAAGCGCGGCGTCTTCAGCTGCGCGCCCTGAGCCCCCTCTCAGTCGCCGAAGCGCGGGCCCGCGCCAGCGAAGCGAGGAGGCACGTCGTGCGAAGGAGGCGCGACTCGGTCAGGTGGGCATAGCGCGTCGTGGATCGAATGCTCGCGTGCCCCAGCAGCGCTTGGATGACACAGAGCTCGGTGCCAGCATCGAGCAAGTGCGTCGCGAAACAATGCCTCAGCACGTGTGGCGTGACCCGCCTGGCGATGCCGGCCCGCCGCGCCGCTCTCCGCAACTCCGTGCGGGCCGACCCGGGCCGAAGTGCGCACCCGGCTGGCCCAGCAAAGAGCCAGGGCGAAGCCGGCTGCTCCACGACCCAGTACACCCGCAGCAGCGCGAGGAGCTCTGCGCTCAACACGACATCGCGCCGCTTGCCTCCCTTACCTCGCCGAACGTGGATCAGCCCGCGGTCCGGGTCCACGTCCCTGGTCTCCAGGAGTCGCGCCTCGCTCAACCGCAGGCCCGTTGCATACATCGTCGCGAAGAACGCCCGGTAGACGGGCGCGCTCAGCTCGTCGAGCAGGCGGCCCATCTCCGGCACCGAAAGGACGACAGGCTCCCTGGGCGGGTCCCGCGGCCAGCTGAGAAAAGACACCAAGTGCCCACGTCCGAGGGTCTTCCGGAAGAGAAACCTCAGCGCCGCGAAATGCTTCCGCAGCCGCGCCGGACTCGACTGCTCTGCGATCAGGCGCCTCACCCAGCCACGCACCTCCGTCCGCCGCGACGACCGTGGAGACCGGCCGAGAAAGTCAGCGAACGCCTTGGCGCAGGCGAGATAGGCCCTACGGGTGCCCTCCGACAGTCCTGCCAGCTCGAGGTCCTCCCGCATCTCTTGAAGCCAATCATCCATGACGTACACCTCCCCCCAACGCCGCCTCTCTCGATGCTACGACGACTCCGCCGGTGGCCCAACGACCGCGAACAGAAGGACGAACGCCCGGGCTGAGATCGCGTTAAGCGGCCAAGCGGCCATTCGGCAATCCCACTCTCCGCTGAACCAGCGGAGCTGCTCACTGAACGCGTCGATGGCGGCCTCAGGGCCAGCTCTCGCGTGGCGCTTCTCGACTCACTTTCAATGGAGTCGCCCACCGGGACGAGCAAATGAGCCACTTCACGATGACGCAGTTCAAGATCGGGCAGACGCTTCAATGGAGCCGCCCCGAGAACGGGGCGGATAGAGCCAGACAATCGACGGCGAGACAGTCGATATCCGCGGCATGCTTCAATGGAGCCGCCCCGAGAACGGGGCGGATAGTGGCGTCGTGTTCATCGACATGGACAACGCCAAGTTGCTTCAATGGAGCCGCCCCGAGAACGGGGCGGATAGGCTTCGGTGGTCGTTCGCGTGTGCCTCGCACAGGAAGCTTCAATGGAGCCGCCCCGAGAACGGGGCGGATAGATCCGGCAGTGGCTTGGGTATAGCGGCCTCGTTTACCAGGCTTCAATGGAGCCGCCCCGAGAACGGGGCGGATAGACCTCGGTTTCCACGTCGACACCACGATGCCGTCGGGCGCTTCAATGGAGCCGCCCCGAGAACGGGGCGGATAGGGGGCGTCGAGAGGACCATGGAGCACCCCGCGCTCGTGCTTCAATGGAGCCGCCCCGAGAACGGGGCGGATAGCCTCGCGTAGCCGAAAAGACGGATTTCCGTCCCCTTCGCTTCAATGCAGCCGCCCCGAGAACGGGGCGGATAGCAAGGTCGGGCAGACGGTATCCGTCTCCGGGTCCGCATCGCTTCAATGGAGCCGCCCCGAGAACGGGGCGGATAGCACTCGGCGGCTCTGACTTGACGGCGTATCCCATGTCGCGTCAATGGAGCCGCCCCGAGAACGGGGCGGATAGTCACCGGGGCCAGAGAGGATCACGCGGT
>CAYYKK010000140.1:0-18095 GCA_964467935.1 uncultured Polyangiaceae bacterium
AGCGTGTCGACGTCGAGCGACGTGACGCGAACCTCGGCGCGGACGATCGGATAGTCGCGATCGTCGAGCACGCGGATCGACACGGGATCGCGCAGCTTGGGCAGCAGGATGTCGACCTCTCGCTTCTCGCGCGGCGGAACGTCGACCTCGATGCGCGCCGCCACTTCGGTCGGATCGTCCGCGCGATAGATCGTGAGGACCACGTCGGTCGGCACCGCGGCGACCGAGAACGTGCCGTCGTCGACGGTGTACGTGACGGCCTCGAACGTCCCGCTCGCCGCCGCGATCTCGACGCGCGCGCCCGCGACGGGCGTGCGATCGTCCTCGCGCACGCGACCCTCGAGCCGACCGCCCTCGCCGAGCACGATGTGGAGCTTCTTCTCGCCTCCCGGCGCGAGCGTGACGACGTCGCTGACCTCCTCGATGTAGCTCGGGTGCCGGACGAGGACGTGCACGCGCCCCGGCGTCACCGGCGTCGCCTCGAAGGTCCCATCCATCCGCGTGACCCACGGCTCGCCCGCGGTCGCCGCGCCGGCGCCCGGCGCGATCCCCCCGTGAGGAATGTCCGGGATGGGCCCGGGCATCACGCCGAGCTCACCGCGGGGCAGGAGCGGGAGCGGGCCGGAGAGATTGAAGGCGAAGAGATCCTCGGAGAACCGAGTGCGCGCGGAGCTCTCTTGGATCGGCATCCCGTCGGTGTCGGTGCCGATGACCTCGATCGTCGCCCCGTCGATCGGGAAGCCGCGCGCATCCACCACGTCGCCCGAGAGGGTGCCGCCCTTCAGGAGCGGAACGACGACGACGCCATCGTCGCCCGGCACCGCGGGGACGCTCCTCGGCACGAAGCCCTCGGCGCGCGCGGACACCGTGGCGCCTCCGTCCACGATCGGACCGAGCGACACCTCGCCGGCCTTGTTCGTCCGACCCTCGAGGGGAAACGAAGAGAGCCCCTCTTCGACGACGATCACGTCGGCGCCCTCGACCGGATCGGCCTCGCCGTCCTTCGGCGGCGGCCCATCGGTGACCCGGACGCGCACGGGCTGACCGCGCTCGAGCCGAAGGGTTCGGTCGATCGTCTCGCCCTTCTTGAGCGGGATCGACAGATCGGTCTTGCTGACGAGGTCGCCCTGACGCGCCTTGATGTCGTACACGCCTGCCCGGAGCCCCACGATCGTGGCGACGCCGTCGTCGTCCGTCGGTGTGCTGCGCGCGGGCCACAAACCAGGGCCGGAGATGAGCACGACCGCCCCACGCGCGGGCTCGCCGTCGGGATCCTCCACGCGGACGTCGAAGCCGCCGAGCCGCTCGAGCTTGAGCGTGAGCGGCTCCCTCCCCGGCAAGACTCCGGAGCGGTGGATGGGCTCGAAGCCGGCGACGACGAGATCGACGCCGAAGGGCGCCGAGGGCAAACGATCGAGGACCGCGATCCCATCGGCGCCCGTCCGCGCGACGTGCGGCAGCGGATCGGCCGAGGTCGCGCGCACGTCGATGCCCGGGAGGGGTCGGTTGTTCGGATCGAGGACCCGGACGCGGAGCTCGGTCGCCTCCTTGAGCACGAGGTCGACCTCGCGACGTCCGTCGGCGGCGCCCGCGGGAGCCTCGAGGAACAGGCGCGTCGAGGCGCGCGCGTGCCCGGCGGCGTAGGCGACGATCCACGTCTCGCCGCGCGGGAGATCGTCGAACGCCACCTCACCCTTCTCGTCGGTCCGCGCCTCGCCGCCGAGCAAGACGCTCTCGGGCGCGATGGAGAAGACACGCACCACCGCGCCCGGCACGACGGCCTTGTCGGCGCCCCGCGCCCGAACGAGGACGGCAGCGTCGCCGCGCGGCGCGCGCGCCACGGCGACAGGACGAGGGACGAAGGGGAACGCGCCCGCCACGTCACGCAGGGTCGCGGTGAAGAACAGGCACACGAGCGCGCCGACGAGGACGAGCAGCCGATCGACCCCGCTCGGGGTCTCCCCTCCCGACGGCGCGACGCCCGGCGAGACCAGGGCTCGCAGGAAGGCGACGATGCGTTGCGAGGGAACGAGCACGAGCCTCCCTGTGGTCGATCGCCCGTTCGGCGCGAGCCGCGGCGAGCGTCAGGCCCCGCGCGCGGGACCCTCGGTCGACTCGCGCACGATGGCGAGGATCTCCTCGTCGGAGAGGTTGTGCTGCGTGGTCTTCGCCTTCGCGAGGATCTTGTCGACGAGCTCCTTCGAGGGCTCGATCTTCCGCGAGCGCAGCCAGTAATTCACGTTGGAGGCGCCCGACATGTACCCGATGCATATCTCCTGGCGGCGCCCGAACATTCCCGCGGGCACGCCGGAGTAGATGCGGTCGGCGAGCCAAGCGTCGCCCTTCGACTCGGCCTTGATGATCGCCGCGGCGTGGACGCCGGTCGCCGTACGGAACGCGTCTCGCCCGACGAGCGGGTAGTTGATCGGCACCTCCCACCCGACTGCTTCTGCAGCGACGTTACAGTATTCGAGGAGGTGCGTCAGGTCTTGATCCTCGAGCAGGCCGAGGAGCTTCAGGTTCAAGAGGATGAGCTCCATCGCGGCGTTGCCCACGCGCTCGCCGATGCCGAGCGCCGTCCCGTGCACGCGCTCGACGCCGCACTCGAGCGCCCAGATCGAGTTCACGAGCGCGAGCCCGCGATCGTTGTGGCCGTGCCAGTCGATGCCGACCTTCGCGCCCGATCCGGCCACGATCGATTTCGCGAAGCTCACGAGGTTCCGCACGCCGTCGGGCGTCGAGTGACCCACGGTGTCGCAGAGACAGAGGCGCGCCGCGCCGTGGTCGATCGCCATCTTGAAGAGCGTCGCGAGCACCTCGGGTCGCGAGCGCGTGGTGTCCTCGGTGACGTAGGTGACGGGGAGGCCCGCCTTCACGCCGACGTCGATCGCCTCCGCGGAGCGCTTCACGATGGTGTCGAGATCCCACGCCTCCGCGAGCTGGCGGATCGGGCTCGAGCCGATGAAGGCGTAGATCTCGACCGGCATGCCGGCGCGCTGCGAGATCTCGATCATCGGCGTGATGTCGCTCGCGACGGTGCGGCCGGCACACGCGACGCGCAGCGACAGCTTGTTGTCGGTGATCTCGCGGCACATCCGGAGCACGTCGTCGAACGCGCGCTTCGAGCTGCCTGGCAAGCCGATGTCGGCGACGTGGATGCCGATCTTGTCCATCAGGTGCAGGAGCTTCAGCTTCTGCTCGATGTTCGGATCGCGGACGCTCGGGTTCTGCAGGCCGTCGCGCAGCGTCTCGTCGAAGAACGTCACGCCCTTCGGGATCAGCCGACCCCGCCGACCAATCTCGTTCCAGTCGTAGATGAGGTCCGTCGTGACGGGCTCTTGATCGGGCTCGTTCGGCATGGCGTTCGAGTCGGGAATGACCGCCCGGCTCCGCGGTTGGCGTTGTGCTTAGTGTGGGCTCTCGGACCGCGGAGGTCGAGCCCTCCGTGCAGACTGAACAGGGCCATAAAGCATGGCCGCCGGGGCGGCGAGCCCCTAAGCTTCCGGGACCCAAGATGGACCAGACCTTGAAGGCCTTCGGGCACTTCCTACAGCACCCCTTCCAGTCGCTGCCCGAGTTCGGGACGGCGGTGCTCTACGCCATCCTGGTGGCCGCCGCCTACACGTTCGCCGTGTCGCTCGCGGCCGGCGCGGGCAGGCCCCGGCTCCTGCAGTCGGCGCGGCTCGGCGCGTACGGCACGATCGCGCTCGTGGGGCTCGCGGTGCTGGTCCTGGCCTACGCGTTCGTGAGCCACGACTTCCGCATCTCGTACGTGGCTCGGTACTCCGAGCGCGCGATGACGACGCCCTTCCTCTTCGCCGCGCTCTGGGGCGGCCAGGACGGGTCGCTCCTCTGGTGGCTCTTCCTGACGTCGCTCTTCTCGGGCATCTGCGTCAAATGGCTCGGGCGGCGCTACCTCGAGCTTCAGCCGTACGTCATCGCGACCTTGATGACGATCATCATGTTCTTCGGGGTCATGATGATCTTCGCCGTGAACCCGTTCTCGACGAACGTGGGCGGCGCGCCGGTGGACGGTCAGGGGCTCAACTACCAGCTCCGCAACTTCTACATGATCATCCACCCGCCGAGCCTCTACACGGGGTTCACCAGCGCGGCGGTGCCGTTCGCGTTCGCCATCGCGGCGCTGGTGACGGGCCGACTCGACAGCGAGTGGATCATCGCCACGCGCAAGTGGATGCTCTTCTCGTGGCTCTTCCTCTCGATCGGCAACGCCCTCGGGATGCTCTGGGCCTACGAAGAGCTCGGCTGGGGCGGATACTGGGCGTGGGATCCGGTCGAGAACGCCGCGTGCCTGCCGTGGTTCACCGCGAGCGCCTACGTGCACTCGACGATGATCCAAGAGCGCCGCGGGATGCTGAAGGTCTGGAACGTCTTCCTCATCTGCATGACGTTCTGGCTCACGATCTTCGGGACGTTCCTCACGCGCTCGGGCCTCATCGCCAGCGTGCATTCGTTCGCGCAGAGCGGCATCGGCATCTACTTCGTCTGGTACATGGGCTTCGTCGCCGCGGTGAGCCTCGGGCTCATCTTCTACCGGCTGCCGCAGCTCCGGAGCGAGGGCCGGTTCGAGGCTTTGCTCAGCCGTGAGCTCGCGTTCGTCGTCAACAACTGGGGCCTGCTCTCGATCTGCCTCTTCATCGCGATCGCGACGATCTGGCCGCGCCTCAGCGAGTGGCTCCTCGACCAGAAGTCGGCGCTCGGGCCCACGTTCTACAACGCATGGATCCCGCCCCTCGCCCTCGCGGTCTTCGCGCTGATGGGCATCGCGCCGCTGCTCGGTTGGCGCAAGACGTCCCCGGAGCTGTTCAAGAAGAGCTTCGTCTTCCCGGTCGGCGCGATGGTGGTGATGGCGGTGCTGCACCTCGCGTTCGGGCGGATGGTGCGCTTCCCCGCGTTCGTGGAGATGGCGCCCATCTACGAGACGCCGCTCGGCCGCGGCCTCGCGTGGATCGGCGGCAAGCTGCCGCTCGTGACGATCGCGCTCTGCGCTTTCAACGTCACCGTCGTGATCCAGGAGTTCGCGCGCGGCGTCCGCGCGCGACGGAGCGCCGCGATCGCGCGAGGCGCCACCGAGTCGGTGCCGTACTCGCTCTTCGAGCTCGTGGCGAAGTCGCGCCGCCGCTACGGCGGCTACATCGTCCACGTGGGCATCGTCCTCATGTTCCTCGGCTTCACCGGTCGCGCCTGGGGCGTCGACAAGGAGATCACCCTCAACAAGGGCGATCGGGTGCAGATGGAGGAGTACGACGTCCACTACCAGGGCACGCGCCGCGAGGCGGACCCCGAGAAGATGATGATCTTCGCCGACCTCGACGTGTACAAGAACGGCGCCCTCGCGGGGCACATCTCGCCGGCCAAGTACATGTACAAGAACATGCCGGGCAACCCGTCGACCGAGATCGCGCGGCACGTCACCCTTCGCAACGATCTCTACGTCACGCTGGCCATGGCGAACCCGCAGACGAAGGCGGCGAGCTTCCAGTTTCACATCAACCCGCTCGTGAGCTTCATCTGGGTGGGCGTCGGCATCCTCATCGTGGGCGCCCTCATCTCGCTCTGGCCCGACGTGCAGGATCAGGAGGCGACGGCCTTCAGCTACATCCGCGCCGCGGCGAGCGTGGCGACGGCGGTCATGTTCTCCGTCTTGCTCGCGCTGGCCCCCTCTTACGCCTACAGTCCGCCGCCCGGCCGGGAGTTCTTCACGAACGCCGCGGGGGCGCGCGTCGCGGCGCCGGAAGCCGTTCCCGCGACCGCGACCCCCTGACGACGACGCGAACGCCCCTCCGGACGACCCGACCCATGAACCTGCGACTGCCCAAGAAACAACCCCGGTGGGGACGTCGGCGCGCGCTGCTCCGCACGCTCGTGCTCGTCGCCGGCGCCGTCGCCGCGGTGCCGGCCTTCGAGACCCACGAGGCCATCGGCCAGTTCGCGGGCGACATGGAAGGGTCGCACCCGATCGGGATCGAAAACGAGACGCAGAAGCAATTGTTTTACAGTCTCATTTGCATGTGCGGCTGCCCGCGCGAGACGCTCGGCACGTGCGCCTGCAACTTCGCGCACGCGCGGCGGAACGAGCTTCGCGCCGCGCTCGCCGACGGCAAGTCGATCGAGGCGATCCAAGACGAGTACGTGGCGCGCTTCGGACCGCAGGCCCTGGCCGTGCCGCGTGACAAGGGCGCGGCGAGGCTCGTGTGGGCGGTGCCGCTGCTCGCGATCGTGGCGGCGGCCGCGGCGCTGGTCGTGGTGCTCCGCCGGTGGAGGCAGCGGTCGGACGACGAGTCGACGGCGACCGCGACCGCCGCACCCCTCGTGACCGACGCGCCCCGCGACGACTACGACGACAAGCTCGATCAAGAGCTCAAGGAGCTCGATCGCGAATGAAGCCGACGGGCTCCTCGACGAAGAAGAAGGGCAAGGCGAAGGCGAAGCTCGCTCCCGCGGAGGGATCGGCCGAAGCGTCGGCGCTCGAGCGCGCCGAAGCGCGCACCGAGGCGACGAGCCCGGCGCCGAAGCGCGCGACGCCCTCGGGCGCGGGGAGCGCCGGCTCCGCGGCCGCGAAGTCGCCGCCGACCACCTCGCCGTCCACCTCGCCGTCCACCTCGCCGCCGACGTCGCCGCCGACGTCGCCGCCGAAGACGGGAGCGTACGACGCGCGCGCGGAGGAGAGGCGGGCCGGCCAAGCCGCCCTCGGTGGGCTCGTGCTCGTGCTCGTGGGCGCCGTGGTCAGCGGGATCGTGATGGGTCCGGCGCTCGCGGTTCTCGTCCTCACCGCGGGCGCCTTCGTCGCCTGCATCGCGTTCTTCTGGTCGAGCCTGCGCACGCTGCTCGGCGAGACACCGCTGTCCGGCGCGGACGCCTACGCGATCGGCGCTCCGCGCGCCGAGGAAGAGCAGAAGCGAGCCGTCCTCAGGGCGCTGAAGGATCTCGAGTTCGAGCGAAGCGTCGGGAAGATCAGCGAAGACGACTATCGGCGCCTCGTCGCTCACTATCGTGACGAAGCCAAGCGCTTGCTGCGCCTCCTCGACGAAGAGGCGCAGCCGATGCGCGAGCGCGCGGAGGTGCTCATTTCCTCGCGCCTGAAGGCCGCGGGGCTCGCACAAGGGAGCAGCGCCGTGTTCCGTCAGTCGGGGCGAAAGCCGGGCGAGCGAGAGCGCGAGGCGGCCGCCGACGAGGAAGCGCGCGAGCTGCGCGAAGCCGCTGCGGACGCGTCCGAGGTCGACGCGAGCGAGCCGCGAGCTTCGTCGCGGCAAGCGCCGGGGGCTCCGGGCGAGGAGCGCGCTGACGATGCGCCCACGGACGAAGTGCCCGCCGACGAGGAGCCCGCCGACGAGGAGCCCGCCGACGAAGCGCCCGCGGATCAGGTTGAAGCCGGCGGGAAGGCGAACGTCGCGCAGACGTCGCAGAGCGAGACGTCCGAGGAGAAGACCGGTGGCTGAGGGCAAGAACGCGCGACCGAGATCCTCGCGCCGAGGGTGGCTCGCCTCGCTCTCTGCGCTCACCCTGGCGCTGCTGGTCGGCGGCGGCACCCGTGCCTGGGGCCAAGCCCCGGCCCCGCGACCGAGCGCTGCTCCGCCGCACGCCGCGGCACCAAGAGCGAGCGCTGCCGCGCCGGCGGCCAGCGCCCCGCATGGCGACTCACCGCATGGCGACTCACCGCATGGCGACTCACCGCACGGGGACTCGCCGCACGGGGACTCGCCGCATGGCGACTCGCCGCACGGTCACATGGGGATGGGTCACGAAGGCGGGCGGGGGATGGCCTTCGAGCCTCCGCCCGACGGCGCCGACGCCGATCCGAGCTTGCCGCCCGGCACCATCGTCGTCTCGATCCGCAACGCGGACGACATCCCGCTCGCAGGCGTCGACATGACGCTCGGGATCCTCCACACGTCGGTGGCCCGGGGCGAGTCCCGAGAGCGCAAGACGGGGACGACCGACGCGTCGGGATCGATCACGTTCTCCAACCTCGCCTTCGGCGCCGGTCACGCCTACCGGGTCTCGAGCTCGGTCGGCCCCGGCACGTTCGAGCTCGAGCCCTTCTCGCTGACCGACAAGTCCGGCATGCGGGCGGTGCTCCACCTCTACGAGGTCACCGAGGACGTCTCGCGGGTCCGGGTGGCCATGCGCAGCACGGTCTCGATGTCGTTGAAGGAAGACAACATCGTCATCGACGAGACCTTCAACATCTTCAACGTGAGCCCGGCCGCGTGGCAGGCCGACATCGAGATCCCGCTCCCCGCAGGCTTCAAGGCGTTCAACACGGCCGAGGACATGGCGATGGGCGCGCTCAAGGTGCAGCCGACGGACAAGGGCGCCGTGCTGCGCGGCACCATCCCACCGGGTCAGAGCGACATCGCCTTCCGGTTCGACGTGCCGCTCAGCGGAGACGAGTCGCAGGATCTCGAGCTCGCGATGTTCCCTCACACGCTGCAGGCACAGGTCGCGGTCGAGGCCTCGAAGAAGATGCACCTCACCGCGGAGGGCTTTCCGCCGGCGCAGTTCACCCACACGCAAGACGGCCGCTCGTTCCTCTACACGACGCACGGGCTTCAAGCCGGACCTCTCGACCACTTCCGCGCGACGATCGGCGGCCTTCCGACGCGCGGGCCGGGCGGCTACATCGCCGTCGTGCTGGCGCTCGTCGCGATCGGCTCCGCGGGCATCTATCGCGCCGTTCGACACGGACGCACCGACGTCCCGGACGACAAGTACGCGGACCTCGTCGAGGCGCGCGAGACCCTGATCGAAGAGATCGCGGAGCTCGAGCGGGCGCACGCCGCCGGGACGGTCGGCCCGAAGACCTTCGGTCGCGCTCGCACGCTCCTCACCGACGCCCTCGCGCGCATCATGCTGCAGCTCGAGCAGGCCGACGCGTCGCGCTCGCGGAGCGGGGGCACCCCGCGAGGCCCGTCGTCGGGCGGATCGTCGCGGCGGAGCCCTTCGCCCGGCGACGTCTCGGGCGGAGACGGAGCGCGCTCCAAGAAGCGACCGCCGGCCGAAGCCTCGGCTTGATCGTCTCTCGCGAGGAGGATTTTCATGACGGAACTGCACCGGTACGCCCGCCTCGTCCGCGACGACGGACGCAAGGCCTTCGTGGAGATCGTGGGTGAAGAGGCGCTCGTGCTCTCGGCGCCGCCCTGGCTGCTCGGCGAGCCGACGGGCGAGCGGCTCGCGATCGACGCGCGGGCCGCGCGCGGCGAGCTCGACGATCCGAGGTGGATCGCCCCGGTCGAGCCGACGAAGATCCTCTGCGTCGGAAGGAACTACCGCGCGCACGCGAAGGAGCTCGGCAACGACGTCCCCACCGAGCCGATGATCTTCTACAAGCCGCCGAGCTCCCTCGCGGATCCCGGCGGCCGCATCGAGCTGCCGCCCGCGGCCATTTCGACGCGTATCGAGCACGAAGCGGAGCTCGGGGTCGTGATCGGCCGACGCGTGCGACGGGCCTCCCTCGAAGAGGCGCGTCGAGCGATCTTCGGCCTGACGCTGGTCTGCGACGTGACCGCGCGCGACCTCCAGAAGAAGGACGGTCAATGGTGGCGCGCCAAGGGGATGGACACCTTCTGCCCCGTCGGCCCATCGATCGTCACCGGCCTCGACCCGCAGGCGCTCGCCATCCGTTGCCGCGTCAATGGCGTCGAGCGTCAATCGGGTCGCACGGCGGACATGATCTTCTCCGTCGCAGAGGTCATTCGCCACGCGACGCAGGTCCTCACGCTGGAGCCTGGGGACCTCATCGCGACCGGGACGCCCGAGGGCGTGGGCCCCCTCACCCCGGGCGATCGCCTCGAGATCGACGTCGACGAGATCGGCACTCTCCGAGCGCACGTCGTCGCGACCGAATGACGACGCCTCCGGCTGCCCCGTCGCTTCGCCGGCGACGACGTGGGGCGGCGACCGTGGCGGGAGCAGCGCTCGTCGGCGTCCTCGTCGTCGCTTCGGCGTTGTACTTGGCGCGTCGTGAGGCTCCGCGCCGCTGCGCCGAAGGTCTCGTCCCGCTCGACGCTCGCTGCTGCGGCGTCGGCCAGCGTCTCGAGGCGGATCGATGCGTCGGCCGGCCCACGCGCTGCCCGTCGAAGCTGACGCCCACCGACGCGGGCTGCGTCGGCCCCGCGCGGCGCATCCCGCTCGCAGGCGGGCGCCTCGACTACGAGTCCGTCGATTGGGAGGCGGAGGGGCTCGCGCCGGTGCGCGCCGCCGTGGTCGCGCCCTTCGCCATCGACGAGCTCGAGGTGACGTGGTCACGCTACGCGGCGTGCGTCGAAGCGCACCGTTGCGCGTCGCTCGCGGGGTCGGGAGAGGCAGGACAGCCGGTCTCGAACGTCGACGCCGACGAAGCCGCGCGCTTCTGCGCGTTCGCGGGCGGCAGACTCCCGACGAGCGACGAGCTGCTCTTCGCCGCCGCAGGGAGGGAGGGGCGCCGCTTCGCGTGGGGCCCGAACGGCGCGGTCTGCCGTCGTGCCGCGTGGGGGCTCGACCGCGGACCGTGCGGCGAGGGGGCCGTCGCCCCCGATCTCGCCGGATCGCACCCCGAGGGTCGCACGCCGGAGGGCATCGAGGATCTCGCGGGCAACGTGGCCGAGTGGACGGTTCCCCGCGCCGATGGCCTCTCGGAGGTGCGGGGCGGCTCCTTTCGCGACGCGGAGCCGAGCGCGTTGAAGACCTGGGCCTCCCGCGCCGTCCCCGCCGGCTCCCGCCACGACGATATCGGCTTTCGTTGCGTCTACGCGCCCTGAAAGGGGGAGCAGGGCGCGCAGCCGACCGCGACGAAACTCCTTTGCGGCCGAGCTTCTGCGATACGCTCGGCGGTCCATTCATGACCGTCGCCATCCTCTCGATCGGCACCGAGCTCACGCGCGGGGAGATCGTCGACACGAACGCCGCCTGGCTCGCCGCTTCTCTCACCGAAGCCGGCTTCGACGTCATCGCCTGCGACACCGTCGCCGACGACGCGCCTCGCATCGTCTCCGCGCTCCAGCGCCTCGGCGACGCGACCGCGACCGTCGTCGTCACCGGAGGCCTCGGGCCGACCACCGACGACATCACCGCGAGCTGCGCAGCCCAGGCCGCCGCGGTCTCCGTCGTGCGCGACGAGAGCGCGCTCGCTGCGATTCGCCGGCGCGTGGAGAGCCGCGGCCGCATCGTGACGCCCCACCACGAAAAGCAGGCCGACGTCCCGGAGGGCGCCGAGCTCCTGCCCAACGCCGACGGCACCGCCCCTGGCTTCGCGCTCAAGATCGGCCGCGCGACGGCGTTCTTCATGCCCGGCGTGCCGCGCGAAATGAAGCGCATGTTCTCCGAGCAAGTCCTGCCCCGCATTCGCCCGTCGGCCCCGGACAACTCCTGGGTCGTGCGCCTTCGAACGTTCGGCCTGGCGGAGTCGAGCGCGACGCAGCTGCTCGAAGGCATCGAGGCGCAGAATGAAGGGATCACCCTCGGCTATCGGATTCACTTCCCCGAAGTCGACGTGAAGGTCCTCGCTCGCGCCGCGAACCAATCGGCCGCGCGCGAGCTCGCGACGCGCGTCGCCGCCGACGTGAAAGAGCGCCTCGGCGACGTCGTCTATGGCGAGGGAGACGACACGCTCGCGCACATCACCGGCCGCGCGCTGCGCGCGAAGAACTATCGGCTCGCGGTCGCCGAGTCGTGCACCGGCGGCCTCATCTCGCACTTGCTGACGTCGTTTCCGGGCGCGAGCGACTTCCTCATCGGCTCGGCGGTGGTCTACGCCAACAGCGCGAAGACGCGATTGCTCGGCGTCTCGGAGGACACCCTGCGCGGCCACGGCGCCGTCTCCGCGGAGGTCGCCGCCGAAATGGCCGAAGGGTCTCGGCGCCTCTGCGAGACCGACGTGGGGCTCGCGGTGACAGGCATCGCCGGCCCCGGCGGCGGCACGGCCGACAAGCCCGTCGGGCTCGTCTATTGGGCGGCGGCGCACCCGGGCGGCACGATCGTCAAAGAGCGCGTCTTCAATGGCAGCCGCAACGAGATTCAATCGCACGCGGCCCACTCGGCGCTCGATCTCGTTCGCCGCATCGCCACCGGCCTCCCCGACGAACCGGCGATTCCGTCGCCCAAGTCGCGCCGCTGAGCGGAGACGCGGCGCGACCGAGCCCGCTGCTCAGCCGGCGCCGCGCCCCGGAGCCCGCCACGCTCGCCGAGCCCGAGAATCGAGCTCAGCTCGGCCGCACGCGATCGAAAGTCAGCCCCTCGAAGTCGCGATCGACCCGGATCTTCTCTCCGGCGACGAACGTCCCACCGAGGATCTTCTTCGCGAGCTCGTCCTCCAGGTGCTTCTGGATCGCGCGCTTCAATGGCCTCGCGCCGTATTGCGGATCCCACCCCTGCTCGATGAGGAACTCCTTCGCCTCGGGCGTCACCTCGATCGTGAGACCCCGACGCTCGACGCGCTTCTGGAAGAGCCCGAGCTGGATGTCGACGATGCGCACCATCTGCTCCTTGCCGAGCCGACGGAAGAGGATGAGGTCGTCGAGTCGATTCAGGAACTCCGGCCTGAAGCTCCGCTGCACCTCGCCGAGGACGGCGCGACGAACCTCCGCCGCCTTCTCGGCAGGGCTGAGGTCCGCGCGATCCTCGATGAGCGACGCGGCGGCCGTGCCGATGTTCGACGTGAGGATCACGACGGTGTTCTTGAAGTCGACGGTCCGACCTTGCCCGTCCGTGAGCCGGCCGTCGTCGAGCACCTGGAGCAGGGTGTTCCACACGTCCGGGTGGGCCTTCTCGATCTCGTCGAAGAGCACCACGCTGTAGGGGCGGCGACGAACGGGCTCGGTGAGCTGCCCGCCCTCCTCGTAGCCGACGTAGCCGGGGGGCGCGCCGATGAGCCGCGCGACCGCGTGGCGCTCGCCATACTCGCTCATGTCGATGCGGATCATGGCCCGCTCGTCATTGAAGAGCCGCTCGGCGAGCGCGCGCGCGAGCTCCGTCTTTCCCACGCCCGTCGGCCCGAGGAACATGAACGAACCGATGGGGCGTCGCTCGTCCCCGAGCCCCGCGCGCGACCTGCGAATGGCGTTCGAGATCGCCGTGAGCGCCTCCTCCTGGCCGACCACGCGCTGGCGTAGATCTTCTTCGAGACGCAAGAGCTTCTGCATCTCGCTCTCGAGCATCTTGCTGACCGGAATGCCGGTCCATTTCGAGATGACCTGCGCGATGTCCTCGTCGGTCACCTCTTCCTTCAAATAGGCCTGGGTCTTCTGCACCTCGGCGAGCTTGCCGCGCAATCGCTCGATCTGCTTCTCGAGCTCGGGCACCTTGCCGTACTCGATCTCCGCTGCCTTCCCGAGGTCGCCGCGGCGCTTCGCCCGCTCGCTCTCGAGCCGCAGCTCCTCGAGCTTCGGCGGCAGATCGCGAAGCTCCGAGATGACCTCCTTCTCGGCCATCCACTGCGCGCGCATGGCGTCGCGCTGCTCCTGCATCTCCGCGATCTCGCGCTTCGCCTCGACGAGGCGCGTCTTGCTCGCCTTGTCGCTCTCGCGGACGAGCGCCTGCTCCTCCATCTGCAGCTTGAGGAGGTTGCGCTCGATCTGGTCGATCGGGGTCGGCAGGCTGTCGATCTCCATGCGGATCCGGCTCGCGGCCTCGTCGACGAGGTCGATCGCCTTGTCCGGGAGGAAGCGCTCGGTGATGTACCGGTGCGACAAGGTCGCGGCGGCGATGAGGGCATTGTCCTGAATGCGGATCCCGTGGTGGACCTCGTACCGCTCCTTGATGCCGCGCAGGATCGCGATGGTGTCTTCGACGGTCGGCTGCTTGACGATGACGGGCTGGAAGCGTCGCTCGAGCGCCGCGTCCTTCTCGATGCGCTTGCGGTATTCGTCCAGCGTCGTCGCGCCGATGCAGCGGAGCTCGCCGCGCGCGAGCGCGGGCTTGAGCATGTTGGCGGCGTCCATCGCGCCTTCGGCGGCGCCGGCGCCCACGAGCGTGTGGAGCTCGTCGATGAAGAGGATGATCTTGCCCTCCGAGGCCTCGATCTCCGCCAGGACGGCCTTCAGACGATCCTCGAACTCGCCGCGGAACTTCGACCCGGCCACCATGCTCGCGAGGTCGAGGGCGTAGAGCTCCTTGTCCTTCAGAGATTCGGGGACGTCGCCGTTGACGATGCGCTGGGCGATGCCCTCCACGATCGCGGTCTTGCCGACGCCGGGCTCTCCGATGAGGACGGGGTTGTTCTTCGTGCGCCGCGAGAGCACCTGCATCACGCGCCGGATCTCCTCGTCGCGGCCGACGACCGGATCGATCTTTCCCTTGCGGGCCGCGCCCGTCAGGTCGCGCGTGTACTTCTGCAGCGCCTGGAATTTCCCCTCGGGATCGCGGTCCGTCACGCGCTGCGACCCGCGCACGGCGGCCACCGCGGCGACGAGCTTGTCGTAGGTGACCGCGCTCTTCTCGAGCAGACCCATGAAGTCGCGGTCGACCTTCGCCGCGCCGAGCAGGAGGTGCTCGGTCGAGATGAACTCGTCCTTCAGCGCCTTCGATTCGTCCTCCGCGCGCTGGAACATCGCGAGCGCACGCCGCGAGAGCGCGGGCTCCCCCGCCGCGCCGCTCACCTTGGGGTATTCGCCGAGCTTCTTCTCGAGCTCGGTGGCGAGCACCTTGGGGTTGCCGCCCGCCTTGGTGACGATGGGCGAGACGATGCCTCCGTCCTGCTGCAGGAGCTCTCGGAGGATGTGCTCGGGATAGAGCTCCGGGTTGCCCCGGCGCGTGGCGAAATCGATGGACCCACGAATCGCTTCCTGGGCCTTGGTCGTCATGCGGTCGAATCTCATGGCTCGACGAAACTAAGGCCCTGCCCTGCCCTGTCGAGACCTTGACCTATTTTCGAGCATGCATACCCAATGCCGATGGAGGATCGAGGAATCCTCCCGGTCTCGTGGGCTGCGCCGCCCGCAAGAGTTGCACGCCACGCGACGCGAAGGCCGCGCGCTGGCGCTGCGTCAGGCGGCGCTCAGATGTCGAGGTTCTTCACGTGGAGCGCGTTCTGCTCGATGAACGCTCGCCGCGGCTCGACCTGATCGCCCATGAGCACGGTGAAGAGCTCGTCGGTCGTGACCGCGTCGTCGACGCGCACCTGGAGGAGCGTGCGCGCGTCGGGGTTCATCGTCGTCTCCCAGAGCTCGTCGGCGTTCATTTCGCCGAGGCCCTTGTAGCGGCTGATCGCGATGCCCTTCTTGCCCCTCTCCTCGAGGAAGTCCATCAGCGCCTCGCCGTCCGCGAGCTCGCTCTCGCTCTTGTCACCCACCGCCTTGAACGGCGCAGTGCCGATCGAGCGCAGGTCCTGATCGATGCTCCACGCCTCGTGGTACTCGTCGGTCGCGACGAGCGAAGCATCGATCACGGCGGGGCGCAGGTTGGCGCCCGGACGAGGCGCGATCTCGAGCCGCCCGGCGCCGAGCGTCGTGTCCCACTCGACCTTGGCCGTGAGCGGGAACAGATCCGGGTAGCGCGTCTTGAGATAGTCGACGAGCTTCTCGCGGGCCTCTTCGAGCTTCCGCTTCTCGCGCAGATCGTCGCTGCTGAGGCCGCTCGAGCGAATGACGGCGGCGACGATGCGAGCATCGGCGCGCTTGTCGAGGTGGCTGACCACGGAGCGGAAACGTCGCAATCGCTGCGCGAGACGGAAGAGCGGCGCGCCCATGACGCCCGGTCCCGAGGCCGCCTTGATCTCGAGGCCCTCGACGGCGTTCTGGACGAGGTAATCGTCGAGCGCGCCCTGGTCCTTCAAATAGAGATCCTTCTTGCCCTTGCGAACGCGATAGAGCGGCGGCTGGGCGATGTAGAGATAACCCTTCTCGATCACGTCCGGCATCTGCCGGAAGAAGAACGTGAGGAGCAGCGTCCGGATGTGCGAGCCGTCGACGTCGGCGTCGGTCATCAGGATGATCTTGTGATAGCGGAGCTTGTCGATCTCGAAGCCGCCCGCGTCGTTGATGCCGCAGCCGAGCGCCGTGATGAGCGTGCCGATCTCGGCCGAGCTCAGCATCTTGTCGAGACGCGCGCGCTCGACGTTGAGGATCTTTCCCTTGAGCGGGAGGATGGCTTGGAAATGGCGGTCGCGACCCATCTTCGCGCTGCCGCCGGCGCTCTCTCCCTCGACGATGTAGATCTCGCTGGCCGCGGGATCCTTCGACTGGCAATCAGCGAGCTTGCCGGAGAGCGAGGTGACGTCGAGCGTTCCTTTGCGGATGACCTCGCGCGCCTTGCGCGCGGCCTCGCGGGCCTTCGCCGCGACGGCGGCCTTCTCGACGATCTTCTTCGCGACGTTCGGGTTCTCTTCGAAGAACTCGCCGAGCTTGGTCGCGACCACGTTCTCGACGATGCCTTTGACCTCGCTCGAGACGAGCTTCGACTTCGTCTGTGAGTCGAAGGAGGGATCCGGGTGCTTGACGCTGATGACGCACGTCAATCCCTCGCGAACGTCCTCACCCTGGAGACCCTGCTTGAGGTCTTTGAGGAGGTTGTGCGTGGCGCCATAACCATTGATGGTCTTCGTCAGCGCCGTGCGGAGCCCCGTGAGGTGCGTGCCGCCGTCCTTGTTGTGGACGTTGTTCGTGTAGCAATAGATGGCCTCCGTGTATTGGGAGTTCCATTGCATCGCGACCTCGACGTTGATGGGCGCGCCGAGGTTCTTGCCGCCGGCCTCGCCGCTCGCGTCGCCGCTCGCGGAGAGCGAAATGACGGTATCGACGATCGGCTCTTTCGCCGCATTGAGGAGCTGCACGAACTCCTGAATGCCGCCGCGGTATTCGTAGCGGTTGTTGCGCGTCTCGCCGCGCTCGTCGATCAAGTCGATGATGAGCCCCGCATTGAGGAAGGCGAGCTCGCGCAATCGACTCGCGAGCAGCTCGTAGCTGAACTCGGTGATGGTGAAGATGGTGGGATCGGGCTTGAATCGAATCTTCGTGCCGGTGGTGTCCGCGTCGCCCTTGGCGGCGAGGGGCGCTTTGGGGGCGCCGCGCCCGTACTCCTGCACCCAGAGCTTGCCCTCGCGCTTGATCTCGAGGCGCAGCCATTCGCTCACCGCATTGACGGCGCTCACGCCGACGCCGTGGAGACCGGCGGAGACTTTGTAGCTCGCGTTGTCGAACTTGCCGCCGGCGTGGAGGACGGTCATCACGACCTCCGCCGCGCTGACGCCCTTCGCGTGCATGCCGACCGGGATCCCGCGCCCGTCGTCCTCGACCGAGACGGAGCCGTCGAAATGGATCGTGACGATGATGCGCTTGCACGCGCCGGCGAGGTGCTCGTCCACGGCGTTGTCGACCGCCTCCCAGACGAGGTGGTGCAGACCGGAGCCGTCGTGGACGTCGCCGATGTACATGCCCGGGCGTTTGCGAACGGCCTCGAGCCCTTCGAGCGCGGTGATGCTGGTGTGATCGTAGGCGTGCGGCGGGGCTTCGACGCTGACGGAGGCGGTTTCGGACATCGGTCGGGGCTCGTTGACGGCGGGGCGACGGGGGCGGAAAGGCTCCGAGCCCGCTCGTGGAGGATGCGCTCCGGAGGGGCGCTGACCCCTCCGAGGAACGGCCCGAAAAGGGCCTCTCTGCATAGGCTTTTTGTGCCCCTGAAGCAAGCTCGGGAGGGGGTTTTCTCGGGCGCTCTCGGACCCGACGAAACCGCTCATTTCACCGAGGAAATCGCCCCTTTCGCGACGTGAAAGACCCGGGCGTCGGAGGGGCTCTCGAGGTGAGCCAGCACGAGGTCCGCGCGGGTGGTCGTGAGGAAGGTTTGACCCCGCGCTTCGGCGAGGAAGGCGAAGAGCGCGGCGGTCCGCGCCGGGTCGAGCTCGCTGGAGACGTCGTCGAGCAGTTGGACGGGCTCGAGGCCCGTCGCCTGGCGAATGGCCGCCGACTCGGCGGCTTTGAGCGCGAGGGTGAGCGCGCGGTGCTGGCCCTGCGAGGCGACGGCGCGGGCCGGCCTCCCGTCGAGGTCGAGCGCGAGATCGTCGCGGTGGGGTCCGAAGGTCGCCGCGGGTGCACGGGCGTCACGCGGTCGTCGCTGGGCGAGCTCGTGCAGCGCTTCCGCCGCATCGACCGCGCCGCCCGGGACGT
>CAYYKK010000141.1:0-6541 GCA_964467935.1 uncultured Polyangiaceae bacterium
GTGTCCGCCGTCGTGGCGGCGACGGGCGTCACCCTCGCCGGCGCGCCCGTCGTCGTCCCGCTCGCCGCGATGGTCGCCGCTGGCGCCCTCGCGAGCCGGGCCTTCGATCGGCGCTTCGGCGCGCAGACGCCCGCCGCGAAGGAGCCGGCGATCGTCGTCGGCGTCGTCGCCCCCCACGAGGGCGCGACCGGCGACTCGCCCCGATCGTAGGTGTCGCCCGCGCCGGTCACGCGGCGCGGAGCCGCACGGCGAACGTGATGCCCTCGGCGCCGCGCTCGAGCTCGACGCGCCCCCCGAGGTCGTCGACGATGCGCTTGACCACGGCGAGCCCGAGTCCCGTGCCCGTGCGCTTCGTGGTGAAGAACGGCGCGAACACGCGGCTCGCGATCTCGTCCGGGATCGGCGCGCCCTCGTTCATGACGCGCAGCACGACGAGCTCGCCCTCGGGGCGCGCTGTGACGCGCACGAGGCCGCCGCGTGGGACGTGCTCGAGCGCGTTGACGAGCAGGTTCACGAGCGCCCGACGGAGGGTCGACGCCTCGGCCCTCACGCGCGGAAGCGACGCGGGCACGTCGACCTCGAGCCGCGCGGAGGCGGCCGCGAACACCGGGTCTTGGCGCGTCGCGCTCGTCGCCTCGTCGACGAGATCCGCGAGCGAGACGTCGGTGCTCGTCGCGACCGAAGGCGGCCCGACGAACACGAGCACGTTCCTGACGAGGTGATGGATGCGCTCGAACTCGGCGCCGAGGTAGCCGAGGAGCTCCGTGTCGCTCGCAGACCGCTCGCCACGCCGCAGCAGCGCGAGCGTGTTGCCGATCACCGCGAGCGGGTTGCGCATCTCGTGCGCCAAGACCGCCGCCGTCTCGCCGACCGCGGCGAGCCGCTCACGCGCCACGAGCTCGGTGCGGAGCTCTGCGAGGCGAATGGCTGCGCCCACCTGCGCGGCGAGCAGCTGGATCGCTGCGAAGTCGTGCTCGGTCATGCTGCCACCGGCGACCGTGAGCAGGTACGAGAGCTGTCCGCGAACCCGCACCGGCGCCCACGCCGTGCGTGAAATCTTCGCGCGGCTCAACGCCTCGCTGAGCGCCGCCGCGTGCTTCGCGACGCCGTCGAGCAGCGCAGGCACGTTGTCGAGGAAGATCGCGCGGCCCGTGCGCACGACCTCGGCGAGCACCGGCGTCGCATCGAACGACAGTCGGCGATCGACGAGGCTCTGGCCGTACTCGCCCACCGGATCGCCGGGCGCGGCGAGCACGCGGCGCGTGATCGAGTAACCGTCGAACAGCTCGGTGAACGCGATCGACCAGCCGAGCTCCCGAAACACGGGCGCGCCCGCGTCGAGCAGCGCATCGGCGCCCGCCATCGCCGCCGCGTCGCTCATGAGGTGCCCGAGCTCCGCGATGAGGCGCTCCGCGCGCGATTGATCCGTCACGTCACGCGCCGAGAGGACGAGCGCCCGCGCGCCGCCGAGATCGATGTAGTCGAAGCGCACGTCCGCGGTCGCGACGCGCCCGTCGCAGACGAAGCGCATCTGGCAGGCCTCGGGCAGCGCCCACCCCTCCGCGCGCTGCGCCTCGAAGTGGCCGAGCCTCGCCCCGTCCCCGTCGACGAGCAGCTCCGCGAGCCGGCGGCCGACGACGCGATCGTGCGGCGCCTGGAACATGCGCAGGCTCGCGCGGTTGGCGCGGACGACGACCCCGCCCACGACGACGAGCGTCGCGTCCGGGTGCGCGTCGAGCACGTCGCTCGCGCAGGCGCCCGCGTCGTCGGCTGGATCTCGTCGTCCCTCCACCATGCTCCCCCGCCACCCCGTATCCGCTCGGAGCCCCCCAGCATACACTCCCGCGCCAAGACCATGTGCGACACGATGGTGAGCGTGCCGGCGCCGGGCGAGAGCGGCGACGTCTGGCTCGCGAAGAACAGCGATCGCGAGCCCAGCGAGGCGCAGCTCGTCGAGCACCACCTCGCGGCGGTGCCGCGGTCGCGGGTCCTCCGCGCGACGCACGTCGAGATCCCGGAGGCCACCGCGACGCTCGAAGTCGCGATCTCCCGGCCCGCGTGGATGTGGGGCGCGGAGATGGGCGTCAACGAGCGCGGCGTCGCCATCGGCAACGAGGCGCTCTTCACGCGGATCCCCGTCGCGGACAAAGGGCTCACGGGCATGGACCTCCTGCGCATCGCGCTCGAGCGCGCGACGAGCGCGGACGACGCGCTCGACGTCATCACGTGGATGATCGGGCGCTACGGCCAGGGCGGGCGGTGCGGACATCGAAACGCCTCGTTCCGCTACCACGACGCGTTCCTCATCGCCGACCCGCGGGGAGCGTGGCTGCTGGAGACCGCGGGGCCCTATTGGGCGGCGGCGCGCGTCGAGGGAACGCGCACCTCGTCGAACGTCCTCACGCTCGGCGAGGAGGCGACGCGCTTCGGTCCCGGCACGATCGAGCACGCGCGCGCGCGAGGGTTCGGCAGGCGGGGCGAGCCGCTCCGGTTCCGGGACGCGTTCGCCGATCGCGCGCTCGGTCTCTTGTCCGGCGGCGGCGCGCGCCGCGTCACGACCGCGCGCATGCTCGGGGCCGCGCCGCGGAGCGTCGCCGCCTTCGCGAGGGCGCTGCGCGATCACGCGGGCCACTCCGCGAGGCAGGGGCTCCGGATCACCTCGCCCTGCGCGCACGCCTCGTACCTGCCGACGCGCACGGCGGGGCAGACGACGGCCTCGATGATCGTGCGGCTCGGCGCGCGAGAGCGCTTGCACCTCTTCACCGGGACGTCCTCCCCTTGCCTCTCGGTGCTCAAGCCGGTGCCGCTCGGTCGCGGACAGGTCGACACCGGCCCTCCGCCCGGCGAGCGCCGCTTCGACGGCGAGAGCCTCTTCTGGCGCCACGAGCGGCTCCACCGCGCGGTCCTGCGCGACGAGGCGCAGCGACGTCCTCTGCTCGAGCCCCTCCGCGACGCGCTGGAGCACGACGCGCTCCTCGGGGCGACGCGCGCAGACGCGGCGCGCGCATCGGCGCTGTTCGAGGAGCACCGCGCAGCGCTGCCGGGGTGGCTCGATCGCGTGTCGGCCGCGCCGCCGTCGCGACGGGCCGGCCCGTTCGACGTCTATTGGCGCGCGCTCGATCTCCTCGACGGCGTCCCGCGTCCCTCTCGCGTAGGCTTCGACCGATGACCGCGAGCGAGCTCTCCCCCGTCGACGTGGTGGTCCTCGGCGCGGGCTTCGCGGGGCTCGCTGCCGCGCGCACGCTCCACGACGCGGGGCTCGTCGTGCGCGTGCTCGAGGCCCGCGATCGCGTCGGCGGCCGCGTCTTCACGACGACGATCCCCGAGGTCCCCGGCCTCGCGATCGATCTCGGCGGACAGTGGGCCGGCCCCACGCAGAACCGCTTGCTGCACTACCTCGAGCGCTACGGGCTCGAGACGTTCCGAACCCACACCGCGGGAGAGAACCTCCTCTTCGTCGCGGGGGAGAAGAAGCGCTATCGGGGGACGATCCCGCGCCTCGCGCTGCCCGCCCTCCTCAACATCGGCTGGGCCCAGCTCCGGCTCGAGCGCATGAGCAAGAAGGTCCCCCTCGACGCGCCGTGGGAGGCGACGAGCGCGCGGCAGTGGGACTCCGAGAGCTTCGGCGCGTGGCTCGACAGGAACCTCCCGGTGCGCGCCGCGCGGCGCTTGTTCGAGGTGGGGCTCGAGACGGTGTTCGCCGAGAAGTCGAGCGAGATGTCGCTCCTCCACGCGCTCTTCTACATCCACTCCGGGGGCGATCTGGATCGGCTCCTCGACGCCGAGGACGGGGCGCAGGACACGCGCGTCGTCGGCGGCATGCAGCGGCTCGCCGACGCGATGGCCGAGGGGCTCGACGTGTCGCTCTCGACGCCCGCGCGCCGCGTCCTCCGTGACGCGTCGGGCGTGACCGTGGAGTGCGACGGCGGCGCGCAGCGAGCTCGGCGCGCGATCATCACCCTCCCGCCCGCGCTGCTCGCGGAGCTCACCTTCGAGCCGGCGCTGCCCGCGGCCCGCGCGGCGCTCTCGAAGAAGACGCCGATGGGCGCGGCGATGAAATGCATGGCCGTCTACGAAGAGCCCTTTTGGCGGAGGGAAGGTCTGAGCGGCATGTGCGTCAGCGACGAAGGGCCGGTGCACGTCACCTTCGACAACTCGCCGAAGGCCGGATCACCGGGTGTTCTGCTCGGCTTCGTCGAGGCCGACGCGGCGCGCGAGCTCGCTCGACAGGACGAGCCGCGGCGGCGCGCGACCGTCCTCGCCTGCCTGACACGGTATTTCGGGGCGCGCGCAGACAAGCCATTAGCGTACGTCGACAAGGCCTGGGAAAAGGACGAATGGGCGCGCGGCTGTTATGGGGCTTATTGTCCGCCCGGCGTCTGGACCGAATATGGACGCGCGCTTCGCGAAGAGGTGAATCTCCTGCATTGGGCGGGCACCGAGACCGCGACCCATTGGAGCGGGTACATCGACGGCGCCCTGTCGAGCGGCGAGCGGGCAGCGGCCGAGGCGCTGAGTCGCCTGGGCCGCGCGTGATGCGCCGCCTCGCGACACGAATCGTCGCGCGCGCCCTCGCGCTCGTCCTCTCGTCCGGCGCGATCACCGCGTGCGTGGGTCCGCCAGCCGGGCGAGCCGCGGCGCCGGAACCGAGCCACGCCGCGCCTGCCGCCGAGGCGGTGACGGAGCCCACCCTCGCGCCGCCGACCGAGGCGCCGCCAGCGCCGGCGCTCGCGCCGCTCCCGCCCGCGCTCTCTCGCCCGCTGGGCGCCTCCTGCCCCTCCACCTCGGCGGCCTACGCGAGCCGCGGGCCCGTTTCGCTGCGCATCGCGCGCGGCGGCGCGGAGCTCGGCTGGTTCAACCCGGGCCTACCCGTCGTGCTCACGTTCGGTGTCGGCTCGACCGACGAGACCAGCGCCTTCGCGGAGGTGACTGGGCACGCGCTCGCGCTCGAGGGGCACGCCGATCCGTCGCGGCTCACGCTCCTGCCGAGCCGCGGCGTGCTCCTGGGTCCCCTCATCCCGAAGGCCCGCACGGCGCTCCGCTGGACGGCGGGGCGAGAGCGAGAGGCGACCGTCACCCTCGACGAGCCGGGCGCGCACCTCTCGACGCCGGCCACCGCGACCCTCCCGTGCGACGCGCTCTCGCTCGATGTCGTGCGCTTCGATCCGCTCGACGGCCTCGCGGGCGTGACGAACCGGCGCGTCACGCGGTGGCTCGCGGCGCACCGCAAGATCACCGTGAGCGACGCGCCGCTTGGCAAGCCGCTCGCGACGCTCGATCCCGACGACGAGCGTCTCGCCGTCGAGCTCGCCCGCGAAGGGGACTACGCGCACGTCGCCATCGAGCTCGAGGACGCCTACCTCGTGGGGTACGTCCCGACGCGCTGGCTGTCCGATCACAACGGCGACCGGGGCTCGGGGCTCCTCGGGAGCCGCGGTCGCACGCGAGGGCGCACGGGCGTCCTCGAATCGCGCGTCTGTGACCGCGCAGTGCCGCTCGTCGCGGAGCTCGGCGGCGAGCGCTTCACCGTCGGCGCCGCGCAGCCGGGCGCGCAGATCGACCTCGCGAACGAGGACGCGCCGTTCGCCAGCGTGTGGGTCGCCGACGACGGCGTGGTCGTCGCCGAGGGCGTGCGCCTCCTCGCCCGCCGCGCCGAGCTCGACGCGTGCCCGCTCGCGCCGGCGAAGGCCCCCATCACGTCACTGCCCGCCCGCGCGCCGTGCGCGCGTCGCGTCGACCGGCTCAGGTCACAGCTCTCGCAGCGTCGCCGAGGGCCGCGCGATCGGTGCCTCGCTCGCTCGCGCCGCCGCCGCCTCCGCCACCGCGGCGCGCAGCTCCGCGACGCCGAGCGGCTTGTGCAGCACCGGACAGCGCCCCGACTCGACGAGCGCCTTCGCCCGGTGGGTGTAAGCGCCGCCGGTCATGAGCACCACGCGCCCGACGAGCGACGGCGCGACCCGCGTCACCTCCTCGAGCACGGCGTCCGCGGGGAGATCGGGCATCATCACGTCGCAGAGGATCACGTCGAACGCCGCGTCCTCGGCGAGGCGCGCCACCGCCGCGCGCCCCTCGGTGAACCCCTCGACGTCGTGCTCGTCCTCGAGGCAGCGACGCACGACCGCGACGACGCTCCGCTCGTCGTCCACGACGAGGACGCGCAGCCGACGCCTCGGCGCCTCCGCGGGGGCGGGAGCGGAGGTGACCGCGGGCCAGCGTGAGCCCGACGAGCGACCGAGGATCACGCGGAACGTGCTGCCCAGGCCGACGCGCGAGACGACCTCCATCTCGCCTCCGTGCTGGCTGACGATGTCGTGCGCGATGGCGAGCCCGAGGCCGGTCCCCTGCCCGACGTCCTTCGTCGTGAAGAACGGATCGAAGATGCGCGGGATCACGTCGTCCGGGATGCCGCAGCCGTCGTCGGTCACCGAGATGACGACGCGCTGATCGGGCGCGACGCTCGTCGAGACCGTGATGCGGTGGCGATCGGCGCGCCCCTCGGTGATCGCGTACATGCTGTTCTCGAACTCGTCCTCGTGAACGA
>CAYYKK010000141.1:6551-17891 GCA_964467935.1 uncultured Polyangiaceae bacterium
CGGTGATCGCGTGCGCGGCGTTCACGAGGAGGTTCGTGACCACCTGGACGAGCTTCGCCTCGTTGCCGCGCACGGCGGGCACCGCGCCGTAGTCGACCGAGAGGCTCGCCCGCGCGCGGATCTCGTTGCGCGCGAGGGACGCCGCGCATTGGACGACGCGGTTCACGTCCACGGGCCCCACCGCCTCGTCTCCCGGTCGACTCATCCCACGCAGATCGCGCACGAGCCGCGCGATCCGCGCCGTGCCCTCCGAGGCCTCCCGGAGCATCTCGAGCCCTTCGGGCCAGCGGCGTCCCTCTGGGGAGTCGACGAGCTCGGCGAGCAAGAGCTCGAGGTTCCCGGCGACGACGGTGAGCGGGTTGTTGATCTCGTGCGCGAGGCCCGCCGCCAGCGTCCCCATCGACGCCATGCGCTCGGCGAGCGCGACGCGTCGGCGCAGCTTGGCCTCTTCGGTGACGGCGGTCGGGACGGCGAGGTCCGCGGCGGCGCCGCCGGCGAACAGGACCGGCGTCGCGTGCAGCTCGAGCAGGCGACCACCGACGGTCTCGACCGTCGCCGTCTCGGCGCGGCCTCCGACGACGCCCGCGACGTGAGCGACGAAGCGCCCGCGATGCTCGGGGCACAGGTGCTCGACGAACCTCGACGCAGGCTCGCGCGCGCCCGACTCCCCGGTGAGCGTGTGCCAGCCCGCGCGGTTCATGCGCAGCACCCGGGTCGCGGAGTCGAGCACGACGAGGCCCGCGGGGATCGCCTCGAACATCGCCAGGGTGCGCGACTGGCTCTCGGTCAGCTCCCTCGCGAGCCGATCGAGCGCGTCGCGCTCGATGCGCAGCTCGGCCGCGGTCGACGCCAGCTCCCGCTGGTGGCGAATGCGCACGCGCGCGTCGCGGAGGCACACGAGCACCTGATCCGGACCGGGGCCGGGCGCGAGCGAGACGTCGACCGGAACCCAGTTGCCGTCGCGATCGAGCGCGGCGAGGTCGGGCCGGTTGCCCATCGGCCGCGTCACGGGCGCCGCCTCGTACTGCTCACGCAGACGCTCGTGCATCCCTCGCAGCGACTCGGGCAGGAGGATCTCGACGGGTCGGCCGACGATCTCCGACGCTCGGTACCCGAGCAGGGCGAACACGCGCTCGTTCGCGTGGATCACCTTCCCGCCGCGCGCGCAGACGAGGATCGCGTCGGGGAGCTGGTCGAGCAGCGCCACGAGGCCCGGTGGAGCGTCACGCCGTTGCGTCGTCATCGCCCGAGGTGCCTCCCGAGCGCGCGAACCAGGGCCTCGCTCGCGTCCCTGCGCGGATCGGCGGGGACGTGCCTCATCATCGCCGACAACGCGTGACGCGTCGGCGCGCCGACCCAGACGAGGTAGCTCGCGAGGATCGCCTCCGGCAGCGGCGCCGACCACGCGAGCGTCAGGACGGAGCACCCCGAGCGCTGGGCCGCATCGATCGTGCGCGCGACGGCGATGGTGTCGACGAGGGAAAACGCCGAGAGCGCGGGGCACACGTGACGCGGCACCGCGCCGAACGAGCCGCGCGCGAGGTCCGCGGAGGCGACGTGGAGCGCGACGGGGTGAGGCAGCCTCGCTCCGTCGAGGTCCTCCGGCGCGTCCGCGACGGCGGCGATGCGGTCGAGCGGCCAACGCACGCGCCGGGCGGCACCGGCATGGACGACTCTCGCTCGGGCTTCGTTCATCGGGGGCTCGGGCCGAGCAAGCACCTTCCTTGCCACGAGCCCGCGCAGCTCCCTCGGGGTGCGTTCACCGCGCGAGGCCCGGAGCCGACACCTCACGCCGCGGCAGAAATTCGTCCGCATCGCAGACGTCTCGTCTGGATTTTGGACGACACCACGCGAGCGTGGCGTCCCGAGGGCGCGCCATGGAAACATGCTACGCGAGCATCCATGCCGACGAAGGTCCGCAAGCCCACCGTCCTCCTCGTCGACGACGACGACGGAGTTCGATTCGGCATCCGGACGTTCCTCGGCAAGCGAGGGCACGAGGTGATCGAGGCGCGCTCGTGCGCCGAGGCGCTCGACGCGTTCGTGGATCCCGACGTCGTGCTGCTCGACTACCAGCTCCCGGACGGCGACGCGCTCGGCTTGCTCGAGAGGATGCGCGCGCGCAGGCCCTCGGTCCCGATCATCGTCCTCACGGGCCACGGCTCGATCCCGATCGCCGTCACCGCGGTGAAGCGCGGCGCCGACGAGTTTCTGACGAAGCCCGTGCGCATGGAGGAGCTCTACGAGCTGCTCGTCCGCCACGCGCGCCCGGCACCGGTCGTCGCTGGAGGCCTGCCGGGCACCGGTCGCGCCGACGACGGAGCGCGTCGACGAGCCGCTCGTCGGCTCGTCGCCCATCATGCGACGCCTCCGCGAGGACGTGGAGCGCCTCCGCGACTCGGAGGCGTCCGTGCTCCTGGTCGGAGAGACCGGGGTGGGCAAGAGCCTCGTCGCGCGCCGCATCCACGAGCTCGGATCCAGGCGCGACCGGCGCTTCGTCGAGCTCAACTGCGCTGCCCTCACGCGGGAGCTCGTCGAGAGCGAGCTGTTCGGTCACGAGCGCGGCGCGTTCACCGGCGCCTACGCCGCGAAGGAGGGCCTCTTCGAGTATGCGGACGAGGGCACGCTCTTCCTCGACGAGATCGGGGACATCGACGGCCCGGTGCAGGCGAAGATCTTGAAGGTGCTCGAAGAGAAGCGCTTCCGCCGCGTCGGCGAGAGCCGTGAGCGGACGACGGACGTCCGGATCATCACCGCGACGCATCGCGACCTCGGCGCGCGCATGCGGAGCGGCGAGTTCAGAGGCGATCTCTACTACCGCATCAGCACGGTCGCGCTGCGCGTCCCGCCCCTGCGAGAGCGAAGGGAGGACATCCCCGAGCTCTCCCGCCATCTCTTGCGATCGCTGTCGAGCGGACGAGCGCTCTCGGCGCCGGGGCTCTCGGACGCGGCGCTCGAGCGGCTCCTCGATCACGACTGGCCGGGCAACGTGCGGGAGCTGAGGAACGTGCTCGAGCGCGCCGTGCTGCGCGCTCCGGACCGCCTGATCACGGCCGACGACCTGCGCTTCGACGACCTCGACCGAGATCGCTCGGTCGCGTCGTCGCCGTCGATGCGCCGGACGCTCTCGGACATCGAGCGCGCGTCGATCGAGGAGGCGCTGCAGCTCGAGCAGGGTCGCGTGGAGGCCGCGGCGCGGCGGCTGGGCGTGCCGAGGAGCACGCTCTACCAGAAGATCAAGGCGTACGGCATCGACGTCGCGCGGGCGCGCGGCGCGCCGTCGAAGGGCGAGTGAGATGACGCGGCGCCCCTCCGAGCGACACGACGCGCGCGAGCCGAGCGACGCGCCCCTCGCGGCGGGCACGGAGCGGCCTACGCCGGACGCGACCGCGTGCCCCACGCACGAGACGAACAACGCGCTCGCCGGCACGCTCGTGAACCTGGAGCTCTTGCGGGCCGTGCTCGGCGAGGCGAGCGCGCCGCTCGGCGTGGAGGATCGAGCGCTGTGCCTCGAGGCGGTGGACCACGCGCTCCGATCGGTCCGCGCCCTCACCGCGAAGGTCTCGGGCTGAGGGCTAGCGGCCTCGCTCGCGCGTCGCCTCGGCGTCGCCGCCGTGAGCGGCATCGAGGCGAGCGAGCAGCTCGCGCACCTCGAACGGCTTTCGCAGGACGTCCCACCGATCGGCCCCGGGGACGTGCGAGGTCTCCCCCGTGAGGAGGAGGACCGAGACCGAAGGAACGAGCGCCGCCACCCGGAGCGCGAGATCGCCGCCGTCGAGGCCGCCCAGCGACACGTCGCTCACGAGGACGTCCGGCGAAAGACCGCCCTCGACGAGCCGTAGCGCTTCACCGAACTCGCTGGCCGTCGTCACGCCGTAGCCGGCGCGTCGCAGGATGAGGGCCAGCGGGATGCGGAGCGCGTCGTCGTCCTCGACGAGCAGGACCGAGAGCCGCGCGCTCGTGTGGGCAGGCGGCGCGGAGCGCGGTCGGTCCGTCGCGGGCCGCGCGCCGTCGGGCGCCTCGGGGAACCAGAGCCGGAAGGTGGTGCCGAGGGCGTGTCGCGTCTCGACCTCGATGCCACCGCGATGCTCTCGCATCACGCTCTCGACGATGGAGAGGCCGAGGCCGGTCCCGCGGCCCTCCGGCTTCGTGGTGAAGAACGGCTCGAACATGTGCTCCTTGACGTCGTCGGAGACCCCGACGCCCGAGTCTTCGATCACGAGCACCACGTAGTCCCCGGGCGAGAGCGTGCCGGCGACGGTCGCCCTCGGCTCGTCGAGGTGCGCGCGGTGGGCGCGCAGCCGGAGCTCGCCGCCGGAGGGCATCGCGTCGCGTGCGTTCACGACGAGGTTCACCAGCGCCTGCTCGAGTCGCGTCGGCTCTCCTTCGATCGTGAGGTCCTCCTGGGGCAAGCGGAGCTTGAGGCTCGAGCGGCCACCGAGCAGCACGCGGACGAGGCTCTCCGCTTCCTCGAGGTAGCGAGTGAGCGAGAGGCGCCGCGTCTCGCCGGTCCCGCGACGGGCGAAGCCGAGGACCTGCCGCACGAGCGCCGTGCCCCGCTTGATCGCTGCGTCGATCTCGCGCAGCGCGCCGCCGCGAGCCTCTTCGGTCGCGCTCTCGAGGACGAACAGGTCGACGCGAATCGCCGTGAGGATGTTGTTGAAGTCGTGCGCGACGCCGAGCGCGAGCCGGCCGACGGCCGCCGCCTTCTCGGCCGCGACGACCTGAGCCTCGAGCCTGTGGCGCGCCGTCAGATCCCTCACGTGCGCGCAGATCCAAGCCTCGTCCTCGAACTGCGTCTTGGCGATCGCGATCTCGACGGGGAAGACCTCGCCGTTCTTGCGCAGACCGACGAGCTCCCCGCGATTCGCCGCGAGCTGACCGGCGCGCGACGAGCTCGCGAAGCGGTCGACGTGCAGCGGGTGCGACGCTCGGTGCTCGGGCGGCAAGAGCACGTCGAGGGGGCGGCCGACGATCTCGGTCGCCGACCAACCGAAGATCTCCTCCGCGCGCCGATTGAAGATCCCGATGTTGCCGCGAGGGTCGATCGCGACCACGCCGTCCTGAGAGTACTCGAGCATCGTGAAGAGCCGACGCTCCGAGCGACGCCTGCATTGCTCGGCGAGCCGGCCCCGTCGCTTCTGGATCGCGAGCTCGACGGTGACGCGCAGGAGCCGCTCGTCGAAGGGCTTGACCAGATGGCCGTCCGGCTCGCTCTCGCTCGCGCGCGCCAGGGTCGCGTCGTCCGAGTCGTCGGAGACAACGATGACGCTCGGCCGGTGCGCCTGTTCGACGGCGCGGAGCGCGGCGCCGACGTCGACCTCGCCGGCGAGCCACACGTCGAGGAGCAAGACGTCCGGGCGCGCGCTCTCGATCGCGGCCGCGAGCTCCTCGCCGCGCGTGACGACGCCGACGAGCTCGCAGTCCATCTGGCGCATGCGATCCTCGAGCTCCGCTGCCTCCGCCCGCCCCGACTCGGCGACGAGCACGCGACGACCCGCGCAGGCGGGGGGATCGTGAGCGCTGACGACGTTCATCGCGAGGACCTCGACGCTCCTTAATGACAGTCGAACCTCCGAGCAACCACGACCACGGCGAGCGAGCGGACCTCACGTTTCGTGCGGAGACGGCGGAGGGCGCACCCGTCCGTGTGATATGGATTTGTCCAATGGGAGGGTCCAAGAGCGGGGACGGCGCACGCGCGTCGCAGGCGAGCCTCGAGCGCCTCGTCCGAGGTTCCTCCGTGGGTTTCGTGGTGCTCGATCAGGCGGGCCTCGTGCGAGCGACGAACGACGCGCTCGGCCAGTCGATCGGAGGCCCGCTGCTCCTCGGCGAAGCGCTCGGCGAGCACCTCGCGCCGCCCGATCGCGGCGCGTTCTCCGCGCACGTGGCGCGCGTATGCGCGGGCCGCTCCGACCGGTTCGTGGGACGGGTGCTCGGCCGAGGAGGTCGCCTCCTCGGGCTCTCGTTCCACGCCGATCCCGTCGCGCTGGAGGACGGCGAGCGCGGCTACGGAGCCGCGGTCGTCCCGTCCGCGGCGAGGCTCGGCGCCGACGAGCTCGAGCACTTCGCCGCGCTCGGTCGCATCGCCGGGGCGGTGTCGCGCGAGATCATGGGACCGCTCGCGACGCTCATCGCGAACCTGTCCTTTTCGTCGAGCGAGCTCCAGCGGGCGAGCGGGGTCAAGAAGCCGGGCGCGCCCGCGCTCGAGGGCGTCGACCTCGCGGGCCTGCGCAGCGCTCTCCTCGACGCCACCGACTGCGCCACGCGAGCGCGCGACGTCGTGCTCGAGCTGCAGGCCTTCTTCCGACCGGAGCTCGAGGGGGACGGCTCGACCGATCTCGGCTCCGCGGTGAGCGCGGTGGTGTCGCTCCTCCGGAGCGAGATCCACCACCGCGCGCGGCTCGTGCTGGAGATCCCGGAGGGCGTGGCGGTGCGCGCGACGCGGCGCGAGCTCGCGGAGATCCTGTTTCTCTTGATGCTGACGGCGGCGACGGCGATCGACGAAGGCAACGCCGAGCACAACGAGGTGCGCCTCTCCGCGACACGCCAGCGCGACTTCGTCGTGATCGAGCTGTCGGACTCGGGCGCCGGCCTGAGCGCCGAGGACTGCGCGCGGCTGTTCGAGCCCGTCGCGGGCGGCGACGTCGATCGCCCGACGCGCGACCTCTCGTCGGTCAAGCGCGCGGTCGAGTGGCTCGGAGGCAGCATCGTGGTCGACAGCGTCGAAGGTCACGGCACGACGTTTCGACTCCGCCTCCCTTCCGCCCCGTCGACGTCGTCGGCGGCGCCGGAGGTCGACGCGGAGCCCACGCGGAGCGCGTCTCGGCACGTCCTCGTGCTCGACGACGACCCGGCCTTCGCCAGCGCCTTCCGACGCGCCCTCTTCGAGGTGCATCACGTGACCATCGCGCGGACGGCCGCCGACGCGATGAGCCGCGTTCGCTCCGGCGAGGACATCGATCTCGTCGTCGTGAGCCTCCTCTTGCCGCAGGGGACCGGCATGGACTTCTTCGAGGAGCTCTGCGAGGAGAGGCCCGCGCTCCGAGACCGCGTCGTCTTCGTGACCGACGGCGCCTCGACGCCTCGGACGAGGAGCTTCCTGCAGCGGATCAGCCGCGCGCCGCTGCACAAGGCGAGCCTCGTCGCCGAGATCCCGCGCCTCCTCGCGCGCCGACGCTAGGTCGCGACGCGGGCGCGCTGGGCCCGCGCGCGCCGCGGACCGTCAAGGCGCTGGCGCCCGTCGACGTCGTCAACGCGCTGACGCTCACGCTCGCGGTCCAAGGGCGCGAAACGACGTCCGCGCCGCGCGTCAACCGGCTGACGATCTCGGCGAAGGAGCCAAGGCGCCGACGCCCGCGCCCCCGCGTCGCGCGACGGTCCGCCTCGGCTTCGCGCGGAGAATCGCGGGTCGGACGCGGACGCGCGCGCGGCACGACGGTTGCGAAGCGACTCGCCCATGCGTCGAGCGCGCCTCGACCCTCCACGGCGCAGCGCGCCCCATCCCGTCGAAGGAGTCTCCCATGCAGTCGTCCCAGACAGAGAGCCGTACGCTGCCCCCTCGGTCGTCGAGCGCGACGCGGCCTGCGGCGCCCCGCGTGAACGGACGCATCACGGATCGATACGGGATCAACGAGCACAACGTGGCGCTTCGACGCGCGCTCTTGAAGCTCGACGACGCGGACTGCGCGCTCCTCACGAAGCTCGTCCCGTGGGCGGAGCAGAACGCCGCCGCCATCGCCGAGGAGTTCTACGACGCGCAGCTCTCGTTCGCGCCGACGCGTGCGTTCCTGGAGGCCCTCGCCGCACGCCGCGCGACGACGTTGCCCGAGCTGAGGAAGCGGCTCGAGTCGGTGCAGGCCGCGCACTTCCGCTCCGCTTTCGACGGCGCTCGATCGCGATACGGCGTCGAGTACGTCGAGTCGCGCCTCGCGATCGGCGCGGTGCACGACGCGGTCGGCCTCCCGTTCAAATGGTACGTCGGCTCGTACGCGGAGTACCTGCGGCTGACACGGCAGCACCTGCGCCGCTCGTACGACGACGCGGTCTTCCTCGAGCGAGCGTGCGACGCGGTCGGCAAGGTCTTCAACCTCGATTTGCAGGCGATCGGCGACTCGTTCTTCATGGCCACGCTCGAGTCGATCGGGCTCTCGGTGGAGGCCCTCGACGCGCCCCCGGAGGCGGACAAGACGGAGCTCGTCGGGCAGCTCAAGGGGCAAGTCGCGACGCTCCTCCGGCAAGCCAACGCCCTCGCCGACGGCCGCCTCGGCGACGCCGCGCTCGACGAGCGCGTCCCGGGCAACCTCGGCGACGCGATGGCGAGGATCATCGCGTCGCTGCGCGACACGATGGCCCGGATCAACGAGAGCTCGCGGTCCCTCGCGGCCTCGAGCGGAGAGCTGACGGCGGTGAGCCGGCGGATGTCCGAGAGCGCGGGGGCCACGGCCCGACAGGCGAGCGACGCGTGCATGGCGAGCGAGCTCGTGTGTCGGAGCGTGCAGAGCGTCGCCGGCGCGAGCGAGCAGATGACGACGAGCATCCGCGACATCGCGCGCAACGCTTCGGACGCGACCCGCGTCGCCAAGCACGCCGTCGCCGTCGCCGACGCGACGCGCGCGACGGTCGCGAAGCTCGGCGAGAGCAGCTCCGAGATCGGCAAGATCATCCGGGTCATCACCGCGATCGCACAGCAGACGAAGCTCCTCGCGCTGAACGCCACGATCGAAGCGGCGCGCGCCGGGGAGACCGGCAAGGGCTTCGCCGTGGTCGCCAACGAGGTGAAGGAGCTCGCGAAGGAGACCGCGCGGGCGACCGAGGACATCAGCCAGAAGATCGAGGCCATCCAGGACGACACGGGCTGCGTCGTGTCGGCCATGGGCGAGATCTCCGGCATCATCGGCCAGGTCTGCGAAATCCAGGTCACGATCGCGAGCTCGGTCGAGGAGCAGAGCGCGACGACGCGGGACATCAGCGCCAGCATCTCCGAGGCCGCGCAGGGCAGCTCCGAGATCGCGACCCACATCCAGGCGACCGCGGAGCGCGCGCGGGAGACCTCCGAGGGAGCCTCGCGCACCGAGGCCGCCTCCGAGGAGCTCGTCGGCCTCGCAGTCGACCTCCGCGGGGTGGTCGAGCGCTACTCGAAATGAAGCGCGTCAGCGCGAGCGAGCTCGAAACGTGATGAACCTCCGAAGGAAGAGCCCACGCGCCCGCGTCGCGGCGGGAAAGAAGGATCGAGTCCGACTGGACGGCCCCACGGGGGCCATCGAGGCCTCCGCGGGGCGAGCTGGCGTCGGTGCGCAGCCCTTTTTTCGGTATGCTCGCGGCCCTCATGTCCACGAAGAGCCTGCCGAAGCACGCGCGCGTCGTCGTCATCGGTGGAGGCGTGATCGGTTGCTCGGTCGCCTACCACCTCGCCCACGCGGGCTGGAAGGACGTCGTCCTCCTCGAGCGAGATCAGATCACGTCGGGCACGACGTGGCACGCGGCGGGCCTCATCGTCACCTTCGGCTCGACCTCCGAGACGTCGACCGAAATGCGCAAATACACGCGCGACCTCTACGCGCGACTCGAAGCGGAGACGGGGCTGTCGACCGGATTCAAGCCCGTCGGGTTCATCGAGGTCGCCGCCGACGCGGATCGCCTCGAAGAGTACCGCCGCGTCTCGGCCTTCAACCGGATCTGCGGCGTCGACGTCCACGAGATCTCGCCGAGGGAGGTGAAAGATCTCTTCCCCCTCGCGCACACCGACGATCTCCTCGCGGGCTTCTACGTGAAGGAGGACGGGCGCGCGAACCCAGTCGATCTCACGATGGCGCTCGCCAAGGGCGCTCGCATGCAGGGGGCGACGATCCTCGAGCAAGTCCCGGTGACGGGCCTGCTCACGAAGCGCGGACGCGTCACGGGCGTCTCCACGCCGCACGGGGACATCGAGGCCGAATACGTCGTGAACTGCGCCGGCATGTGGGCGAGGCAGCTCGGCGCGAAGGCCGGCGTCAACATCCCCAACCAGTCGGCTGAGCACTATTACCTCATCACCGAGAAGATCCCCGGGCTCGAGGCGTCCTTCCCGGTGCTCGAGGACCCTGGCTCGTATGGCTATTTCCGAGAGGAGGTCGGCGGGCTCATGGTCGGCCTCTTCGAGCCCGTGTGCGCGCCCTGGCAGATCGAGGGCGTCCCCGAGGATTTCTCCTTCGGCGAGATCCAGCCCGACTGGGAGCGAATGGGCCCTTACGTGGAGAAGGCCATGCGCCGCGTCCCCGCCTCGCTCGAGGTCGGCGTGAAGAAGTTCTTCTGTGGTCCCGAGAGCTTCACCCCCGATCTACAGCCCATCGTCGGCGAGGCGCCCGAGCTCCGAAACTACTTCGTCGCCGCCGGGCTCAACTCGATCGGCATCCTCACCGGCGGCGGTCTGGGGCGCGTGCTCGCGCACTGGATCATGACCGGCCGCCCCGACGTGGACGTGACGGGGTTCAACATCGACCGGCTCCACACCTATCAATCGAACCCCGAATACCGTCGTACGCGTACGGTGGAGTCGCTCGGAATGGTCTATCAATGCCATTATCCGACGCGCTCGATGATGACCGCGCGCGGCGCGAAGAAGTCGGCGCTCCACGACCGGCTCGCCGCGAAAGGGGCCTATTTCAAGGACGTGAGCGGCTGGGAAGGCCCCGACTGGTACGCGCCCGAGGGGACGAGCCCGACGGTCGACAGGCTGTCTTGGGGCCGCCCTTCGTGGTTTCCCCATTGGCGAGCAGAGCACGAGGCGACGCGCCAGGGCGTGATCCTCATGGACATGAGCTTCATGGCGAAGTTCCTCGTCCAGGGACGCGACGCGGGCAGGCTCCTCAATCACCTCTCGGCGAACGACGTCGACGCCCAGACCGGACAAATCACGTATACGCAATGGCTCAACGAGGGCGGCACGCTCGAGGCCGATCTGACGGTCACGAAGCTCGACGAGGATCGGTATTGGGTCGTCGCCTCCGACACCGCCCACCGCCACGTGCACACCTGGATGCGGCGCCATTTCCCCGACGACGCGCACGCCTTCGTGACGGACGTCACGTCCGGCTACGCGCAGATCAACGTCCAAGGGCCGCGCTCGCGCGAGCTCTTGTCGATGGTCACGACCGAGGACCTCTCGAACGAGGCCTTCCCATTCCGCGCCGCGAAGGAGATCGACGTCGGCTTCGCGCGCGCGCTCTGTGTCCGCATCACCTACCTCGGCGAGCTCGGCTACGAGCTCTACGTGCCGACCGAGCAGGCGACGCACGTCTACGACCGCCTGGTCGAGGCCGGCTCGAAGGTGGGCCTCCGGCACGCCGGGCTCAAGGCGCT
>CAYYKK010000142.1:0-17797 GCA_964467935.1 uncultured Polyangiaceae bacterium
GTCTCCATCGCGGCGGCGGCCGTCCCGGTGGCGGCGGCTACGGCGGGCCTCCCGGCGGTGGCGGCTACGGCGGGCCGCCCGGCGGCGCTCCTCCCGGTGGTGGCTACGGCGGACCTCCCGGCGGCGGACCTCCCGGTTACGGCGGTCCTCCTCAGGGCGGGCCTCCGGGCTACGGCGCGCCGGGCGCACCTCCCCAGGGCCAGTTCGGCGCAGCTCCGATGATGGGGCCGCCGATGGGCGCCGGCTTCGGCGGAGGCCCGGCGGGCCCTCGGCCGACGCGTCGTAATGCAATCATGATTCTCCTGCTTCCCATGATCATCATCTTCGGCGGCGGCATCGTCGCGGGGATCTTGGGCGCGATCGGAGACACGATGGCTCTCGTCGGATCCGCGGTGGGCGGCCTCGCCTACCTCGCCGGCATCGTCATCATGATCCTCAACTACTGGAAGATGCTCAACGAGCTGAAGGCCGTCACGAACAACCCCGACTTCCACCCGTGGTGGATGTTCGGCGGCCTGATCTGCGGCCTCTTCCTGCTGTACTTCTTCGCGGTGCGCGTGCCGGAGGAGATGAACAAGGCGAAGCAGATGACGGGCGCGCAGACGCCGACCCGAAGCATCATCCTCTACTTGTTCCTCACGCCGTACGCGCTCGCGTCCGACCTGAACGACATGGCCGGCTGAGAAGGCCTGCTGCGCGGGAGGCGGGCCGCTCCGGACCGACCTCCCACGACGAGAGCGACGAGCAGGGTGACCTGCTCGTCGTTGCTCGTTTGTCCGATCGCAAAGGACGTTTGCCTTTCGGAGTCACCGGCGTCAGTCTCGACGCCGAGAGCCCGCCGCCGTGTCCACCGTCACGACAGAGCCGAGCCCGAGCCCCGCCGCCGAGCCCATCGGTCGGACGGGCTCGCTCGAGCGATGGCCGAAGACGTCGGTCGTCGCTTGGCGCGCCGCGAAGGTCGGCGCGATCGTCGGCGGGCTGGGCCTCCTCCTCCTCTCGCGCGTGCCGGTGTGCCCCGTCGCCAACCTCACCGGCTTCCCCTGCCCCGGCTGCGGCCTCACGCGCGCGACGCTCGCGGCGTGCACGGGTCATTTTGCAGACGCGCTGCACCTGCATCCACTCGTCTTCTTCGCGACGCCGATGCTTTCGGTGTGGGCCTTGTCTGCGGCGCACTCGTACTTGAAGCGAGGGCGGGTTCTCTTCTCGGACGAGCTCGCGCGCGTCCTCATGCCGGCGCTCAAGGCCCTCTACGCCGCGCTCATCCTGCTGTGGGTCGTGCGCTTCTTCGGCGTCTGGGGCGGCCCCGTCCCCGTGGGTCCGAGCCTCGTCGCGCGCTTCTTCTAGTCGCCACGTCGCGCGATTTCCGCGCGGACGGCGCGCTTCAGGCGGGATCGAGCGCCTTCTTCCAACGGGCGATCAGCGTCAGCGCCTCGAGCGGCGTCGTGCGATCCGGATCGACCTCACGCAGCGCGCGGAGGAGCGCGTCGACCTTCGGATCGACCTTGCTCGGGCGCGCCTCGTCGACCCGGCCCGCGCCGAAGAGATCGAGCTGCGCGGTGCTCCCGCGACGCCGCGGCGAGGGACCCTCGACGGGCGGGCCCTCGCCCTCGAGCGAGGCGAGGATCTCTCGCGCGCGCGACAGCACCCGATCGGGCAGCCCCGCGAGGCGCGCGACGGCGATCCCGTAGCTCCGGCTCGCGGGACCCTTGGCGAGCGTGTGGAGGAAGAGGACGCCGCCCTCGTGCTCGCGCGCCGAAACCGACACGTTCGCGACGCCCTCGCTCGTGCGCGCGAGCTCGGTCAGCTCGTGGTAGTGCGTCGCGAAGAGCGCACGCGATCGCGTCACGCCGGCGAGGTGCTCGGCGACGGCCCACGCGATCGAGAGCCCGTCGTAGGTGCTCGTCCCTCGGCCGATTTCGTCGAGGATGACGAGGCTGCGTCGCGTCGCGTTCCGAAGGATCGCGGCCGTCTCGCGCATCTCCACCATGAACGTGCTCTCGCCTCGCGCGAGGTTGTCGCTCGCGCCGACGCGCGAGAGGAGCCGGTCGACCACGCCGACGCGCGCACGCTTGGCCGGCACGTAGGACCCCATCTGCGCGAGGACGACGATGAGCGCCACCTGCCGCATCAGCGTCGACTTGCCGGCCATGTTCGGGCCGGTCACGAGCCACAGATACTGGCCGCCCAGATCGAGCCGCGTGTCGTTCGGGACGAAGCGGCCCTTCGCTGCGTGCTGCTCGACGACGGCGTGGCGCCCCTCCTCGATGTCGAGGAGATCGCCGTCGTCGACGTCCGGTCGAACGAAGTCGTGTCGGTGCGCGACGTCGGCGAGGCTCGCCGCGACATCCCACGCCGCGAGCCCGCGCGCCAGCTTTCGGATGCGGTCGGCGACGGCGACGACCTCGCCGACCAGCTTCGCGAACACCGCGAGCTCGCGCTCGAGCGCGCGACCCTCCGCCGACTCGATGTCGGCCGCGAGCTGATCGAGGGCGTCGTTCGTGTAGCGCTCACCGCCCGCGACGGTCTGCTTGCGCCGCCACTCCGAGGGCACGCGGCCGAGCTGCGACTTCGTCACCTCGATGTAGTGGCCGAAGACGTTGTTGTAACGGATCTTCAGGTTCGACGATGTCTCCTCACGGAGGCGAGCCTCGAGGGACGACAAGAGCTGCGTCGCGTCGCGCTTGGTCCGGCGCGCGTGATCGAGCTCCTCGTCGTAGCCCTCGGCGGTCAACCCACCCTCGCGCGCGATCGGCGGTGGCCGCTCGACGAGGGCCCGCGACAGCTCGGCCGACAGCGCAAAGAGCGGGTCGAGCGCCTCCACGCCGAGCATCTCGGCGTCGGCTGCCGGCAGGCTCCGCACGATGTCGAGGGCCTTCGGCGCCGCGAGGAGGCCGTCGCGAATGGCGCCCAGATCGCGGGGCGTCGCGTCGCCGAGCGTCGCGCGCACGGCGAGCCGTTCCAGGTCGCCGATCTCACGCAGCACCTCGAGCAGCTCGGCGCGTGCGCGCGCGTGCACGACGAACGCCTCCACCTCGTCGAGGCGACGACGAATCGCGCCGACGTCGGTCAAGGGAGCGAGCAACCGCTGGCGCAACAGCCGCGCGCCGGAGGGCGTCACCGCGCGGTCGAGCACGGCCAGCAGCGTGCCCTCTCGTGACCCATCCATCGCGCGCACGAGCTCGAGGTGCGCCTGCGCCGTCTCGTCGATGCGCATCACCGACGCGAGATCGAGCGTCGCGACGCGCCTGACGGGCAGCGGCTTGTTCGGCGTACAACGCCTCGCGAAGGAGAGCACGCGCGCTGCCGCCGTGAGCGCGAGGAGGTCGTGCGACTTCGCAGCCTCGTCGCGGGCCTCCTCGCCGAGCTCCCGCGCGACGAGCTCCGCCGGCGCGAGCTCGAGCGGCCCGTCCTCGCGGAGCGCCACGGCGCGCAGGAGCGGCGCGAGGTCCCTGGCGACGTCCTCCGCTCCGGGGCCGAAGAGCACCTCGCGCGGGCTGGCGCGCACGATCTCGCACGTGAGCGCGGCGGACCCCACGACCGACGCGGCGGCGAGCTCGCCCGTGGACAAATCGAGCAACGCGACGCCGAAGCGTCGCTCGCCCTCGGCTTCACCCGAAGCGTCGACCGCGGCGAGGAAGAGATTCTCGCGCGCCTCGATCTCGCCATCGGTGACGAGCCCCGGCGTGACGACCCGGACGACCTCGCGCGGGACGATGCCCTTCACCTTCGAGGGGTCGGCCATCTGCTCGCAGAGCGCGACCTTGTAGCCGGCGGCGAGCATCTTCGCGATGTAGCCGTGCGCCGCGTGGTACGGCACGCCCGCCATCGGGATCTCGTCGGCGGCGCCCTTGTTCCGGCTCGTGAGCGTCAACTTGAGCACGTTCGACACGAGCACCGCGTCCTCGTGGAACATCTCGTAGAAGTCCCCGAGCCGGAAGAACAAGACGGCGTCGGGATGGGCGCGCTTCGCATCGTCCCACTGGCGCATGACGGGGGTGAGCTTGTCGCGCGCGCCGCCGCGCGAAGGAGCGGGCCGCCGCTCGCTCTCCTCCGCGTTCTTTCGTTCGGTCGAGCTCGTGTCGCCCATGCTCTTCAAGGGGCTCGGGCGGTGACGCCCCCGAGCGGACGGGCGGTCGCCCGCGCGCATCGCTCAGAGGTCTCGCTCAGAAGTACTGCCTCGGATCACCGATGAGCGTTCCGTTGACGAGCAGCAAGCCCTCCAGGCCGCCGTCGCTCAGGACGAGCTGGTCGACCGAGGGCAGGAACTGCATCGACTTGGTCTGCACCGCGGGACGATCGGTGTTGGTCAAGATCACGTCGAGCGGCGTGAACGAGCCCTCGGTCGTGAGCCGGAACTGGTCGTCGCGCCGGCTGTTCGCGCCGGTCACGAAGAAGGTGAACTGCGGGCCCGTGAACACGACCGGCTTGGTCGCATCGGTCGTGACCTCGGCGCGGCCGTTCATGCGCGCGAGGCGCGGATCGCACGAGTCGCGGCACTGGCCCGTCGTCGGATCGGCGACGACGTGGTGCGAGAAGCCGCTGATCGCCCCCGACACGGTCCACTGCCCGCCGGGGCGAATCTCGAAGTTGATGAGCGTCGGGAAGCAGCACTTCACGAGCTGGTCGTCGGTCGCAGGTGCCTCGAGGAGCAGGTGATCTTCGTAGGCTTCGGTGACCACGATGTCGCGCCCGGGGGTCGGCGTGGTGTCGTCGCCGAACGTGCCGCTGCACTGCTGGAAGGTGCACGCCGCCCCCTTCCAATAGGAGTTGGTGGCGTCGGCGAGCGGGTTCGTGATCGTGACCCGGTCCGCGAGCGCGCGGGCTTGCGCGTCGAGATCGCCCGTCGCGCCGCTCGCGGCGAGCCGATCGCGCACGGCCCCCATCGACTCGACGCCGTTGCCGCAGAAGTGCGCCGCGTCGTCGCGGAGCTGGCGGGTGCCACCGCCCGTGATGTCGAGGAGATCGAGCTCGCCCGACTGGGTCGCGAACCCGGGCAACGCGCCCTCGAAGACGATGGTCCAATCCTGATCGGCAGAGTGCACCCGCGGGTCCTCGAGGTTCAAGACGAGGCCGTTCTGGGGCGAGCCGTTCTCGTCGGCGAGCAGACCGTCGCTCGCCGGCGTGAGCAGCGTCCCGTTGACGCTGACGGGTGCAGACGCGGGAGGCGCGTGCAGACGGGCCGTGTCGGCGGTCACGTCGATGAGCGTGGTGTTCTTGTCGTAGAGCAGCGGGAACGTCGTGAGACCAGGCAAGTGGCGACCCGTCGTGTCGTTCGACAGGAGGTAGTTGCCGGCGCGGGGCGTGTTCGGCTCGACGACGTTGCAAGACGGCTCGTCGACCGTGACGAGACCGGTCGCGAGCGTCGCGGCGTTGCACCCGAGCGGGACGATCTGGTTCACCGGGCCGCGGCAGGGCGCGTCGTAGTCCTCGACGTCGATGACGCCGATCTGACCCGAGGAGAGCCCGACGATGCCGAACGTCCCGCGCAACGTGAGGGGCCCGGCGCCCGAGGCGAAGTCGGACGCGGTGCGGTACTGCGCGCCCTCGCACGTCGTGCTGCCGTCCGGGCAAGGCACCGGGTTGCAGAGCGTGCCGAACGGCTCCACGTCGTTCGGGCCGCCCTTCGGAAAGTCGCGCACCATCACCTGTAGCGTCTGCGGCGCGGCGGCGAAGCGGATGCGGTCGGAGGGTTGGAGCGGGTTGTTCGCGCCGTTCGTGACGATCGGATGCCTCGAGGTCGACCCGTCGCTCACGTCGAAGGCCATGACGCTCTTGTCGTTCACGTCGATCGCGTAGAGGTAGCGCTTGAAGCTCGGCGTGAGCCGCGGCGTGACGGCGACCTCGCTCGTGACGACGACGCGCGTGGGATCCTCGCTCGAGCGCGGCAGGAGCGGCGGCAGCTCGACCGGGTCGCACGGGTCCGAGACCTCGACCACGTGCACGAGCGGCGCGGCGAGATCCGCTGCGTAGAGTCTCCCGTCGACGACCGACATCCCCGCGGGTTGCGGCACGTACACGCCTTGCGCGCCAGGGGTCGGCGCCCTCGGCCAGGTGCAGCCCGCCGTCGGCGGATCGGGCGGCGGCGCCTCGAGGGGCACGTCGCCGTCGAGCGGGATCGTCCGCTCGATCACGCACGCGTCCGTCGACCCGGCCTGGCTCTCGAGCAGGGTCTGCGCGTCGATCACCGCGAGCTCACCGAGCGTCGGGAGCGCGACGACGAGCTTCTGCCGGCCGTGGCCCTCGAGATCGATGTTGCCGACCGTCCCCGCGTCACCCGGATCTTCGTACGCCGTCGCGTCGCAGGATTTCCGGACCTGGCCGGCTTGCGCCGGGTCGGCCACGAGCAGCATCGCGCCCGGCGCCGCGGGCAGCACGCACGCGGGCCACGTGGAGATCGTGGGCGCCGCGACGTTGCACTTCGTCGGGTCGACCCCGCACGGGCGCAGCCCCTTGGTCGGCAGCGCGTAGAGCGCGGGGCGGCCGACCTCCGCAGTCGAGACGAACGACGCCGTGCCGCCCGGCGTCGACACGATCGCGGTCGGCGTCGCGCCGATCGGTAGGAAGTTGCTCCCGGGCGTCGAAGGGTCGTGGTCGAGCACGTTCTCCGCGCTCGCGGTCACGTCGACGATCGCGACCTCGCCGCGGATGGTCTGCGTGACGAGCGCGTAGAGGTGCGGGACCTCGCCCGTGGGGTCGGTGCCGAGCGTGTGCCCCCCCTCGCCGCCCGCGCCGCCGATCGCGGTGCCGAAATCCGTGATGGTTCGTCCTGCATCACCGACATGCGTGCAGTTCTCGAGCGGTCGCATCTCGGTTGCATCGTTGGGAGAGCCGAGACACAGGAACGACACGGCGTCCGAGCCTTGCAGCGAGCGCACGCTACCGACGACGGGCTGCGGCGCGCAGCTCGAGACCGGCATCGCGAGCGCGAGGCCCAGCGCGGCGGCGGCCGGAACGAGGCCGAACGTGAAGAAGCGGCTCAGCGACAACGGTCGCCGCGAGACGGGAGGCGGGCTCACTGCTGCTCACCCTTCGGCGGAGTCGGCGGACCGACGTTGATGAGGACCGACCCGAAGGTGCGCCGGCGCATGTCGAGGTCGAAGACCGAGACGTACGAGTCGGTGAACTGCCCGACGTAGAGGTAGGCCTCGGCGCCGGGCGTGGTCGCGCCGAGGGTGCCGGCGGGCACCGCGTCGAACGCCATGCCGAAGGGCCCGCGGCCCGTGCGCAGCGTCGCGTCGACGCGCTTGAGCTGCGGGTCGTAGGAGAGGATGAAGCGCGAGTCGAAAGACACGACGAAGATCCGCGTCGCGAGCTGCCCCGACGGGTCGACCACCTTGCCGACCGCCACGCCGGAGGCGCCGGGGGGGATGGGCGTCTCCTCGTCGAGCGAGATCACCTCTTTGACGCCCGTCACCGCGCCGTCGGTGAGGTCGGCGGTCGTCGTGATGTGCCCGATGAGGAGCGACGCGGGCGCGCGGCTCGCCACGTAGAGATCGAGCGGGATGTCGAGGCACGCTTGGAAGCAATCCTCGGCGTCGCTCGCGCACTTCGCCTCGCACGCGTCGCGCTTGGTCGAGTCGATGGCCATGCCGCGGGAGTCGTTGCCCTGGGCGGCGAGCGTGATCGGGACGTTGTCCGACTTGGTGAGGAAGGGCCGCTCGGGCTCCGAGCGGCCGTCGTCTTCGTAGCGGAGCACGGTGAGCGCCGCCGAGGCCCGGTGGCTCACGATGAACCCGGGACGGTACGACGCGAGGCCGTGACGCGCCTTGATGATGCCGGGCGGAGGGATGTGGACGACGCCCGTCGGGCCGTCGGGCAGGCCCGTGATCGCGTACTCGAGCGTGGGGCCGGAGACGTTCGACTCGAGGGGCCAGCGGTTCACCACCAAGCTCGCCTGGTTCGAGCTCTGGTTGGCGACGACGATGGGATCGCCGCTGGCCGCGGTCAGAGCCTCGGCGTCGATGCCGGTCGGCTCGGTCGGCATCTTCAGGTTGCGGAGGTTGTCGAACGGGTCGGAGCCGATGAGGTGCGAGGGCGCGCACCGCTTGCCCTCGCCCGTCCCTCCGCACTCGAGGCAGAACGCGTCGCCGCACGGAGACACCGGGTTCGCGGGATCGCGATCGTCGACGATGTCGAAGTACGTGACCGAGGGGTCGCCGCGAACCGTCACGAAGAGACGCGCTCCGGCCGCGAGCCCGTCGGTGCGGTTGACGAGCACGGCCTGCGACGCGAAGGCGCCGACCGTCGCGAACTTGCGCACGAACGGGCCGATGGGCATCGCCGTGCAGGGCCCCGGATGGACGAAGCTCTCGTCGTTCGGGATCGTGCCGATCGCGGCGCACGCGTCGGCCTGCGTGCCGCCCGCCTTCACCGCCGCGTCGATGGCCTGCGCGAGGTTGCGGGCGTACGTGCGCAGGCCGATGGCGCCGCCGAGGTCCAACGCCTGGACCGTCCCGCCATTGTATTGGAGGTCGAAATCGCTGTTCGCGACGTAGAGCGTCGTCCGGCCTGGCGAGACCACCATGGCCGTGGGGAAGTACGAGACGTACGTCGGCGGGTTGAGACCGTCGCTCCCGGTGAAGCAGCTCGCGCCGAGCGCCGCCACGACGGTCAGGAGCGCGGCCGAGCCGACGACGCGCGCGCGCCCCGCCGCGGCGCTCCCGGCGAGCGGCGCTCGACCGGCGAGGCGAGGCGCCGCGCGTGTTGGGCGCACGGTCGGGACGGGGCTCGGGGGGCTCATCGGGCGTGCAGCCTAGTCAGGCCCACCCATCGTTTCAACGAGTACGTTGCGAACCTTGGGGCGTTCGGCCCGCGAGCACGCTTTCGGCTATGCTCCGCTTCGCCGCCGAGGGGCGGTCCGAAGGTCGGCAGCGGAGGCCATCCACGTGCGAAGATCCGTCACCCTGCTCGGCGCAGCCCTGACCTGCGCGCTCGTGACCAGCGTGCTCGCCGCGAGCTGCTCGCTCGATCCGCTCCCTTGCAAGGACTGCGCGACCGGAGGCGGCGGGGCGGGGGATGCGCCGTTTCGGCCGAGCGCCGCCGTCGACGTGCGTCGAGACGATCTCGGCGTCGTGCACGTGTATGCGGCGACGGACGCCGACGCCATGTACGGCGACGGCTACATGCAGGCGGTCGATCGCCTCTATCAAATGGATCTCGTGCGAAGGCACGCGCTCGGGAGACAGGCGGAGATCCTCGGCGCCGACAAGAAGAGCGACGACGTGGTGGTGCGCGTCCTCGGCATCCCGCAGCGAGGGCACGAGAACGCGGTCGCGATGCGATCGACGCACCCCGACACGTACGCGCTCGTCGAGGCTTGGGTCGCGGGCGTGAACGCGAGGATCGCAGAGGTCACGGCGGGCAAGGCGCCCATGCCTCGCGGCTTCACCGAGCTCGGCTACGCGCCCGAAGTTTGGTCGGTCGACGACTCGTTCGCCGTCGGCAAGCTCATCGTGTTCGGCAACCAGGATCAGCTCACGTTCGACGTGCTCGCCACGGCGTTGCGGAAGTTCACGCCCGATCTCTTCCAGAAGCTGCCGTTCTTCGACCCGCTCGAGCCGGCCTTCATCCTCGACGTGGCGAACGGACCGGCGATCTCCGCGCCGGTGCCCTCCGCCTCCCGCCCGAACGTCCCGCCGAAGCGCGGCGAGGCGCCGACGTCGCGCGCGCCGGTGTTGCCCCCCGACGCGGGCGCGCGGCTCGCGCGCTTCGTGGACGCGCTCGCGAGCGTGAGGCCGAAGGCCAGCAACAACTTCGCGCTCGACGGCAGACACACGAAGTCGGGACACAGCCTCATCGCGGGCGATCCGCACCTCGGGCTGCGGAGCCCTTCGCTCATGTGGCTCCATCACACCAACAGCGCGGACGCCGGCGGCGCCCTCGACGTCGAGGGCTGGAGCTTCGTGGGGACGCCGGGCGTGAGCCTCGGGCACAACCGGCTCGTCGCGTGGACCGCGACCACGAACTACCCCGACTGCACGGACCTCTGGGACGTGGCGATGGACGCGAGCGGCGACGTCGAGGTGGGCGGCAGCACCGTGCCGGTCGTCACGCACACCGAGACGATCCAGGTGAAGGACGAAGGTCCCGTCGACGTCGTGGTGCAAGAGGTCCCGGGCTACGGCGTCCTCCTGCCGGACGACCTCCTCCCCTTGCCGCTCGTCGACGCCGGCCACCACGTCCTCTTCGACTGGACGGGATTTCGGCCGACCAACGAGGCGCACGCGTTCCTCGCGATGGACGAGGCGAAGACCCTCGACGACTTCGACGCCGCGGTCGACCAGTTCGAGCTCGGCAGCTTCAACATGGTCGCCGCCACGCGTGACGGCATCACCTACCGCTCGAGCCCGCTCGTGCCCGATCGGGGCGATCCGGCGACGCACGCGCCCGCGTACTACATGATGAGCGGCGACGACGCGTCGAGCTTCTGGACCGGGAAGTTCCTGAGCGGCGATCAGCTGCCGCACTCGCGCGCGGTCACCAGCGGCGTCATCGTCACCGCGAACAACGACCCGTTCGGCTTCACGAAGGACGGATCGCTCACCGACGATCCCTTCTACTTCGGGGCCTACTACGATCCCGGGACGCGGGCGAAGCGGATCTACGACGATCTCACCGCGCTCGCGACGACGCGAAAGATCGGCTTCTCGGATCTCGAGGACGTCCAGTCCGACGTGCACTCGGTCGTCGCCGACGAGCTACTGCCGATGCTCGACGCGACCTACGCGAAGGTGCCCACGGACGCGGCGCTCGCGGCGTGGCGCAACCGCGCCGATCTGGACGCGCTCGTCGCCTCCCTCGACGGATGGGATCGGCAGATGAAGCGGGCGCTGGGTCCGCCGGTGGCGTTCGAGGCCTTCATGTACTTCCTCACGCGCGACGTCATCGCGGACGACATGAGCGTGTTCTTCGGCCCCGTGCTCGGAGAGCAGCCGATCTACGTCGTGAAGTACGCGATCCTCGCGCTCGAGGATCCGGCGCAGACCTTCGTTCAAGGCGGCAAGGACCCGACGATCCTGAAGGCGCTCGACGAGACCGCCGCGTTCCTCACCAGCCGCTACGGGCACGTCGATCTCGGCTTCACGTGGGGCGGCTTCCACGCGACGGAGTTCCCGAGCGAGTCGATCGCGGCGTTCGACGGAGGCTCGGTGCCCACCGACGGGGCGGAGGGAACGATCAACGTGTCGAGCGGCGACTTCTTCGACGGGATGAACCAACCCCTCGGCACGCACCGATCGAGCGACGGCTCCGTGTTCCGGATGGTGGCGACCTTCGACGACGCCGGCTTGCCGCAGGCCTATTTCGACATGGCGCGCGGCAACGCGGGCGAGCCCGGCGATCCTCACTACGACGATCTCACGAGCGACTGGGTCGACGGTCGATATCAACCGCTGGCGTTCACCGACGCGGACATCGAGGCGAGAACGAAAGAGCGGCTCTCGATCGGTCCGTGACGCCGCGCCGTGTTGCCGTGCTCGCGTCGGCGGCGACGATGCTCTTCTCGATCGGCTGCTCCGAGCCGGGCGGCGCGACGGGCTCGAGCCCCGCAACGACCGCGAGCGGCGCGGCGCCGGCGAGGGTGCCGGAGGGCGCCGAGGCATCCGCCGCGGCTCAGAGCGGGAGGGCGCCGACGGCCGCGGCGCCGGGCGCGTCGGCTCCTTCGGCGGCGGCGAGCTCGCCCGCACCGCCGCGAGCGCGGCGCGCGCCGTCGCTCGCGATGAGCTCGCCGATCGACGCGCGCGACGAGGCGTCGTTGGGCGCGTGCCAGGTGCTGAGGACGGGGCAAGCGAAGCGATCGCTCACGTGCGGCGAGGGCGACTTCGCGGCGCCGGACTTCGCGCGGTTCGAAGAGAGCGCGCTCCCGCTCGACGAAGCGACGCGCGCTCACGTCGTCGCCGTCGCGAAGCGCGGCAAGGCCCTGGGGCGCAACCCGCGATCGTTCGGGCTCGTGGGCGACAGCATCACCGTCTCGCGAGACTTCCTCGCCGCCTTCGCGGCGACGAGCCGATCGAAGGTGGAGATCGATCCGGCGCTCGCGCCGCCGCTGAGCCTGCCCGACGGCGTGTCCGTCCTCGACTTCTTCCGAGGCGAGCTCGTCGAGGAGAGCGACGGCGTCGGGCGCGATCCCTTCAGCGCGACGCGCGCGGCGAAGGTGGGCGCGCGCGCGCCGTGGGCGCTCGACGGCGGGGATGCGTCTCCGGTCGCGAGGCTCGTCGCGGACCTGAGCCCGGCCATCGCGATCGTGTCGTACGGCGCGAACGACGCCTCCTACCGCACCGCACCTCCCGAGGATCTCGCGGCGGAGTTCGAGAAGAACATCCTCGCGGTCGTCCGGGATCTCGAGCGCCGCGGCGTCGTGGTGATCCTCGAGAACGAGATGAGGCACGGCGATCAACCAGGCGTGAAGGCCTGCCCATCGGACGATCCGCGCGTGAACGACTGGCGGCTCGCCGTGGGCACGAACGCGACGTGCGCGCGCGCCGCCGAGATCGCGCTCCGCGACCACTTGCCCTTCGTCGATGTCCGGTACGCGCTCGACGGCGCGACGAACCACGGCCTCGGCCCGGACGGCGTTCATCCGTCGGTGCACCGGGGCGGCGGGGGGCTGCTCACGCGCGAGGGGCTCGACTGCGGCTACAACATCCGCAGCCTCGTCACGCTCGTCGAGCTGTCGAAGGTCGTCTCGGTCCTCGAGGAGGCGGGCGTGTTCCCGAGAGGCGCCGCCAGGCGAGAGGGCGTCACGACTCGTCGAGCCAAGTGATCGGCCCCGCCGCGTGGAAGCGGACGGGGAAGAACCCTGGCGCCTCGGTGAGGCCCACCTCCCCTTCGACCTTGCCGAGGCGATGCGGCGCGCGCACGCGTCCGAGGAGGCGCGCGACGCCGCTCGCCGGGACGCTCGCCTCGCGCGCTTTCGCGAGAGGACCTGCGTCGGCGGAGCCGCCGCGCGCCTCGAGGTGCGCAGCCCGAGACTCGTCGGGACGCGCGATCCCGTCGAGGCCCGTCGGCTCGAGCGCGCAGAGCGGATCGAACTCGCAGTCGTGCGTCTCCGCGAAGAGGAGCATCGCCGCGAGCAGGCCGTCCGGATCGCGCACGTGCTCGAACAAGCGATCCTCGAGCGCGACGACGCCCAGATCGCCCCGCTTCTCGACGCGCGCCGTCGCGCCGAAGGTCTCGAGCAGACGGCGCGCCGCGGCCTTCGCCCGCCGACGCCCGAGGTCGGGATCGGTCCCGTCGTCCACGCTCGCGAGAGCGAGCGCCGTCGCGAGATCGCGCGTCCAACGCCGGCGCGTCTCCGGTCGGATCGAGTAGACGAGATCCACGTAGTCCCGCTTCTCGATCGCGATTTGCGCTCGCGCGAAGACCGCTTCCGCGCTCTCCGCGCCCTCGGGCGCGGTCACGAGCGAAGGGACGAGCCCCGACGCGGCCGGCAGCGTGAGCGCGGGCGCGGGCGCGGACGCGGCGAGCTCGGCGGGCGCCGGGCCACGCTTCGCCGCCGCGAGCACGTTCTCTTTCGGCGATCGATCTTCGCACCCAGCGGCCCCCGAGGCCGCGATGGCCACGACGACGAGCGCGACGACTCGGGAAGCTTGGAACCCCATGAGCGTGGGCTAGTATCTCTCCATGGCCAACTACCCGCCTCCGCCTCCTGGCGGCTGGGGTCCGCCCGGCGGGGCACCTCCCGCGGGCGGCCCACCCGGCTACGATCCGTACGCCGCCGACCGCGCCCTCGCGGCGTGGGCGGCGGAGCGCCAGTACGAGCTCGTCGGTCAGCCGGATCCCGGCTTCTACTTCTCTTGGTACCCGTTCGCGTACCTACCGCGGCCCTCGGCGATCACGCGCGAGCTGCGCGCGACGATCGACGACGCCAAGGTGTTCGTGGCCGAGGCGCACGAGAACGATCCGCTGAGACAGGCGATCGGCGAGGCCCGGTCGCTCCTCTTCTTCCTGCTCTCGCCCCGGCTTCGCTGCCGCGCGTCGGTCCGGTCGAAGCAGGGAGGCGGCCTCGACAAAGAGATCGGCCGGGGGATCTCCGAGCTCTTCGGTGCCAAGCCCGCCGCGGGGAGCATCTTGGGCGACCCGACGCTCGAGGCCCGCTGCGACGTGACCGCGCCGTCGCGCGACGAGGGGAACTGGGCGCTGCCGATGCCGCTTCGTCAGATGCTCGTGCAACCGAATTTCAGAGGCATCCTTGAAACACGTGCAGGCGGGATGGCGCTGATGCTCTACGACTTCGTGGCGTTCGAGCCGAGGACGCTCGACGCGGCGCTCCAGGCGGTCGCCGCCTTCTATCGAGCCGCCGTGACCCAGCCCGGCGGCTGACGTCGCGCGGCCACGAGGGCCGCGCGCGATCTCTCGAGCGCCCCCTGCCCGCTCAGTTCAACGAGGACGCGTGCACGCCGTTCTGCTCGGTGCGCTCGGCGGGCTCGGCCGGGGTCTCGTAGCGCAGCACGCGCTCGACCTCGGCGTCCATCGTGCCGGAGGCCATCTTGCCCCACATCCGGAAGTCGGAGAGGAGGGACCAGAGCGGGTACTTGAACGTCGCGGGGCGGTTCTTCTCCACGAAGAAGTGCCCGATCCACGCCGGGCCGTACCCGACGACGAGCGCGGCGGCCACGAGCGACGGCTTGCGCTTGATGACGGCCAGACCGAGCGTCGCGACGGCCGCGGTCGTGCCGATGAAGTGCAGCACGCGCGTGGTCTTCTTCTGGTGCTCGCGCACGTAGAAGGGCCAAAACTTCTCGAAGCTCTCGATGCGGTCGCTCGACATGGTGCCTCCTCGGGACGGAGGAGGAGCATGAGTCGGACGGCGCCGCGTGTAAAGGCACGGTGGAGGGCGCGCCGGACGGACGCGGCGCTCGGACGCCCTCAGCGACCGCGGAAGGTCGGCTTGCGCTTCTCGACGTAGGCCTCGAGCCCCTCCTTCGCGTCGTCGGACCCGAACAGCTCGGCCTGGAGCTCGCGCTCGAGGGCCAGGCCCTCGCCGAGGCTCATCTCGAGGCCGCTCTGCACGGCGCGCTTGATGCGCCCGACGGCGAGGTTCGCCTTGCCGGGGCGCGTGAAGCGCCGCGCGTACTCGATCGCCTTGGCGACGAACGCGGGGCCAGGATCGACCTCGAAGATCTCGTTCAGCAGGCCGAGCGCCTTGCCCTCGGCGAAGTCGAACGTGGTTCCTTCGCACATGAGCTCGAGCGCGCGCGCTTTGCCGACGAGGCGCGCGAGCCGCTGCGTGCCGCCGGTCCCGGGCAGCACGCCGAGCGCGACCTCGGGGAGGCCCATCTTCAGCTTGCCGTCCTTGCGCGCGACGCGGAAGTCGCACGCCATCGCGATCTCGAGGCCGCCGCCCACGCAGTGGCCGTTGATCGCCGCGACGACGAGCTTGGGCGTGTGCTCGAGGCGCGCGAGCGTCTCGTTGGCGTGCAGGCAGAAGTAGTATTTGAAGGTGGGATCGGCCTCCTTCAGCATGTTGATGTTCGCGCCGGAGCAGAAGAACTTCTCCCCGTGGCCGGTGAGCACGATGACCTGCACGTCGGCGTCGAACCTCGCCTCGAGGATCGCGGCGTCGAGGTCCTTCATCATCTCGTAGGTGTAGCCGTTGAAGGGCGGATCGTTCAGCGTGAGGAGCGCGACGCCTTCGTGGGTCGAGTAGTCGACGAGAGCCATAGATTCGGCGGAGTCTAACCGAAACGCGGCCGCGACGGGGAGCCACGGAGGAGCGGGCGCGCGCGTTCGGCGGAGCGGCGCGCGCGGCGTTGTGATACGCGTCGCTCACGACCCTGATGACCTCCTTCGAAGACATCAAGCGCGAGCTCAAGGACCTGATGATCGCGGAGCTCAACCTCGCGGGGAAGCAGCCCGCCGACATCGACGACGCGGCGCCGCTCTTCGGCGCGGGGCTCGGCCTCGATTCGCTGGACGCTCTGCAGCTCGCGATGGTCGTCGAGGAGAAGTTCGGCGTGAAGATCCCGGAGGGCGAGCCCGCGCGGGCGATCTTCGCCTCCGTGAACGCGCTCGCGGCGCACATCGAGGCCGCTCGGCCCAGGGGCGGCTGAGCTCGTGCGGGTCTTCATCACCGGCCTCGGCGCGGTGAGCGCCCTCGGGACCGGGGCGCGCGAGACCATGGACCGCCTCCTGCGTGGCGAGCGCGGCGTGCGTGAGCGTCGCCTCTTCGACCTCCCCGGCGCCAAGTCGACGCTCGCGGCGGAGGTGCCGGACCTCGACCCGTCACGAATCTTCGGACGTGCGAACGGCGACGACTCGCGGACCGACGCGATGGCCGTCCTCGCGGCGCGCGAGGCGCTGGCCGAGGCGAAGCTCTCGCCGAAGGAGACGGTCGTCGATCTCATCCTCGGCGGGACCACCGCGGGGATGTTCGAGACGGAAGAGCTGCTCACGCGCCTCGACGGCCCGCTCGACGCCGCGATGGGCGAGCGACTGCGCACGCACCCGCTCTCGTCCACCGTCGACAAGCTCGTCTCCGTGGTAGGGCCGTTCGGGGTCGCGCGGACGGTGTGCTGCGCTTGCACGAGCGGCGCCGCCGCCATCGCGCTCGGCCTCGCGTGGCTGAGGACGGGTCGCAGTCGAATCGTCCTGGCGGGCGGCGCCGATGCCCTCTGTCGCCTGACCTACAGCGGGTTCGGGGCGCTCTCCGTGCTCGACCCGTCGCCTTGCCGCCCCTTCGATCGGACGCGCGCGGGCCTCACGCTCGGCGAAGGCGCGGGCATGGTCGTGCTCGAGACCGAGGCGTCCGCGCGGGCGCGCGACGCGCGACCGATCGCCGAGATCGTCGGTGTGGCGATGGCGTCGGAGGCGCACCACATCACGAACCCCGAGCCGGGCGGTGCGACCGCGGCGCGCATCATGTCGCAGGCCATCGCGAGCGCCGGCCTCACGCCGCGCGACGTGGGCTACGTCAACGCGCACGGCACCGGGACGCCGCAGAACGACTCGAACGAGGCCGCCGCGATCCGAGCGTGCTTCGGCGACGCGCGTGTCCCCGTGAGCTCGTCGAAAGGTCAGCTCGGTCACACGCTCGGCGCGTCGGGTGCGCTCGAGGCCGTGGTCAGCGCGCTGGCGCTCGAGCGGCGGGCGCTCCCTCCGACCGCGGGCCTCGTCGAGCCCGATCCCGCCTGCGACCTCGACCACGTGCTCGACGCGAGGGCCGTCGACTCGCTCGACGTCGTCGCGTCGAGCTCGTTCGGCTTCGGAGGCACGGGCGCCACGCTCGTCCTCGCGCGCCCAGGCCGCGCGCAGGCGGCACGCGCGGTCACGACGACGCAGGTCGTGGTGACCGGCCTCGCGGTCGTCGCGCCCCGCGGCATGGTGACGGGGCTCGAGGCGGCCCGACTCGTCGCGCTCGAAGGGGTCGGTGACGACGCGCCGGCGGGCGGCGATCCGACCGCGTCGCTCGATCCCGCGAAGGCGCGTCGCATGGATCGCGCGGGACGCCTCTCCGCCGCGGTCCTCGGCGCAGCGCTCGCCGACGCCGACGCGCGCGGCGCGACGAAGGTCGACCGTCGCGAGACCGCGGCGCTCTCGGGCACCGCGTTCGGCTCGGTGGACGGCTCGATGCGGTTCATGAAGCGGGTGCTCGACAAGGGCGCCGGCCTCGCGAGCCCCGCGGACTTTCCGAACCTCGTCCCCTCGTCCCCCGTGAGTCACGCCTCGATCTACCTCGGCCTCGGCGGCCCCGCGATCGCGACGCCGGATCTGAACGCGACGGCGGAGAGCGCCATCGCGACCGGCGTGGAGCTCATCGAGGCAGGCGTCTCACCTTCGGCGATCGCCGGCAGCGTGGAGG
>CAYYKK010000143.1:0-17786 GCA_964467935.1 uncultured Polyangiaceae bacterium
CCGCGTGCGCTGGGCTGGCTCGCCGCGAGGGTCGGCGTCACGCCGCGCGGCGTCATCGCGGGCGCGGGCGAGAACGCGACGCTCGCAGCTCGTGGGCTCCGGAGGAGCCCGTCTCCGCTCGCCGACGCGCTCTCGGAGACCTCGGTCGCAGCGCCCGCGAACGTCCCGTGGCTCCTCGGTCGATCGGGGGGCGTCGCCGTGAAGAGCGGCGCCTCGGGCAGCGCCGCGAGCACCATCCCGAGCGCATTACGCATCTCCGTTGCAGAAGCATAACGATGCGCGATGTCCGCCGCCGTCGCTCGCGCCAGGATGGGCCCGAGCGGCGTCGCGAGGACCTCGCGCGAGAAGGGCACCAGCTTGCCCGAGATCCGGTCGGTCATGATCTCGATGCCGGACGGGCTCGCGCCGTAGAGCGAGCCGCCCTGGACCATCTCCCCGAGCACCACGCCGAGCGCGAAGAGGTCGGCGGGAGGCCCGATCTCCTTTCCGAGCGTCTGCTCCGGGGACATGTAGACCGGCGTCCCCATGGTCGTCCCTTCGCGCGTGAGGCCCGCGCGCGTGGTCGGGTTCGTGGACTTCGCGATGCCGAAGTCGAGGACCTTGATCTCCATCGGTCCGCCGCGCACTAGGAAGAGGTTCGCGGGCTTGATGTCGCGGTGCACGACGCCGAGCGCGTGCGCCTCGGCGAGGGCGTCGAGGACCTTCATCGTGATCTCGGCCGCGCGCCGGGGCGCGATCGGGCCCTCGGCGTAGAGCAGATCCTCGAGCGAGCGGCCCTCGAGCAGCTCGAACGCGATGAAGAGGAGACCCCGCGGGTCGGCGCCGACGTCGAGCACGCGCACGGTGTTGGGATGCGACAAGCGGCTCGCGAGCTCCGCCTCTCTCCGAAACCGCGCCTCACCACCCGTCTCGGCGAGCACCGCGTTCGAGAGGATCTTCAGCGCGACGCGTCCGCCGCCCACCCGCGTCGCGGCGTAGACGGCGCCGAATCCGCCGCGGCCGAGGAGGCGGTCGAGGCGGTAGCGGTCCGCGACGATGGTCCCCAGCGCCAGCGACTCCGGCTCGGTGAGGCTCATCGCGTCGGACGCTCGACCGCGCTCGCTCAGAGGCCGTAGGTCGGGTGAGCGCCGCGGGGCGCCGGCTCCTCGGTCCCGTCGTCGACGTTGACCGTCAGCACGGTCGACTGCTGGCAGGGGGCGAGCACCGTCGCCCCCTTGCCGAGCCACGAGGGGAATCGGCCCGGGTTCGGCGGCGCGAGCCGCAAGAACCAACGCCCGCACGGCACGACGAGCGGTTGATTCGTCGGTCCTTTGCGCATGCCGTTGATGTAGACGTCCGCTTCGGCTGGGCCCTTCACCGTGAGGTACGCGAGCTTCTCGCTGAGGACGCTCGCGTCCGGGCCCTGCGTCTTCGTCTCGGCGGCCGGCGTCGCGCGATCGTTGCCGCCGTCCTTGCCTGCGTTCGATGCCGTCGACGCCACGTCGCTCTTCGGCGGGGCCGACGCCCGCGCGGTCGACGTCGGGGGGGCGGTCTGGGCGTGGGCGGTCTGCGGCTGCGCCGTCCCGCGTTGCAAGAAGAACAACCCGAGCGCCACGACCACCGCGGCCGTGAGCGCGGTGAGGAGCACCTGCTGCACCGGCGTGAGCGGTCGCTCACGGCCTCGCACGCGGTACTCGTCGCGATCGAGGCGCTGCGGGATCGGTCCGCCGTTCAGCACCCGCAAGTCCACGGGCTCGAGGGTCGGCCCGCCCGCGGCATCGTACGCCTGCGGGTGGTGGCTCCCGTTGCGGCCGTTCACGTGCTGCGGGTCGGCGAAGCCCGGCTGGAGCGATGCCGGGGGAACCAGTGGCAGATGCAAACCGAACGAGGGAGGCTGGCTCCGCGGCGGCGGCACCACCGAGACGGGACGGACGCTCGCCGATCGGGGCGGCGACGACGGACGGAGGCTGCCCGACGTCGGCGCCTCCATCGAAGGCGAGGTCCTCGTGAGGGCGCTGCGGGCGCGCAGGCCCGTCTCGCCCTCGAGGCCGGGGATCTCCGAGCCGGAGCGCGCCGAGGCGGCCGGCGCCTCCGAAGCGGGGGACGACGGGGCCTGCGAACCGGCGCGCGGCGCGTGCGATCCGTTCGACCGGTACGAGCGCCGTGTGTCCTGCGGCAGCGCCGGCGGCGGCGGGATCCGCAGCGTCTTGCTCGAGTCGGGCGGCTCGGAGTGCGGGCGCGCCGAGCCCCGCATCATCGCGCCGTGGGACGGCGACCTGCTCGACGGGACCTCACTCGAAGGAGCGCGGCTCGAAGGAGCGCGACTCGAGGGTCCCGGCGCGCGGCTCGACGGCGGGGGCGCGGGAAACGAGGACGCGACCGAGGCCGATCGTCGCGTGCTGTTGCGGGCGGCTCCGAGCGTCTGGCGTCGCCGGGGTCGCGCGTTGCTCCGCGCGACGAGCGTCCGGCCCGAGTCGGTGACCTCGCCGCCGGGGCTCCGACTCGCGCGGAGCGCGAGGACCTTCTGCCGCAGCTCCTCGCGACCTTTCTCCGAGTTCATCACCTTGGAGAGCCACTGCGCGATGTCGTTGCAGCTGATGCGGCGTCGATCCGGCGACGGCTCGAGCGCCGCGTCGATCGCCGCGGTGATCTCGCGCGGGATGTCCGGCCGCAGCTCGACGAGGCTGTCGGGGCGCGCGGCGTTCGGCGGCGGCTCGCGATCGGTGAAGAGCGTCCAGAGCAGCATGCCGAGGCCGTAGACGTCGCTGCGCACGGTCGCGCGCTCGCCGCGCGCCTGCTCGGGCGACATGAAGCCCGGCGTCCCGCTCACGGTCCCCGCGATCGAGTCGGGCGTGCGGCCGAGGATCTTGCCGAGGCCGAACCCGGAGAGGCGGACGTGCCCGTCCCACGAGACGAGGACGTTCTCCGGCTGCACGTTGCGGTGGATGACCGGCGTCGCGTTGCCGTCGTCGTCGGTCGCGGCGTGCGCGTGCGCGAGCGCCGACGCGATCTGGTAGCCGATGGTGAGGATGGCGTTGTCGGCGAGCTTCTGCTTGCGCCGCGTGAGGTGCGCGAGGAGCTTCTCGAGCGACGCTCCCTCGATCTGCTCGAGCACCAGAACAATCCTTCGCTCGTGCTCGAAAAAGTCGAACATGCGAACGACGGCCGGGTGGTTGAGCCGCGCGCAGATCGCCGCCTCGCGCGCGAGCTCCTCGGCGAAGCGCGCGTCGTCTTCCATCGCGTAGCGCACCATCTTCAGCGTGACGGTCCGCTGGAAGCCGAGGGGGCCGTCCATGCGCGCGATGTAGACGTCTGCGGAGCCGCTCTGGCCCACGTACTTCGTCACGCTGTAGGCGCCGATCTTGTCGGGAACGCGCTCGCCGGGGAACATCGAACGAAATCATATCGGACGCTCCTCCGAGTGGCGAAGACAATGACGGAGCCGACGAAGGGAGGTCCCACCGCATGCGACCTTCGCCTCCGCCGGTCGTGCTCTCGCCTCATGGGGCCGACGTCCGCACCCCGGCGCGGGTCGACCCACCGGGGTCGCTCGCGCGACGGAGCGGCAGCGCCTGGCCGAGGTGCCAGGTTCGTCCGGGAAATTGGCCCTCGGCGCGTCATCTGCGAGATCCGTGCAAGGTGCTCGGACCGCTCGCGCGAAGGGTGCTAGATTCACGCGGTCCCGACGATCGGGACCTCCGCCCACCCAGGCGGAGCGCCATCGCGACCACGCCGTCGCGGTCGGAGGTGTGGCTCGAAATCCAGCATGAGCGGAAGGCCGAGGTGGGAGGGAAGTCGCGACGAGCCGCTGACGCTGAACCGATGTAACTGCATCTCAACTACTTTTGCAGAGCTTCCCATGCAACTCCTCGACATCCTCACCCCACGCCGCGTCGATGTCGTCCGAGCGGACGCCGCCCACGCGAACACGACGCCGGTGCGCACGAAGCCGGACGCGATCCGGCGCCTCGCCGAGCTGCTCGTCACCGGCTCGACCGGGCTCGATCTCGGCGAGGTCGAGAGCGAGCTCAAGAAACGCGAGGAGCTCCAGTCCACGGGCGTCGGCGGTGGGGTCGCCATCCCGCACGCGAAGCTCGAGCGGCTCGATCGGATCGTCGGCGCGGTGCTCCTTTGCCCCGAGCCCATCGGCTTCGACGCGATCGATCAGAAGCCCGTCTCGATCCTGTTCGCCGTCATCGGGCCGCTCCGCTCGCCGGGCGAGCACATCAAGACGCTCGCGCGGGTGTCGCGTCTCCTGCGCGACGACGCCTTCCGCGCCCGCCTCGTCGGTGCGGAGTCCGGCGCCGTCGCCTTCGACCTCATCGCCCGTGAGGAGACTCGCCCACAGCCATGAGCGGACGCGGGACGAGCGGGCCTCCGATTCCTCCAGTCCCACCGTCCTCGGGGACGGGACACCCGAACTCCGTCCGCAGCGCGCACGCCGGCGCGCAAGCCGCTCCAGCCGGCCTGCACGACTGGCCCGACGACGACACGTACGCGGGGGGTGGCTCACACCCGTCGGGGCGACCGCTGCCCAAGATGACCGCGCGCGCGCTCCTCGATGAGAAGGCGCTGACCGTTCCGCTCACGCTCCTCGCCGGGGGGGAGGGGACGAGCCGCGTCATCGATCACACGCGCATTCAGAAGTCGGGCCTCGCGCTCGCTTCGCACTATCACGGCATCGTGCCCACGCGGATCCAGATCCTCGGGCAGACCGAGCAGAGCTACATCGACGATCTCGACGCCGCGGGGCGCCACCGCGCCCTCTCGGGCTTCTTCGGTCTCGGCCTGTCGTGCGTGATCCTCACGGGCGAGCTCGGCCCTTCGACGGGTGAGATCATGGCGCACGCCGAGCGCTCGGAGACGCCGCTCGTCCACGCCGGCGATCGCTCGAGCGTCACGATCACGGCGCTGCACGCCCTGCTCGACGAGCGGCTCGCGCCGCGGCAGCGACTCCACGGCGTGCTCATCGACGTCTTCGGCGTCGGCCTCCTGATCATCGGCTCGAGCGGCGTGGGCAAGAGCGAGTGCGCCCTCGATCTCGTGATGCGCGGCCATCGCCTCGTCGCCGACGACGTCGTCGAGTGCGACTACCGCCCCCCGGGGATGGTCTTCGGCGCGCCCGCGCACCTCCTCAGGCACCACCTCGAAGTGCGCGGCCTCGGCATCCTCAACATCAAGGATCTCTTCGGCGTCACCGCCATCCGCGAACGCAAGCGGATCGACGTGGTCGTTCGGCTCGCCGAGGAAGGGAGCAAGCTCTCGTCGCGCGACCTCGAGGTCGATCGGCTCGGCATCGACGAGCGGTTCCACGCGATCCTCGGCGTGTCGATCCCCGAGCTCGTGATCCCCGTGCGTCCCGGACGCGACATGGCGTCGATCCTCGAGGTCGCCGCGCGCAACGAGCTCCTGAAGAACGCGGGGCACCACGCGGGGCGTGAGCTCTTCGGCGCGATCGAGAGCGCGATCCAGGCGAGCGATCCGGATCGCGAGCACGGCACGCCGGAGGCGCCCCTCGCGGCGATGATGGCGACGCCCGAGCCGCCGCCGGCGTCCGAGGCAGGCGTGCTCGGCGGGGTCATCGATCGGCTGGGGCGCGGCTACCAAGGCAGGCCGGCGGCGCCGTTGCCGCCCGTCGCGCCCGCGATCCCGCCCGCGCCGCGCGCTCCCTCGGCCCGAACGGGCCGCGCGCCCCAAGTGAGCGAGCACGAGATCGTGCGCCCGTCCCTCGTCGGGCGCAGCGACGAGTCCGCGATGCCACCTCCGGTGGGGGGTGGGCCTTCGGGGCGCTCGAGCGGCGCTTCGCGAGGCGGAAAGGGCAGGGGCTCATGAGCTCTTCGGGGGGCGAGGCAGCGAGAGAAGGCCTCTCGACGGGCGCCGCCGACGCGGAGGGCGCGCTCGGGAACGTGGTCGTCGTGACCGGCCTCTCCGGGGCGGGGAAATCGACGGCGATGAGCGCGCTCGAGGACCTCGGCTACTACTGCGTCGAGAACCTGCCTCCGAGCGTCATCGCGCACGCGGTCGATGCGTGCGAGAGCCGCGGCGTGCGCGACATCGCGCTCGCGCTCGGCGTCGGCATCGACGGCGTCGTCGACGAGGCGGCCGCGGCGGTGAGCGCGCTGCGCGCCCGCTCCGTGGATGGGGCGAAGCCGGAGCCGGCGCGCCACGTGCGCCTCATCTTCCTCGACGCCTCCGACGAGGCCGTGCTGCGGCGCTTCAGCGAGACGCGGCGCCCGCACCCGCTCCTCATGCAGCGCGAGCGCCACGAGGTCATCGACGCGATCCGCCTCGAGCGCGAGCGGCTCGCGCCGCTCAGGGCGCTCGCGTCGCTCGTGATCGACACGAGCGGGCTGCGCGTCCACGACCTCCGAAAGCGCGTGACCGGCCTCATGCGCCCCGACGTGGGCGAGCACGCGCGAATGCAGACGCGCGTGCTGTCCTTCGGCTTCAAGCACGGCCTTCCGAGCGACGCCGACCTGGTCTTCGACGTGCGCTTCCTGGACAACCCCTACTTCGTCCCCGAGCTGCGCCCGCTCACCGGCGAAGACCCTCGCGTGCGCGACTTCGTCCTCGCCTCCGACGACGCGCGCTCGCTCCTCGAGCGGCTCGTCTCGCTGCTCGAATTCCTGCTTCCGCGCTACGAGCTCGAGGGCAAGAGCTACCTCACCGTCGCGATCGGGTGCACGGGAGGGCAGCATCGATCGGTCGCCATCGCGCGCGCGATCGCCGAGCGCCTCACGGAGCGCGGCGCGAACCCGGAAGACCCGCGCCCGCGCACGGAGCGATGGCGGTCGGCCCTGCGCGTCGTGCATCGCGACGCGCACGCCGCCGTCGCCCTCTCGAGCGCGGTCGGTGCGCCGGCGGGCTCGGCCGACCCCGCGGCCGCGGCGTCGGCCGCGGAGGGGCGACCATGAGCAGCGAGCGCGAGACCGCGTCCGGGCGCTTCGAGATCGTCAACGCGCGTGGGCTCCACGCTCGGGCGGCGACCAAGCTGGTCCAGCTCGCGTCGAGCTTCGGTTGCGAGGTCCTCATCTCGGGGCCCGACGCCGAAGACGTCAACGCGAAGAGCGTCATGGGCGTCCTGCTCATCTGCGGTGCGAAGGGCACGGTGGTGCAAGTCCGCGCGAGCGGGCAGGGGGCGCGCGACGCGGTCGACGAGATCGGCAAGCTCATCGCCGCCCGCTTCGGAGAGGCCGAATGAGCCGATCGAGCGAGCCCCCCGATCTCCCGCCGAAGCGCCAGGTCACGGCGAGCGAGGTGATTCACGGGATCCCGGGCGCGCCGGGGATCGCCATCGGTCGCGTCGCCGTCCTCGGACCCTACCGGCACGGCTTCCCCCGCAAGATCGCGGTCGACGTCCGCGCCGAGGTCGATCGCTTCCGCGGGGCGGTCGAGCGCGCTGCCAAGCACCTCCGGGACGTCGCCTCCGCGGCGCCGGCGTCGACGGCGCAGTCGGTGCTCGAGGCGTACGTGCTCATGGTGCGGGACCCGACGCTCGAGACGCAGGTCATCGGCCGCATCGAGGGCGAGCGTCGCTGCGCCGAGTGGGCCGTCGCGCTCTCGGTCGAGTCGATCGCGGAGAAGGTCGCCACGAGCAAGGACGCTTACCTGCGCGAGCGGAGCCGCGACATCGAGTTCGTCGGCGAGCACATCCTGCGGGCCTTCGTCGAGTCGGCGGAGGATCAGCGCGCGCTGCCCGACGGACCGCTCGTCGTCGTCGCGCGCGATCTGTCGCCCGCCGACACCGCCGCGCTCACGCGCCGCCGCGTCGTCGCCTACGTCACCGAGGGCGGCTCCCGAACGAGCCACACGTCGATCACCGCGCGCGCGCTGAAGGTGCCCGCCGTCGTCGGCGTGACCGAGCTCTTGGCCGAGGTCGCGACGGGCGATCTCGTGATCGTCGACGGGATCAAGGGGACGCTGACGCTGCATCCGACCGACGGCGACGTCGAGGAGGCCGAGCGACGCGCCGAGCGCTACCGCATCCGCGCGAGCGAGCTGCGCGCAGCGAAGGAGCGCGCCGCGACGACCACCGACGGCGCCACGGTGACGCTCTTCGCGAACGTGGAGCAGCCCGAGGAGGCCGCGCGCGCGGCGGAGGAGGGCGCCGAAGGGGTCGGCCTCTATCGCACCGAGTACCTCTACATCGATCGTCCGCATCCGCCGAGCGAGGAGGAGCAGCTCGAGGTCTACCGATCCGTCCTCGTCGCCATGACGGATCGACCCGTCGTCTTGCGGACGTTCGATCTCGGCGGCGACAAGTTCACGTCGAGCTTCATGCTCCCGCACGAGCTGAACCCGATGCTCGGGCTGCGCGCCGTGCGGCTCGCGCTCTCGCGGCCGGAGGTGTTCCTCGAGCACTTGCGCGCGATGGTGCGCGCCTCCGCGTTCGGGGACGTCCGGATCATGGTGCCGATGGTGGCTGGCATCGCCGAGCTCCGAAAGGTGCGGGAGCTGCTGGCGCGCGCCCACGACGACGTCCGAAGCCGCGGCGAGCCTTGCGCCGACACCATCCCGCTCGGGGTGATGATCGAGGTCCCGTCCGCCGCGCTGATGGCCGATCACTTCGCGCGCGAAGCGGCGTTCATGAGCATCGGTACGAACGATCTCATCCAGTACACGATGGCGGTCGACCGCGCGAGCCGACGCCTCGCCTACCTCGCTTCGCCGTTCGACCCCTCGATCGCGCGGCTCATCCACGGCGTCGTGCGCGCCGGCGCGGAGCACGACTGCCCGGTGAGCGTCTGCGGGGCCATGGCGGCCGATCCGCTCGGCTCGCTGCTCCTGCTCGGGCTCGGCGTCCACAACCTCTCGATGGAGCCGGGCTCGATCCCCGAGATCCGCGAGGCCATCAAGCGCACGAGCCTCGCCGAGGCGCAGGCCGTCGCCGCGAGCGCGCTTCGCCTGGGCAGCGCCGAGGAGGTCGAGCACGTGGTGGCCGAGGCGTTCGCGCCGAGGCTCTTCGACATCATCATGGGTGAGCTCGAGGAGCCCGCGTAGGCGCGCCCCACCGTCGTCTCTCGCGCGCCGTCGTCGCGCGCGGTACTTCGCGCGCGGTACTTCGCGCGCGGCTTTCCCGCGCGGCCGTCCGCGTGAGGGGACCTTCACCTGGTGCCGGCGACGCTTTGCACCAATTCCGCGTCAGACCGGTTTTTGCTTGAGCTGACGCGCCATCCTCCCTATAGCCCGTGCCCGGGCTCAGATGGTCTTTTCGCGCGCAGTCGGGGCGTTCTCTCGCGCAGTCGCAGTGTCGACGGTCCTCGTCGCCGGTGCCGCCGCGTTCCTCACACCCGGCTGCACGCAGGACGCGCCGCCGACGAAGTTGAAGGGTCAGGTCCACCTCACCCTCATCCACACCTCCGACATCCACTCGCGCCTCTTCCCGTACAACCTGCAGATCGGGCAGGTCGACGCGGGGCTCGGCCTCGGCTCGTCGGGCACCGTCGCGGACGTCGGCGGCGTCGGACGCATGTCGCACATCATCGGTCGTGAGCGCGCGCGCTCGGGCCGCGTGCTCCACCTCGACGGCGGCGACTGCTTCCAGGGCGCGCCGGTCTTCAACTTCTACCAAGGCGAAGCGGAGATCCGCGCGCTCGGCGCGATCGGCACCGACGCGATGGTCGTCGCGAACCACGAGTTCGACACCGGCGCGCGCAACCTCGGCACGCAGCTCCAGAAGTGGGCGGCCTTCCCCGTCCTCGCCGCGAACTACCAGCTCGAGGATCCGAAGCTCCCCGGCGCGAGCCCGCTCGGCGCGATCTTCAAGCCGTACGAGGTCTTCGACCTCGAGGGCCTGCGCGTCGGCGTCATCGGGATGGGCAACCTCTCGACCCTCACGTCGATCTTCGACAGCCCGAACCGCCTCGGCATCACGCCGCTCGACACGACGCAGACCGTCCAGTCGTACATCGACATCCTGCGCCCCGACGTCGATCTCATCGTCGTGGTCACGCACCTCGGGCTCGCCGAGGACGAGCGCATGATCGAGTCGACGACCGGCATCGACGTCGTCCTCGGTGGTCACAACCACATCGTGCTGCAGCCTCCGAAGCACGTGCCCGACTGCTCGCAGAACTTCGACAAGGACACGAACAGCTACTACATCCTCGTCGACGGTCCCGACAGCGGCAAGAAGGTCAAGCGCTACTGCTCGCCGCGCGACGTCATCCTGGCGCACTCCGGCGCGTTCGCGAAGTACGTCGGGCGCCTGGATCTCCTGCTCTCGAACGATCCGAAGGATCTCCCGGCGACCTACGACAAGCTGAACGGCTTCGAGGTGCTGTCGAACGACTACCACCTGTTCCCGGTGAACGCGTCGGTGCCGTCGGATCCCATCATCGACGCCCTCCTCGAGCCCTACCACCAGGGTCTCGACTCGCTCGCGAACCTCGATCTGCTCGTCGGCTACGCCCCGGATGGCTCGAAGCGATCGTCGGCGACCGGCGGCGACTCGCCGCTCGGCAACATGATTGCAACGGCGATGTGGTTGCGTCTGGGCATCCAGACCGACTTCTCGCTCACCAACACGACGGGCATCCGCGCCGACCTCGTCCCCGGCCCGGTGACGATCGAGCAGATGTACAACATCTTCCCGTTCGACAACTCGATCACGAAGATGCAGCTCTCGGGCGTCGAGCTCCAGCAGCTCTTCGACTTCGTCGCGCGTCGCTCGGCGGGCCGCGGCTGCGTGTCGCAGATCCAGATCGCCGGCGCGCGGCTCGTCTTGAGCTGCAACGCGCCGGGTGATCCCGGCTTCGCGCCCGGCAAGGCCACCGGCATCTACATCGGCGCCGCGGTCGACGGCAAAGGCAAGATCCGCACGTGCCAGTCCGACGCCGATTGTCCCGGAGCCCACTACGGCGCCTGCCAGGTCGACTCCGGCATCTGCTGGCAGCCGATCGATCCCTTCGGCTATTACGAGCTCGCGACGTCGAACTACCTCGCGGGCGGCGGCTCGGGCTTCCGCGTCCTGCAGCGCAACACGACGCAGCTCGACAGCGGCGTCCAGCAGCGCGACGCGCTCATCGACTACATCCGCGCCGGCGTGCCGTGCGGCGCGAGCGAGAAGACGAAGAAGCTCCGCACGTGCTCCGCGGACTCCGACTGTCTCTGCAAGGACGGCTCGGATCCCGATCTGTGCAACGCCGAGGCGGGCACGTACGTCTGCGCGTGCCCCGAGGCGGTCAACGAGAGCGACACATGCGACTCGAACGGCAAGAGCTGCAAGGGCGCGGGCCAGTGCGTCCTCGCCGCGTGCCGCACGGACGTCGCGGCGTTCCAGCGTCAGACCTGCGCCGACGCCCCCAACGACTCGATCAAGCAGAGCTGCGAGAAGAGCCTGTCGCCCTGCGCCGCCGCCGGCGAGCAGTGCAAGTTCCTCGCGTGCGTCGATCGCGGGCTCGGCAACTTCACCGATGGTCGGCTGAACATGGTCGGTTTGAGCGGAGGGGAGCCCAACCCGTGATGAAGTTCCATCGGCTCCGTTCGTCCTTTGGTGGGTCTTCGATCGCGGCGGCGATCGCCTCGGCGCTCCGGATCGCGGCTCGGATCGCGCCGGTCGTCGGCGTCGCGGCGCTCGCAGTGGAGGGCTCGTCGTGCATCGTGCAGGGCCACGCGGTGACCGGCGCGCAGAGCTTCCTCATCCAGGTGACGAAGGTGAACGGCGCCGACCCGCCGACCGCCGAGGCGCCTCTCGCGGCGAACCGAGGTGACAGGAACGAGACCTGGGACCTCGACATCCAGGCGACCGACGCGAACGGCAAGCCGACGAGCTTCAACGGCTACGTCCGCGTGAGCGTTCGGCCGGGGACGGTCATCTCGGTGACGAACCTCGACACCGGCGAGACGGCTGGGCGCAACGTCCTCTTGCAGGGCGGACACGCGAACGCGCGCGTCACGCTGACCGCCGTCTACGGGCCGGCGCGCGCCTGGGTCGAAGACCTCGGCTACACGCCCGCGCCCGAGGGCAAGACCCCCGCGTGCGCCGACGGCAAAGACAACGACGGCGACAAGGCCATCGACTACCCGACCGATCCGGGCTGCGCGTTCGCCGACGACGACACCGAGACGGGCGGAACCTTCACCGCCGGCACCTCGGATCCCGTCCACTACTACTTGCCGACGATCCGCGACATCCAAGGCGCGTCCGCCGCGACCCCCTATCCCTACGAGGCGCTCCAGGCGAAGACCGAGGATCCGCAGTACCTCGTCGTCACGCGCATCTCGAAGGACGGCTTCTACGTCACCGACCTCGCCGACCAGGGCAACGGCTACAACCACCTCTTCGCGTTCAACTTCTCGACGCCGGCCGGCATGCAGGTCTGCGACCACGTCATCTACCTGTCCGGGACGATGAGCGAGTTCTTCGGCTTCACGGAGATGAACTTCCCGTCCTACCGCCTCGACCCGCTCTACGTCGGACAAGAAGAGCTCTGCAAGGTGCCGGAGCCGTTCGAGCTCCTCGCCGCGACCATCACGAACGACGTGGAGATGGAGAAGCAGGAGAGCGGGCTCGTCCGCATCACGCAGGATCGCGACATGATGGGGAACCTGATCCCCGGCACCGGCTACACGGTGCCGAAGAAGTTCGGCCCCGGCTTGGTGAAGGACAACGTCCCGGCGCCCGGCGCCTCGAACTGCGATCTCAACGGCGACGGCAAGGTCGACTTCGCCAGCGCCACCGAAGGCGCTTGCAACACGGCGTGCGAGGCCGACGTCGAGTGCAGCGAGTGGAACGCGTACAACTCGCGCGGCAACTACAAGGTGCACCGCGGCGCGTCCGTCATCGAGATCAACACCGACGGCGCCGGTGGCTTCGTGCCCACGGCCAACCCCGGGCTCGAGCTCGTCGCGGTGACGGGCACCCTTCGCAACTTCTCGGGCGGCACGCTCAATTGGACCATCGAGGCGCGCTGCCCCGACGATCTCGTGTGCACCGCGACCGGCTGTTCCGCGGCCGTGACCGACTCGAAGCACGCCTGCGTGAACATCACGCGGACCATCGACGACAACGACGAGGCCACCAACTGAGCCTTCGCCTCGGGGCCGAATCGGCACGAGCCCGGGCTCCGGCCCGAGCCCTCGGCCCCGCCCTGGACCACGACGCACCGGCGCCGAACCACGACGCCGCTCCCTAGAGACGCCGCGACACTCTTCGTGTAACCCCGCTCCCCAGAGACCCGACGCTCATGCGACGACACCTGCTAGCCGCCGCCGTACTCCTCTCGGTCACCGCGATCGCCACGACTGCCTCCGCTCAGGAGAAGACGGCGGACGAGCTTCGCACGCAGGCACGCGCCGCGCTCGCCTCGGGGGACGTGGCCGGCGCCTGTGTGCTCTTCGAGCAGGGCTACCAAGTCGCTTCGAAGCAGCCGCCCGACGCGCCGGGACCGAAGGCGAACGAGCTCTTGTTCGATCTCGCCGACTGCCACGAGAAGAAGGGCTACGCGACGCTCGCCGCGAACGAGTTCGACCAGGTCGCGCAGGCGGGCGGAGCCAACGCCGCCGACGCGAAGGCGCGCGCAGCGAAGATCCGTCAGCCCCAGGGCGACAAGCCGGCGGACAAGCCCGCCGACAAGCCGGCGGACAAGCCCGCCGACAAGCCGGCGGAGCAGCCGCCGGAGCCGCCGAAGGAGATCAAGACGCAGCAGGACGAGTCGCCGACGCGCATCGGCGACTTCATGGACACGCGCCTCACCTGGACGTTCGGTGACGACGACATCCTGCACCAGACGGGGCAAGCCTTCCCGCTCTCGCCGGACGCGAGCATCGGCGATCGCAAGCAGTACCGCCTCTTCTTCGACAACTTGAACTCGCGCTTCGGCGGTCGCGAGAACCTCACGCACCTCGCGCTCTACAAGAAGATGCCGGGGTTCATCAAGAACCTCGACACCGAGGCGGCCCTCGTCCTGCGCTTCGATCTCGCGGCGCTCGCCTCGCAGAGCGGCAACCTGAACCAGGCGCTCTACGACGCCGGCTCGTACATCCGAGCGTTCTACCACACGGGTCATCCGAAGGACGGGCAGTCTGGCATCGGCCTCACCTTCTGGCCGATCGACACCGATCGCTTCCGTCTCGGTTATCTCTACGATCTGTCGTGGGGTGGCACGAACGCCAGCATCAACCAGTCGATCTTCCCGCGCATCTCCGGGAGCTCGCCCGGCGCCAAGCTCGCGTTCGAGAGCCCGCACTTCACCGCGTTCCTCGGCTTCAAGACGGCGTCGATCATCCAGGTGCAGCAGACGCTGACGCCGGGCACGAGCGAGGTCGAGCAGATCCGCGTCGGTCAGACGAACTACGGTCTGCTCACGGGGCTCGGCGGCGACATCCACGAGATGATCCACCTCGACGGCGGCTTCGGCTACTTCACGCAGGGCAAGTTCGACCTGCCCGACGTCGTCGGCAAGAGCGTCTTCACGGTCGGCGGCTCGGCGCGCGCGGTGGTGCACTCGAAGGACATGCCGGTCGGCCAGTCGATCGACTTCCTCCTCTACCGCAACGACCCGAACAAGCCGCAGATCATCTTCAAGCCCGAGGTCTACAAGCCCGGGACGGTGGGCTGGAGCGTCAGCGCCGAGGGCGACGTCCTCTTCCAGAACTTGAAGGACTTCAACGTCACCGGCGGCACGAAGCTCCAGCCGGCCGCGGCGGGGGCGCTGCAGGCGAACCTGAAGGCGAGCTACTTCCGCACGAGCGTCACCGGCATCTACCGCGATCTGCCGTACGTCCTGCGCAACCAGCCGAGCTTCATCCCCTTCGAGACGCTGCCGAAGGACGCGAAGACGAACAGCGAGATCTTCATCGCCGCCGCCGCCGACTACTACATCGACGGGCCTCGGCTGACGCCCGGGCTCGGCTTCGGCGTGCAGTTCCCGGCGACGTTCAAGTCGAGCTCGGTCGACATCTCGAGCGCGCCGATCAGCCGCACGGTCGTCGTGCGCGAGCAGGGCAACATCGCCATCCTGCCGCTCAACAAGGACGCGACGCCGATCATCCAGGCGCGCGCGAGCCTCAAGTGGGACATCTCGCCCATCTTGAGCGCGCTCGCGTGGGTGCAGTACACGCGCGACAACAACGGCACCTTCGTCGAGCGGAACCCGGCCGAGGGCACGGTCGCGCTGCGCACGTTCATCAGCCCGGACTTCTTCGGTCTCGGCTCGAGCGTGCAGGCGCGCTTCTAGCCGCGTCGCCGCGGACCTTCGAACGAATCCATCGCGGCTCTTGACCGCGTCGGGGGTTCGTTCGAAGGCTCTCGTGTGGACAAGGCGACCATCGCGAAGGAAGCGGAGCTCGGGCCGAGCAGCACCGAGCTCCTGGGGGTGGAGTACGGCAGGAAGCGCAGGCGCATGCTCTTCGGCGTGCTCGGCGCGGTCCTCGTCGGCGTGGGCGCCATCGCGGGCGTCGTCCTCTATCAGCAGAGGCAGGCGCGCGCGCGCACGAACGAGGCGTTCGGCGTCCTGTCGACGTGCCTCTTCGGCGGCCCGCTCGACCCCGCCGCGTCGCCGAGCGCTCGATTCCGCACCCACCAGCTCGCGGCCATGAGCCTCGCGGAGAAGGACCGCAGCGTCGTCGACAAGGTCGCGTGGCCGCAGCGCTGCGGCAACGACGCGCAGGCCTTCGTCGAGCGCGCGAAGGAGGCGGGCCTCACCGCCGCCGACGCCAAGGACGTGGGCTATTGGGCCGATCAGCTCGGCAAGGCGCTGAAGACGCCGAACGCGCACCTCGCCGACGCGTCGGAGCCCCTCGACGCCTTCTTCGCCGAGGCGAAGAAGAGCGGCCTCGTCGCGACGCAGGCGCCGAAGACCGAGGGGCCTCCGAAGGCCGAGAAGGTCGACACGCTCGACGATCTCAAGAAGACGACGCCCCTCACGTCGACGTTCTTTCCGCTGAAGGAGCTGTCGATGGAGCTGCACCAGGGCGAGAGCCACTTCGCCCTCGTGCAGGACGCGACGCTGTCGCCGCCCGTGTTCCTTTGCAGCTTCAAGGCCGAGGGCATCGAGTGCGGCAAGCTCCCCGAGAACCTGACGAAGGCGGGGCACGGCCTACGTCTCCTTGGTACCACCGATGCAGGTGCATCTCCATTGGTATTCGAGGGCAACCGCGGGGACGCCGGCATCTATCGGAGCGACACCGGCGAGAAGGTCGACGCGCTCTACGCGTACGGCGGCTGGGCCGGCAAGTCGGGCAGCGCGTACGTGCTCGGCTGGAACGAAGAGGAGAAGAAGCCCTTCCTCGTGTCGCGCGGCCGCGGCGACAAGGAGGCGAAGCGCGACGAGCTGAAGCTCGACTTCGACGTCGGCAATTTCTACTACTCGTCGCAGATCCTGTGGGACCGCGTGGTGCTCCGCGGCGTGACCAAGGACTGGGAGCGAAGGCTCTTCGTCATGGCCATCGACGACAAGACAGGCAAGCTCGGAGATCCCGTCGACGTGGGCGTGCTGCCCGAGCCCGGCGAGGTCGAGGGCGGGCCCGACGAAGCGCCGCACATCTCGGGCTGTCGATCGTCGGGCGCGATGGTCGTGCGCGTGAAGGGCCGGGACAACGACTTCGTGAGCTTCTTCATCGACGGCAAGTGGACGAAGCCGCTCTCGTCGAGCTTCTTCTCGGGCGCGCTCACCTGCGACGGCGCCGGAGCCGCGGTCGTCTCCGTCACGCAGGGCGCGGGGCAGTCGCCGTGGAAGGCGATCATCAACGAGACGCGCTGCACCTCCGCGAAGTGCGACGTGAACAACATCGCGATGGAAGAGCTGCTCCCGGGGGGGCTCGAGATCGCGCCGCGCGCGTCGCTCATCGACGCGGCCGCCCTCGGGGAGAAGCTCGTCGTCGCGTGGGCCGCCGGCGAGCGCGGCGGCATCCGCGTCCGCGTCGGTCTCGGCCGCGATCTCGCGAGCGCGAAGGACGTCGTCGTCCTCGACGATCTCGTCGCGGACGGGAAGGCGGGCACGCTCAGCACGGTGAGCGATCTGCGGCTCGTGTCGGCGCCCGGGCACGCGGTGCTGTTCCTCTCGACGAAGGCGGGCGTGTTCCCGTTGCGCGTCGACCCGTCGGGGGCCGTCACCGCGGAGAAGGTCGTCTGGAAGTAGCGTGGGCGCGCTCCTCTCCCGAATCACGCGGCCCTTCGAGCAGCTCGCGGCGCTCCGCGAGCACCGCGGGATGCTCGCGCCGTCGCCTCGGCCGAAGAGCCTGCTCGCAGGCCACTTGCCGGAGATGCGCGCCGATCGTTGCACGTACGTACTCGACGCCGTGCGACGACACGGCGACATCGTGCGGCTCCGGTTCGGCTGGGTCACGGGGCACCTCCTCGCGCACCCGGACTTCGTGCGGCACGTCCTCGTCGATCATCAGAAGAACTACGACAAAGAGACGCCGGGGTTCGATCGCCTGCGCGTGATCCTCGGACAGGGTCTGCTCACCAGCGAGGGCGCGCTGTGGCGGCGGCAGCGGCGCATCGCGCAGCCCGCGTTCCACAAGGAGCGCGTCGCCGCGTTCGCGTCGCAGATGCAGACGGCGACCGACGACCTCGTCGAGGGGTGGCTCACGCGCGGCGCGCATCGGCCGATCGACGTCGGCGCGGAGATGATGCGCCTGACGCTCCGGATCGCCGGCAACACGCTCTTGTCGACCGAGCTCAGCGACGAGGCGGGGAGCGTCGGCGAGGCGCTCACCTTCCTCCTCCGAGACGCGAACGATCGCATCCACTCGCCGATCTCGACGGTCTTTCCGTCGGCGCGCAACGTGCGCTGGAAGCGCGCCCTCGCGCGTCTCGACGCGATCGTCGGCCAGACGATCGCCCGTCGGCGCGCGCTCGG
>CAYYKK010000144.1:0-17720 GCA_964467935.1 uncultured Polyangiaceae bacterium
GAGCTTGGGCGTGAACCCGCAGCTGACGATCGTGGCGCTCGCGACGCGCATCGCGCACGGGCTCCGCGAGGGCCGGAGCTAGACGGAGGCGGAACTTGGCCGCGCCGGCGCCGGCGCGGGACGATGAGGCGTGGCGAGCCCCGAGGAAGAGATCGTCGTCGTCGGCGCGCAGGCGCACCCGCTCCGCGACGCTTACCACCTCCTCCTGCGGATGCGCTGGCCGTGGCTGCTCGGGACGCTCGCCGCCGTGTACCTCTCCATCAACGCGATCTTCGCGGCGTGCTACGTCGAGGTCGGGGGCGTCGCGGGAGGGCGCGCCGACTCGTTCCGAGACGCGTTCTTCTTCAGCGTCCAGACGATGGGCACGATCGGCTACGGCGCGATGTACCCGTCGAGCACCGCGGCGAACGTCCTCGTGGTGGCCGAGTCGGTCGTGAGCCTCATCATCACCGCGCTCGCGACGGGGATCGTCTTCGCGCGCTTCTCACAGACGACGAGCAAGCTCGTGTTCTCGGAGAAGGCGACGATCGCCCCGATGAACGGCGTGCCGACCTTGAGCTTCCGCGTCGGCAACGATCGCGCGAGCACCATCGTCGAGGCGATCGTGCGCGTCGCCCTCATCCGCACGGAGCGGACCGCCGAGGGCAAGACGTTCTATCGCATCCTCGATCTCGCGCTCGCGCGGGACCGCTCGCCGGCGATCTCGCGCTCGTGGACCGTGCTGCATCCGATCGACGAGAAGAGCCCGCTCTTCGGTCGATCGCCCGAGGCGTGCGTGAGCGAGGAGATCGAGCTGCAGGTGTCGGTCGTCGGCACGGACGACACGTCCCTCCAGCCGGTGCACGCGCGACATCGGTATCTCACGGACGACGTCGTTTGGGGCGCGCACCTCGCCGACGTGCTCACCGAGCTGCCCGATGGGAGGCTCCAGCTCGATCTCCGACGCTTTCATTCGATCGAGCCGAGCCTGCCGACCGAGGCGTTCCCCTACCCGCGCGCGGCGCGGGCCCCCACGGCCTGAGCGCGCGGGCCCGCGGCGCCGGAGACCTCCCCCGGCGCCGTCTCTCTCGTTCATGCGAGAGGTCTCCCTCGTTCGCGCGAGAAGTGCGTCACTTCGCGCGGCGTGCGAGGAGCCCCACCCCGATCGCAGCGGCGGCGAGCGGCGCGCTCCCGCTCGTCTCGACCGGCTGCGCGGACGTGGTGCACCCCGACGCCTCGGCGGCCGGTGTCGGGGCCTTCGACGGGAGCGCGCCGCTCGCCGCCGCGTCGGCGACCTCTTGCGCCGCCCGAACGCCCTCGGAGGCGCCGCCTTCCATGAAGCCTTGGTAGTTCACCGACGTGTGCTCTCCCGCGAAGAAGATGTTGCCCTGCGGGGCGCGCTCGTAGCCGGCGAAGGCCCCGTATTGGCCCACCTTCCAATACGAGTACGAGAGGGCGAAGTTGTCGTCGAGGTGCGGGATCGAGAGCGTCGCCTTGCCGTTGTAGAGCGCGGTGATTCCCGGGAAGAGCTGCTCGAGCTGGCCGAGGAACGAGGTCGCGAGCGTCCCGATCGCGGCGCCCATCGATCCCACGTCGACCTTGCCGAAGGACACGGGCGCCACGGTCGCGCGATCGAGCGTCGGTTGCCCGCCGGTGTAGCCGTTGAGGATGCCGCTCGTGCCCGGCTGTCCGCGCGTGGGCTCCCAGGAGCATTGATTGCCATTGTCGGAGAACGACTCGACGCCGCTGTCCACGCCCCACGCGCCCGACTGAGCCCAGAGCCGCTTTTGGAACTGGAGCTGGAGCTTCGTGCAGAGCCCGCGACCGAGCTCCTTGATCGCCTGCGTCTTGCGCGCGTCGAAGCCCGCGCCGGTGAAGTCGACCTTGTCGGCGAGGATGGCGAACGGCAGCGTGAGGATGACCGCGTCCGCCTCGACCGCGACCGACTTCGTCACGCCGGCGCTGAGCACGTCGAAGCTGAGCGCGACCGTGCCGTCCTTGTTCTTCGCGATCTTGGTGAGCTTGCTGTTCATCTGGATCGCCGAGGCGCCGAGGCGCTTCGTGAGATCGTCGGCGATCGCGAGCGGGAGGAGCTGGTTTCCGCCGCGGATGTGGAAGCGCTCGTCGGAGGCGCCGAACGGCTCGAACGCGTTGGGGTCGGCGAGCCCGCCGAGCAGGAGCACGAGGTTCAGCGAGCTCTGATCCTTCGTGTCGGCGCCGTACTCGGACGCGTACGCGAGATCGAGCAGCTTGCCGAGGTTCGAGCCGTGCCCGCCCGGGACCTTCTGCTCGATCCAGTCGTAGACGCTCATCTGGTCGAGGGCGATGCCGTGCACGTCGATGGCGTCGTAGAGGACGGTGCCGTCGTCGTTCGGGCTGCCGTCGTTCTTGTTCGCGAGGATCGCGGCGCCGTAGTCGTCGCTGAGCGCGGTCCACACCGGCGCGAAGTCGGCGTTGATTTGGTCGAGGGTGTAGTACTTGCCGCCGAAGAGATGCACCGGGCCCGACATCGCGGACGCCGACGTCGGCAGATCGTCGAGCGTGAGCCCGTAGCGCGTCGCGAGATCCTGCACGGTGGTGTGATCGGTGTCGATGAGCTCACCGCACCACTCGGTCACCTGGTCGTCGTCCCAATAGGGCATTCCGCCGATGCCGGGCGCGTTCGAGAACATGCGGCCGCCGATGCGGTTCGAGGCCTCGTAGAGCACGAGCGAGCTCGTGAGCTTCGCGTCGGCGAGCGAGAGCATCGCCGCGAGGCCGGAGATGCCTCCGCCGACGATCACGACGCGCGGGTTCGCGGCCGCGTGCGCGCTCTTCGGCAGGAGGAGCGACGCGCCGACCGCGCTCGCCCCACCCAAGAAAGCCCTGCGGGAGAGCCCCGCCTTCTCGCGCTCGCGGCGCGCCTCCGCTCGCTTCGCCTCGATCGACGCGACGTCGACGCCGAGCGCGCGCGCGTCACGGTGGTCCCGCGCGATGCGCGCCAGCATTCCGAAAAGGGGAGTCCTCGCCATGTTCTCTACTCCAAGTGGGGCGCTCGAAATGGCGCCGCGTTCCAGGCTAAGGGGGCCCCGTCGCATGGTCAATCGAGGCGCAGGAAGGTGCTGGCGCCCACCCGACGCGGGGTCGACCTGCCGGAGCGGCGGTCGCCGTGATACCGATCGTGGGAGGCCGGAGGCGCCCATGTCGAAGCTGAGAACCCTGCTCGCGTTCACCCTCGCGCCCTTCGTGCTCTCCTGCGATCTCGAGCCCGAAGCGACGTACGTCCCGCCGCCGGGCTTCGTCGTGGACCAGCACATCGTCTACGGCGACGGGCTCCACAACGAGAACACCGAGATGATCGCCCTCGACGATCGCATCCTGCTCATCTTCCGCGGCGGGGAGACGGCGCAGATCGGCTCCGATCGCGCGCACATCAACGTCTACGCCTCGACCGATCAGGGCAAGACCTTCACCAAACAGAGCGAGGTGAGCGCCGCGTCGCTCCCCGGCATGCGCGACATCCGCGATCCGAAGCTCGTGGAGATGAACGGCACGCTCTACCTCTACGCGATCAGCCGATTGCCAGGCGGCCATTACCGCGATCTCTTCGGCGAGGCCTGGACCGTGCGGGCCGAGTCGAAGGACCACGGCGTCACGTGGAGCGATCCGGTCAAGACGTTCGCGGACGTCGACGCGAACGGCAAAGAGACCTTCTGGGGATTCTGGCGCTTCACGAAGCGAAAGTGGGTCGAAGGCGGCGTCGCCAAGGAGACGCTCTATGCGACGGGCTACGACGACGGCGACGACCAGGTGGGCTTCTTCGCGTCCGACGACGGCGTGAATTGGGAGAAGCGCAGCGTCATCGTGAGCTCGTACGACGACGTGCCGAGCGAGGCCGAGCTGCAGTTCTTCGGTGACTCCGACGAGACCGCGGTGTCGATCGTGCGCATGGACAACCAGGGAATCCTGCAAGACGGACAGAGCGCCATTTGCACGTCCCAGGTGCCCTTCACCAGCTGGGAGTGCGGGCGTCGTATCGAGCAACGCATCGACGGGCCGACGTGGATATCCCCTCTCACGAACGGCACGCGTCGCAACTTCGTCGTCGCGCGCAAGCATCTACCTTGCACGTTCAAGCGCACCGCCGTCTACGAGCTGCGAGGCGACCTCGCGAACCCGTCCGCCGCCATCGACGTGTGTGAGGTCGAGGAGCTCGAGAGCGCAGGAGATACGGCGTATACGGCGCTCGCGCCGATCGCCGACAATCAGTACCTCATGTCTTGGTATTCGAGCACCGTCCCGAAGACGGGCGACGTGCCGTGGCTGCGCGGGCAATTCTCGCCGGCGGACATCTGGCTCGCGACCCTCGACCTCGACAAGGCGCCGACCACCGAGTGCCATCCCCCGCCGAAGAAGGTCGCGTGCGAGGAGAAGCCGGTGCCCACGGGCGACCTCGCCAACGCGACGAAAGGCACGTACCTCCTCACCGTCGCGCCGATCATCTATCCGGAGAAGACGTTGTCGTTCCAGGCCGACGTGTCCCTCCACGACAAGACCCTCACCCTCGCGCTGCAGCCGCTCGACGCCGCGACGCTCATGCCGGCGGGGTCCGCGTTCGAGCCGGTCTCCGCCGACGTCGACGACAATGGGCAATTCACGGTGACGTACGGCTCGGAGTTCCCTCCGGAGGCGGCGTTTCCCGCGTTCGCCGATCCGTTCCTCGAGCTCAAGCACATCGAATTCCACGGCTCGCTGCGGACCAAAGGGACGATCTGCGGCGATCTCAAGGGCACGGCGCAGGTGCTCGGCACGTCGCCCGCCGACCGGATCGATCTCCAAGGCTCGACGTTCGGGGCCGCGCTCGTGACGAACGGGAAGCTGCCCGCCGCAGTGTCGGCGTGTCCCGCGACGCCCTGACGCGCGACGGCTTCCCCCGTCGAGCGCCCGACGAGGAGACTTCGGGGTAGACTCCGCGGCGTGTGCGGTTTGGTCGGCATCGCGTCGCCTCGATCTCGTCGCCCCGTCGCGCGCGACGAGCTCGCGCGCATGCTCGCGCCCATCGCGTATCGCGGACCGGACGACGAGGTCTTCCACGAGGGCGCGGGGATCGGCCTCGGGTTCCGGCGCCTCGCGATCGTGGATCCCGAGCACGGCCGGCAGCCGATGACGAGCGCGGACGGACGGCTCACGCTCGTCCACAACGGCGAGATCTACAACCACGCGATCCTGCGCGAGGGTCTGCGCGGCCGAGGCCACACGTTCCGCACGCGATCGGACAGCGAGGTCGTGCTCGCGGCGTACGCCGAGTGGGGGCCCCGCGCGGTCGAGCGGCTCCGCGGCATCTTCGCCTTCGCCGTCTGGGACGAGCGCGAGGGCACACTCTTTCTCGCGCGCGATCGCTCGGGCGTGAAGCCGCTCTACCTCCACGCGCGCGGCGACGATCTGCTCTTCGCGTCCGAGGCCAAGGCGATCCTGGCAGCGCGGGAGGTCCCGCGCGCGCTCGATTGGGTCGGCTTGTTCGGGAGTCCTCCGCTCGACGCGCACCTCGAGCGCTCGCCGTTCCGCGGCATCTCGGCGCTCGGCGCGGGGACGACGCTCACCCTCGGCCCCGACGGCGTGACGCGCACGCATCGCTACTTTCGCTACGCGCCGCGCGTCGACGCCGATCCCGACGAGCGCGACGACGAGATCGTGGAGCGGTTCCGCGCCGAGCTCGCCGACGTGGTCGAGATGCAGCTCATGAGCGACGTCCCGCTCGGGGCGTGCCTCTCGGGGGGCCTCGACTCGAGCTTCGTCAGCGCGCTCGCGAGCGAGGCCACGCCGAGCCTCGAGACGTTCACCACGGTGACGGAGGGATCGCTCGACGCGTGGAACGCCTTCGTGCTCGCCCGCGCGAAGGGCTTGCGAGCGCACTACCTCGGCTTCGATCCGATCGCGTCGACGGCGCTCCTCGAGCGCGTCGCGTGGGGGGCGGAGGGCCTCTTCGATTTCGCGTTCGTGAGCCGCTACGAGCTCGCGAGCGCGGCGCGCGATCGCGGCATTCGCGTGCTGCTCAGCGGACAAGGCATCGACGAGCTCGTGGGAGGGTACGACGGGAGCCCGGAGGCGATGGCGCGCGCGGCCGTCCGCGCGGACCTCGAGGCGCGCCTCGCGGGGACGGCGCACGCCGATCTCACGGCGCTGCTCGCCTCGCCCGCCTCGCCGACGAGCCCCGAGGTCGCCGAGAGCGTCGTCGAGCACCTGCGCCACCTGCACGCGTCGCTCGCCGGGTATCTGCTCCGCTTCGAAGATCGCATGGGGATGCTCGCGGGCGTCGAGGTCCGCGTCCCGTTCCTCGATCACGTGATCGTGGAGGCGTGCGCGGCCATCTCGCCGGGGGCGCGCGCACGGCTCTTCGGCGACAAGCGGCTCGTGCGCGAGGCGGCCCGCGGGCTCCTGCCCGAGACGGTGCGAGCGCGACCGAAGTTCGCCATGAACGCCAACATGCCCTCGCTCTCGAGCGCGGTGCTCGGTCGCCCCGGGGAGCTCGCCGCCCTCCTCGGTGACGCCGTCGTCCACGACAAAGGCCATTTCGACGTCGCGCGTGTCCGACACCTCCGCGAGACCCGCAACGAGCGCTTGCTCGACGCGGTGCTCGTCACGCACCTGCTCGACGAGCTCTTCGTCTCACGGTTCGATCCGGCGCGCTTCGCCGACCGCCCGCCGCCTCGACCCCCGGAGGTGGTCGTCGACGAGAGCTTCCTGCCGGCGGAGGCGATCCTCTTCGCAGCGCGACGCGGGGGCCGCGCCGGTGACGCACCGTCGCGTCGCCGCGAGATCGCGTTCGTCGGTCGGCTCGCGTCCGTCGCCCCCTCCCTCGAGGGCGCGCGCGCCGAGCTCTTCCTGGTGCGGACGACGGGCGGCGAGGAGCTGTCGATCTCGCTCCCGCCCGATCTGCCGGCCGATCGCGCCGTCGCCTTCTTGTGCGCCATCGACGGCCTGCGCACCTACGCCGAGCTCGCGACGGACCTCGGCGCGACGGTCGACGAGGTGCTCGCGCTCGGCCGCTTCTTCGCCGAGCGCGAGTGGGTCAAGCACGAGCGACGCGCCTGAGTGAAATCCGGGTCGGCCCTGCCCCTCCCGAACCCCGTTGGCTCGCGCCCGCGAGGGGACTAGGGTCACGCGCATGACACGCAAGCAAGACGCGCTCGACTACCACCAGCGCGGCCGCAAAGGGAAGCTCGAGGTGGTTCCGACCAAGCCCCTCGTCAGCCAAATCGATCTCTCGCTCGCGTACACGCCCGGCGTCGCCGAACCCTGCCTGGAGATCGCCTCGGACGAGGACAAGAGCTGGGAGTACACGGCGCGAGGCAACCTGGTCGCCGTCATCTCGAACGGCACGGCGGTGCTCGGCCTCGGCAACATCGGCCCCTCCGCGGGCAAGCCGGTCATGGAGGGCAAGGCGTGCCTCTTCAAGAAGTTCGCCGACATCGACGTCTTCGATCTCGAGGTCGCCGAGACCAACGTCGACAAGTTCTGTGACATCGTCGCCGCGCTCGAGCCGACGTTCGGCGGCATCAACCTCGAGGACATCGCCGCCCCCGAGTGCTTCGAGATCGAGGAGCGCCTCAGGAAGCGCCTCCGCATCCCCGTCTTCCACGACGACCAGCACGGCACCGCGATCATCTCCGGGGCGGGCCTCCTCAACGCGGCCAAGATCGCCGACAAGAAGCTCTCGGACATCAAGCTCGTGGTCTCGGGCGCGGGCGCCGGCGCCATCGCGTGCGTCGAGTTCTTCGTCAGCCTCGGCCTCCGCCGCGAGAACGCGATCCTCGTCGACTCGAAGGGCGTCATCCACGAGGGCCGCACCGACCTCAACCGCCAGAAGCAGCGCTTCGCCCGCCCCGACGACGCTCGCCGCACGCTCGCCGACGCGATGGTCGGCGCCGACATGTTCATGGGCCTCTCGGTCGCGGGCGTGTGCACCGCGGACATGGTGAAGAGCATGGGCCCGCGGCCGATCATCTTCGCCCTCGCGAACCCCGATCCCGAGATCGACTATCCCATCGCGGTGGCGGCGCGCCCCGACGCGCTCGTCGCGACCGGGCGCTCCGACTACCCGAACCAGGTCAACAACGTCCTCGGCTTCCCGTACATCTTCCGCGGCGCGCTCGACGTCCGCGCGACGACCGTGACGGAGGAGATGAAGGCAGCCGCGGCGCACGCCCTCGCGGAGCTCGCGCTCGAGCCCGTGCCCGACACCGTCATCGCGGCGTACGGCGGCAAGTCGATCAAGTTCGGCCCCGAGTACTTCATCCCGAAGCCGTTCGATCCGCGCGTGCTCTGGTGGGTCGCGCCGGCCGTCGCCAAGGCGGCGATCGACTCGGGCGTCGCGCGCGCGAAGCTCGACGTCGAGCAATACCGCGAGCGGCTCATGTCGAAGACGTCGAACGCGGCGTACTCGATCATGCGCAACGTGATCCGCCTCGCGCAGAGCGAGCCGAAGCGCGTCGTGTTCCCGCACGCGGCGAACCCGAAGGTGCTGCGCGCCGTGCAGCAGATCCTCGACGAGGGCATCGCGAAGCCCATCCTCCTCGGGCGCATCGCCGAGATCGAGCGCATGAGCCGCGAGCTCGAGCTGCCCATCCTCGACAAGGTCGAGATCATCGATCCGCGCGCGAGCAGCCGCACCGAGGACTACGCGAAGCGCCTCTTCCGCCTCAGGCAGCGGAAGGGCGTCACCGAGGGAATGGCGCGCACGATGGTCGCGAAGAGCAACTACTACGGCAGCCTGATGCTCGAGCAAGGGCACGCCGACGGCATGGTGACGGGGTTGATGGTCAATTACCCCGAGTCGATCCGCCCGGCGCTCCAGGTCTTCGGCCTCCAGCCCGCGGCGAAGGTCGCGGTGGGCATGTACATGATGGTCCTCAAGAACTCGGTGAAGTTCTTCGGAGACACCGTCTTCAACGTCGACCCGAACGCGGAGGAGCTCGCGGACATCACCGTGCAGATCGCCGACGCGGTGCTCGCGCTGGGCGTCACGCCGCGGGTCGCGATGATCTCGTACTCGAACTTCGGCACGGTCGAGCACGCGGAGGTCGACAAGATCGTCGAGGCGCTCGCGCTCGTCCGCGCGATGCGCCCCGACCTCGAGATCGACGGCGAGATGCGGCCGGAGATCGCGCTCGATCCGGAGCGGCGCAAGGAGCACTATCCGTTCTCGACCCTCACGAAGAGCGCCAACGTGCTCGTCTTCTCGTCCCTCGCGGCGGGCAACGCCGCCTACCAGACGCTGAAGGCGCTCGGTGGGGCGTCGGCGATCGGCCCCATCCTGCTCGGGCTGGCGAAGCCGTTCGCCGCGATGCCGCTCGACTCCACGGTCGAGGACATCGTGAACATGACGGCGTATCTCGTCACGTCGACCGAGCGCGCGAAGCGCGTGAGCCAGCCGCCCATGGGTGGCTGACGTGGAGATCGGCGCCCGCGTCGTCCTCGATCGCGAGGCCTTCGGCTCGCTGCTCGCCGCGCTGTCGAGCGACGGGCGCGAGCTCGTCGGGCCCACGGTGCGCGACGGCGCGATCGTGCTCGATCGGCTCCGCGGGATCGACGATCTCCCGCGCGGCGTCGGCGACGAACAAGCCCCCGGCCACTATCGGCTGCGCCAGCGTGGCGACGAGGCGCTCTTCGGGTACGCGGCGTCGCCGCACAGCCCCAAGCGGGAGGTGTTTCCGCCGCGCGTGCCCCTCGTCCACATCCGCCGCAGCAGAGACGGCCTCGCGTTCACGGAGCCCGAGGCGGACGAGCGGAGGCTCGCGCTCGTGGGCGCGCGCGCGTGCGAGATCGCCGCGATGGGGATCCAAGACCGCGTGCTCGCGAAGGGCGCCCACGCCGACGCCGACTACGCGCGGCGCCGCGCGGGCGTCTTCATCCTCGCGGTGCACTGCGCCGAGCCGGCGGGCACCTGCTTCTGCGTCTCGATGGAGACGGGGCCGCGCGCGAGGGGCGGCTACGATCTCGGCGCGGTCGAGATCCTGTCGCCGACGCACCACTTCCTCGTCGACGTCGGGAGCGAGGAGGGTGCCGCCGTGCTCGAGCGGATCGTGCGGCGCGACGCGCTCGCCGAGGACCTCGAGCGCGCGGACGCCGTGCTCGAGCGCGCCGCCTCGCGCATGGGGCGCTCGCTCGAGACCGAAGGGCTTCGCGACGCGCTCCTCGCGAACCTCGAGCACCCGCGATGGCAAGAGGTCGCCGATCGCTGCCTCGGCTGCGCCAACTGCACGATGAGCTGTCCCACGTGCTTCTGCTCCACGATCGAGGACACGACCGACCTCTCCGGCGACGTCGCGACGCGCACGCGGCGCTGGGACTCGTGCTTCACCGCCGACTTCGCCTTCGTGCACGGCGGCAGCGCGCGCCCGAGCCTGCGCGCGCGCTACCGGCAATGGATGACGCACAAGCTCGCCACGTGGCACGACCAATTCGGCGAGTCCGGGTGCGTCGGCTGCGGGCGGTGCGTCACGTGGTGCCCCGTCGGAATCGACATCACCGAGGAGGCGGCCGCCGTGCGCGCGCCGCCAGCGAGGAGCCCTGGCCATGGATGATCTCGAGCGCGTCCTCCGAGCCCACCCGTTTCTGGCCGATCTCGAGGTGGAGCACGTGCGCTTCCTCGTCGGCTGCGCGAAGAACGTGCGGTTCAAGGTCGGCGAATACCTCCTCCGCGAGGGCGACGACGAGCGCGACCTCTTCCTGATTCGCCAGGGCACCGTCGCGATCGAGATGCCTCGCCCCGGCGGAGAGGCGATCTGCCTCGAGACGGTCGGCCCCGGCGACGTCCTCGGGGTCTCGTGCCTGACGCCGAAGGCCGCGCACCTCGATTGTCGCGCGCGCGAGACGGTCCTCGCCTTCGCCCTCGACCACGAGTGCTTGAGGAACAAGATGCACGCGGATCCTCGCCTCGGCTTCGCGCTCTCGATGCGTCTGCTCGAGCGCACGTACGATCGGCTCGCGCGCGCCCGCCTCCAACACCTCGACGTCTACCGGTGAGCGAGCCCATGACGCTGCCCGTCGCGAACACGTCGCCTCCGTCGAGCCCTTACGTGCCCGCGCCGATGCGCATCACGCGCGTCGTGCGCGAGGTGCCCGAGGTGTTCACGTTCGAGCTCGCGCCGCCCCGGCCGTACGCGTTCCTCCCGGGGCAGTTCAACATGCTCTACGTGCACGGCGTGGGCGAAGTGCCCATTTCGGTGAGCGGCGACCCGCGCGACACGTCGAAGCTCGTCCACACGATCCGCGCGGTGGGGAGCGTGACGCGGCCGATGGAACGGCTCGGCGTCGGCGACGTGATCGGCATCCGCGGGCCTTACGGCGCGGCCTGGCCCGTCGAAGCGTCCCGCGGCAAGGACGTGCTCTTCGTCGCGGGCGGCCTCGGGCTCGCGCCGCTCCGCCCCGCGATCCTCGAGGTGCTGAGGGACCGCGCGTCCTTCGGGCGCGTCACGATCCTCTGCGGCGCGCGCTCCCCGGAGCTCTTGCTCTATCGCGAAGAGCTCGAGCGCTGGCGCGGGCGGTTCGACGTGCGGGTCGAGGCCATCGTCGACAGCGCGGGGCGCGATTGGTACGGACCGGTGGGCGTCGTCACGCGCCTCGTGGACGACGCCCCGGTGGAAGAGGACGACGCCATCTTCGTGTGCGGCCCCGAGATCATGATGCGCTTCGTCGTCCGCGCGCTCGCGAAGCGCGGCGTCCCGGACCACGCCATCCACGTGTCGATGGAGCGGAGCATGAAATGCGGCGTCGGCCTCTGCGGCCATTGCCAGTTCGGCGGCTCCTTCGTCTGCAAAGACGGTCCCGTCTATCGCTACGACCGCGTGGCGCCGCTCTTCTTCGCGAGGGAGATCTGATGGCCCGCCCGAAGCTCGCCGTCTTCAAGTTCGCGTCGTGCGACGGCTGTCAGCTGAGCTTGCTCGACTGCGAGGACGAGCTCTTGCTCGTCGCGGACGCCGTCGAGATCGCCTACTTCCCCGAGGCCACGTCTCACGTGGACGCCGGGCCCTACGATCTCTCGCTCGTCGAGGGCTCGATCACGACCGCGCACGACGAAGAGCGGATCCGCGAGGTGCGGGCGCGCTCGAAGACGCTGGTCACGATCGGGGCCTGCGCCACGGCCGGTGGCATCCAAGCGCTCAGGAACTTCCGCGACCACGCGGAGATGATGCGCGTCGTCTACGCGAGGCCCGATTACGTCGCCTCGCTCGCGACCTCGACGCCCATCGCGAGCCACGTGAAGGTCGACTTCGAGCTGCGCGGCTGCCCCGTCGACAAGCACCAATTGCTCGAGGTGGTATCGGCCTATCTGCACGGCAAGAAGCCCGCCGTCGCCTCCCACGCGACGTGCATCGACTGCAAGATGCGAGGCACGGTGTGCGTGATGGTCGCGAAGGGCGAGCCCTGCCTCGGCCCGGTGACGCACGCCGGGTGCGGGGCCCTCTGCCCGACCTACGCGCGAGGCTGCTACGGCTGCTTCGGCCCGAGCGACGCCCCGCGGACCGTCCCGCTCGCCGACCGGCTGCTCGCCGTCGGCACGGCGCCCGCGCAGGTGAAGCGGCTCTTCGCGACCTTCAACGTGGCCGCGCCGGCCTTTCGAGACGAGGTCGCGCGGCACGACGAGACGCGAGGCGAGGAGGACGCGTGACGACGACGAGGACGATCGAGGTCGGGACGCTCGCGCGCGTCGAGGGCGAGGGCGCGCTCACGCTCGTGATGGACGGCGACGAGGTCGTCGACGCGAAGCTGAAGCTCTTCGAGCCGCCGCGCCTCTTCGAGGCGATGCTCCGCGGGCGCATGTGCACCGAGGCGCCAGACATCACCGCGCGCATCTGCGGGATCTGCCCCGTGGCCTACCAGATGAGCGCGTGCCACGCCGTCGAGGACGCGCTCGGCGTGCGGGTCGAGGGATCGATCCGCGCGCTCCGGCGGCTGCTCTATTGCGGCGAGTGGATCGAGAGCCACGTGCTGCACATGGTGATGCTGCACGCCCCTGACTTCCTCGGCTTCCCGGACGCGATGACGCTCGCGAAGCACCACCCCGAGCGGGTGAAGGGGAGCCTTCGCATCAAGAAGGCGGGCAACGCCATCGTCGCGAAGCTCGGCGGGCGCGAGATCCATCCCATCAACGTGAGGGTGGGCGGGTTCTACCGCGCGCCGAGCCGGAGCGAGCTCGAGCTCCTCCTGCCGGATCTGCGCGCGGCGCGCGACGAGGCCGACGCCATGCTCGATTGGGTGGCGACGTTCTCCTATCCGTCGTTCGAGCGCGACTACGAGCTCGTCGCGCTCCGCCATCCGAGCGAATACCCCTTCAACGAAGGGAGGCTCGTCTCGACGAAGGGCCTCGACATCGACGTGCGCGACTACGGCCTCCACATTCGCGAGGAGCAGGTCCCGCACTCGACCGCGCTCTGCGCGCGCATCCTCGCGCGGGGCTCGTACCAATGCGGTCCGCTCGCGAGGTACGCGCTGAACCACGATCGGCTCGGGGCGCGCGCGACGGCCGCCGCGGCGCGCGTGGGGCTCACGCCCGACTGTCGCAACCCCTTTCGGATGCTGCTCGTGCGCGGGGTCGAGACGGTGCATGCGCTCGACGAGGCCATCCGTCTCATCGAAGCGTACGTCGTCCCCGACGCGCCGAGCGTCGCCTTCACGATGCGGGCCGGCGAAGGCCACGCCGTCACCGAGGCACCCCGCGGCATCCTCTATCATCGCTATCGCATCGCGGAGAGCGGGCTCGTCGAGGACGCGCAGATCACGCCCCCCACGTCGCAGAACCAACGCGGCATCGAGGAAGACCTGCTCGCCCTCGGACCGCTCATCGCTTCGTTGCCGCTCGACGAGGCGACGCGGCGCGCGGAGCACGCCATTCGCAACTACGACCCCTGCATCTCCTGCTCGACGCACTTCTTGACCCTGCGCTTCGAGGAGAAGGCGTGAGCTCCGCGCGCGGGGCCGTCGTCCTCGGACTCGGCCAGGAGCTCGCCGGCGACGACGCCGTCGGACTCGCGGTCGCGCGCGAGCTCTCCGCGCGTGGATGGCCGGCGCGTACGTCGAGCGACGCGTCCGAGCTCGTGACCCTGCTCGAGGCGGGCGAGCGTGTCGTGCTCGTCGACGCGGTCGTCGACGGAGGCGCGCCGGGCGACGTGAGGCGACTCTCTCCAGGAGCCCTCGGCGTCGAGGCGAGCCCCGTCTCGTCGCACGGCCTCACGGTGCGCGCCGCGCTCGATCTCGTGTGCGCGCTCGCGGGCGAGGAGGCGCTCGATCGGCTCGACATCGTGGCCGTCGCGATCGATCGGCCGGCCGCGCTCGCCACCGGTCTCTCGCCCCCGGTGGCCGACGCCGTCGGACGCGCCGCCGATCTCGTCGAAGCCATCGCGCGAGAGGGTGCCCTGCCGAGCCCCGCGCCCACCGAGGAGGCCCCATGCACGAGTCGTCACTCGCGAAACAGATCCTGAGCATGGCGCTCCGCGCCGCGAGAGAGAGCGGCGGCGGGCGCGTGATCCGGGCGCGCGGCGCGATCGCGGAGACCGAGGCGCTCTCGGGCGAGGCGATTCGAATGCAGTTCGAGGCGCACGCGCGCGGCACCGAGGCCGAGGGAGCGGAGCTCGATTTCGACCTCGTCCACGTCGAGGCCCGCTGCGGCGCGTGCGGCACGATCTACCGCCCCGAGCACCACGTGCTCCTCTGTCCCGCTTGCGGAGGGCTCGAGGGCGAGGAGCTCGGCGAGCGAGGGATCCGCCTCGACGCGATCGAGCTCTCGGACGGCGCGACGACGCGCGATCGTTCCACGGGCTCCGATCGAGACCGATCGCACGTCGCAGCTCACGCGCACACCTCGCATCACGATCACGCTCACGATGACGATCACGATGACGGCCACGACCCGTGAAGCGCGTCGCGATCGCGCTCGGGGGGACGGTCCAGGGCGTGGGGCTACGACCGCGCGTCGCGCGTGAGGCGACGACGCGCGGCCTCTCGGGCTTCGTCCGCAACGCGCCGTTCGGCGTCGAGATCGAGGTCGAAGGCGCGCCGACCGACGTCGACCACTTCGCGACGACCTTCCTCGCGCGCGAGGGCCACGTCCTCGAGGCGAAGGAGATCGAGGAGACCGGACGGGCGGGCTTCTCGATCGAGGCGAGCAGCGAAGGGGGTCGCGCGCGCGCCGCGTTGCCGCCCGATCTCGCGCCCTGCGTGCGCTGCGCTGCGGAGATCCGATCCGAGGGTCGGAGGCGAGGTTACCCCTTCACGAGCTGCACGGCCTGCGGGCCGCGCGCTTCGATCGCGACGGGGCTCCCGTGGGACCGCGCGCGCACGTCGATGAGCTCGTTCGCGATGTGCGCTTCGTGCCTCGCCGAGTACGAGGATCTCACCGACCGTCGCGCCCACGCGCAGACGATCGCGTGCCCGGCGTGCGGCCCGCGCCTCGCCTACGACGAGCGCGCGCACGGGGCGGCGGCCTTCTCGTCCGAGGGCGAGGTCGTCGGCGACGACGCCCTCGCGAGGGCGATCGCGTCGCTCGAACGCGGGTCGATCGTCGCGGTGAAGGGCGTCGGCGGCTACCAGCTGCTCGTGGACGCGACGAACGAACGAGCCGTGCGCGCGCTCCGTGAGCGCAAGGGACGCGTCGCGAAGCCGTTCGCGGTCCTCTTCGCGACGGCCGAGGCGGCGGCCCGCGAGGCGAACGTCTCCGACGACGAACGCGCCCTCCTCGAGAGCCCCGCGGCGCCGATCGTCCTCCTCCGGGCGCGCGACGTCGCGACGCTCGCGCCCTCCGTCGCGCCTTCGAGCCGGCTCGTCGGCGCGCTGCTCCCCGCTTCCCCGCTCCACGCGCTGCTCGCGCGCGGCGTGTCGCGCCCGCTCGTGTGCACGAGCGGCAACCCGTCCGACGAGCCGCTCGTCGTACGCGACGACGAGGCCTCCGCGCGGCTCGCGCCCCTCGCGGACGCGATCCTCCGCCACGACCGCCGCGTCGAGCGTCCGCTCGACGACTCGGTCGCGCGCATGACGCGCTCGGGCCCCGTCCTGCTCCGTCGCGCGCGGGGCTACGCGCCCCGACCTCTCGCGCGTCCCGAGCCGGGCCCCGTCGTGCTCGCGCTCGGGGCCCACATGAAGGCGACGTGCGCGCTCGCGCTCCGTGACGAGATCTGGGTCTCGCCCCACGTCGGCGATCTCGGCTCGCCGCGCGCCTTGGATCGACTCGCCGCGTCGGCGCGCGAGATGCTCTCGTGGGCGAACGCGCGGCCCGACGTGGTGGCGTGCGACGCGCACCCGGACCTCCCGGGCACGCGCCTCGCGGAGTCGCTGGCTCGTGAGCTCGGCGCGGAGCTCGTCCGCGTGCCGCATCACGCGGCCCACGTCGCCGCGATCGCGGTCGAGCACGGGGTCCTCGGCGCTCTCTTCGGGCTCGCGTGGGATGGGATGGGCTACGGCGACGACGGATCGATCTGGGGCGGCGAAGCGCTCTTGCTCGACGGGCCCATCGCGACGCGGGTCGCGCACCTGCGGGCCTTTCGCTTGCCCGGCGGCGACGCGGCGATGCGCGAGCCCCGGCGCGCTGCGCTCGGCGTCTCGATGGAAGCGGGTCTCCCGCTCGACGCGCTCGCAGCGTGGTTCTCGCCGCCCGAGATCGAGATCCTCTCCCGCGCAGCGCAGCGGGGCGTCAACGCGCCGTGGACGACGAGCGCGGGGCGCCTCTTCGACGCCGTGGCGGCGCTCAGCGGACTGTGCGGCATCTCTCGCTTCGAGGCAGAGGCCGCGATCGCGCTCGAGCAGGCGACGCCGCGCGCGCCCCTGCCGCCGCCCGTCGCGCTGCCCATCTCGGACGACGCGTGCGCGACCATCGACTGGTCTCCGGTCGTGCGCGCGATCGTCGAAGGGCGCGCCGCCTCGCCCGGCGCCGCCTCGGCCCTGCTCTTGGCCTCCCTCGCGCGCGCGGCGCGCGAGCTCGCAGCGCGACGTGCCTTCGGCGTCTGCGCGCTCGCGGGTGGGTGCTTCCAGAACGCGCTGCTCGTCGATGCGATCCGTGACGAGCTCGAGGCCTCCGGCGTGCGCGTGCTCGCCGCGCGGGAGCTCCCGCCGAACGACGGCGCGATCTCCGTCGGCCAGACCCTCCTCGCCTCCCGCCTCGCTAGTCGTCGAAGCGGATCGTCGTCGGCGGGTGCCCGACCGACGCGAGAAACCGCGTGAGGTCGCGGCTCGTGATCGCGATCGTCCGGTCGTTGGTCAGCGGGTGGACGTGCACCGTCTCCTCCGCGAGCACGGCCGCGTCGAGCACGAGGCGCACGAGCCCTTGCCGGTCGTTCATCACCGCGAGCGGCGTGACGCTCCCGGCCTCGACGCCGAGGTGACTCCGGAGCCGCTCGACCGATCCGAACGACAGGTGCCCCGCGCCGAGCCGCCGGCCGAGATCCTTCAGATCGATCGCGCGGTCCTCGAGGGTCGTCACGAGCCACATCTCGCCCTTCTTGTTGCGCACGAAGAGGTTCTTCACGTGCGCTCCGCGCTCGCCCGCGGCGCGGTGGCGGCGCGCCTCGTCGACGGTGAAGACCGGCGGATGCGACGCGATTTCGTACGCCGCGCCGAGCGCGTCGAGCGCGGAGAAGAGGGCGCGCGCGGGGTCGTCGTCCTCGAGCGCGTGCGAGCACATCACCTCGCCGTCGAACACGACCCGGCCGCGAAAGGGGCGACCGGAGAGCATGAGCGGCATCCAGAGGCGATCGTCGGCCCACATCTCGTCG
>CAYYKK010000145.1:0-4149 GCA_964467935.1 uncultured Polyangiaceae bacterium
TTGGCGACCTTCGGCGAGAGCGCGTCGAGCGTCTTCTCGGCGAGCTTGCCGAACGCCTCGCGGGGTCGGACGTCGAACTCGGCGAGGCCGATGATCATGGGCTTCACGCTCTTGATCGACACGCTGACCGGCTTGTCGCCGTCGTACTTGAACGTGGCCTCGAGCTCGGCCTCCTTCGGCTGCTGACGACCGTGGAGGAGGAAGTCTCCCTTGGCCTTGATCGTCACCTTGCGCTCGGGGCCGCTCAGCTTCGAGAGATCCTTCTCGGAGACGCTCTCGATCGATCGGATCGCGAACTCCACGCGCGCGTTCTTCTTGCGCATGTCCTCGGGGGCGGAGTCGTCGATCTCGAGCCACGAGCGCGCGTGCTTGTTCTGCAGGTCGCTCTTGCTCTCCTCGCTGAACTGATCCGAGTCGTCGGCCTTGCGCTGGAAGAGCTCGAGGGTCGACAGATCGGCCGCGATCGTGCCGGTCGTCGTCGTCAGATCCGAGGGGTCGATGTAGAGCTCACCGGAGACGCCGCCGGGGACGCGCCCGCGGATCTTCTCCTTCGGCGCCTCCATCGCGAACTCGATCTTGCTCTGCGAGGCGTCGATCGTCCATTTCTTCGCCTTCTCCGACTTGGGCTTGCTGGCGGCCAAGGAGCTTCCCTCGGCGGTGGGTGCCAGCTTCTTCGGCGCTTCGTCGCCACAGCCGGCGATCCCGAGGGGCATCAGTGCTGCGAGGGCGAGGGCGACCACGTGTCGTTTCATCGATCTTCTCCGAGAGGTTCGGGCCGAGGGTTCTCGGCGCGCGCAGGAAGGTCGGACGATACGGGAGGACCCTCCCCCGTTCAATCCGGGCGACCGGGGCTCCGGCCGCGCACCTCTACGCACGTTGGACGGAGGCGGTTACGGCGCGGGCCCGCGAAAGCCACAAGTGCGCGAATTGCGAGGCATCCCTTCGATCACCGCGGATTGCGAGCCCAAGGAGGCGGCACTAGGGTGAGCGCATGAAACGGCTCTCGTCGGCCGCCGGCGTGGCGGTCATCGGCTTCATCGGTGTCTTCGGCTGCAGCGACGGGTCGAAGGGCTTCTCGACGCCGGACGGCAAGTGCGTCGACGACGGCTCGACCGTCGACTGCGCGAAGCGCTGCGAATGCAAGACGCTCGGCCGCTGCAAGCGCGACGGCGCCGCGTGCGTGGAGGTCTCCACCGAGGCGTGCAAGGTGAGCGAGATCTGCCACACGATGGGCAACTGCTCGTTCGTCGGAAACCGCTGCGCCCCCGCCACGGACGAGGACTGCGCGCAGTCGAAGATCTGCAAGATCACCGGCAACTGCAAGCTCGGCAACGGGCGCTGCGTCGATCCGGCGCGCGCGAACTGAGATCGCGCCCGAAAGACCGCGCCCCCAAAAGACTGCGGCCGAAGAGCCGGGGAAGCTCTTCGGCCGCAGCGGACCACCCTGGAGGAGCGCTCGGGCGGGCCCGCGCGACGAGGTGGGGGATCTCGTCGACGAGCCCGCCGCAACGCGGGCGGCCCTCACGTTCGATGACGGATCGGGCTCACGCGCTCACCCCACCGGCGAGCGAAGGCGCCTCGACCTCGCCGAGGCCGACCCCGGGCAGGGGCTCGAGCGCCGCGGCGATGACCTGCTTCATGTCCTCGGCGAGCAGGAACTCGAGCTCGCCCCGGATCTCGGCCGGCACGTCGTCGATGTCTCGCTCGTTGTCCTTCGGCAGGACGATGCGTCGAATGCCGGCGCGATGAGCCGCGAGCACCTTCGCCTTGATGCCGCCGACGGGGAGCACGCGGCCTCGCAAGGTGCACTCGCCGGTCATCGCCGTGTCGGAGCGGACCCGACGCCCGGTGAGCAGCGAGGCCAGCGCGGTGAACATCGTCACGCCCGCGCTCGGACCGTCCTTCGGGACCGCGCCCGCGGGGACGTGGATGTGGAGGTCGGACTCGTCGATGACGTCGCTCGCGATGCCGAGCTCGTCGGCGTGGCTCTTCACGTAGGTCAGCGCCGCGCGCGCCGACTCCTTCATGACGTCGCCGAGCTGGCCCGTGATCTCGAGCCGCCCGCGCCCCTTCATCCGCGAGGTCTCGATGAAGAGGATGTCGCCGCCGACGGGCGTCCACGCGAGGCCCGTGGCGACGCCCGGCAGGCTGGTGCGCTCGCGCACGTCGCTCTTGTGCTTGGGTTTGCCGAGGATGCGCTCGACGTCGGCCACGTCGAGCGTGACCCGGAGCGGCGCGTCGTCCCCCTCGGGTGATGCTCCGCGGCGCGCGACGTCGAGGGCGACCGATCGCATCAGCCGGCCGATCTCTCGTTCGAGCTGACGGACGCCCGCCTCGCGGGTGTACTTCGTGACGACGTCTCCGAGCGCGGCGTCGGTCACGGTGAGGACGCCCTCGGGGATGCCGGCCTCCGAGAGGCGCTTCGGGATGAGGTGCTTGCGCGCGATCGCGAGCTTCTCCGGCGGCGTGTAGCCGGCGAGCTCGACGATCTCCAGCCTGTCGCGGAGCGGCGGTGAGAGCGTGTCGAGGGTGTTGGCGGTGCAGAGGAAGAACACCTCGGACAGATCGAACGGCAGCTCGAGGTAGTGATCGGTGAAGGTCTTGTTCTGCTCGGGGTCGAGCACCTCGAGGAGCGCCGACTCGGCGGCGGCGCCGAAGTGGTGCGAGAGCTTGTCGATCTCGTCGAGGAGCAGGACCGCGTTCTTCGCGCCGACCTTGCGGAGCCCGTGGATCAACCGGCCGGGGAGCGCGCCGACGTACGTGCGCCGGTGTCCTCGGATCTCGGCCTCGTCGCGCACGCCGCCGAGCGAGATGCGCACGAAGGGTCGACCCGTCGCCTCTGCGATGGACTGGCCGAGCGACGTCTTGCCGACGCTGGGGGGGCCGACGAAGCAGAGGATCGTGCCCTTCTCGCTCTTCGAGAGCTTACGGACGGCCATGTGCTCGAGGATTCGCTTCTTGATGTCGTCGAGCCCGGCGTGATCGGCGTCGAGCTTGTCGGCGATCGCGTCGAGGTTCTCCTTCACCGCGGCGCGCTTCGTCCAAGGGAGCGCCGCGATCCACTCGAGGTACGTGCGGATCACGTTCGCCTCCGCGCCCTGCCCGCCGCTCGAGTCGAGCCGCTCGAGCTCGCGATCGGCGACCTTGCGCACCTCCTCGGGCAGCTCGGCGGCGTCGAGCTTGTCGCGGAGCGAGTCGACCTCGTCTTCCTTTCCTTCACCGAGCTCGCGGCGGATCGCCTTGAGCTGCTCGCGCAGGATCGCCTCGCGCTGGTTCTTGCCGAGCTCGCGGCGCACGTCGTCGCCGATCTTGGCGCGGACGTCCGCGAGCTCCTTCTGCTCGAGCACGAAGCCGATGAGGCGACGCAGCCGCTCGGGCACGTTCGCGGTCTCGAGCAGCTCGATCGCGCGCGGGGCCTCGAGCGAGAGCGCCGACGCGACGCGGTCCGAGAAGCGCGCGGGATCGAGCTTCTCGCCGCGCAGCGCAGGGCCGAGCAGCTCCTCGAACGCGCCGCTCTTGCCGCCTACCTCGCGCAAGATGCGCAGCAGCTCGTCGGCGAGGGCGATCGCCTCCTTGGAGTCGGCGTCCTCGTCGAGCACGGTCTCGCCCTCGGCGCGGTGGAAGGGATCGCGCGCGACGATCGACCCGAGGCGGAAGCGCCCCATGCCCTCGATCGTGACGCGGAGCGCGTCGCGCGGCCCCGCCTTCTGGATGGCGAGGAGGCGCGCGAACACGCCCACGTCGTGGAGATCGGCCTCGGAAGGGTCTTCGAGCCGACCATTCTTCTGGGTGACGACGCCGACGACGTCGCCCGGGCGGAGCGACTCGACCAGGGCGATGGAGCGGGCGCGGCCGACCGAGAGCGTCATCGACGCCTCGGGAAAGAGGACACCGGAGCGGAGCGGCAGGAGCGGGAACGCGGGATTCTTCTGAGCGGTCATCGAAGCCTCTCGTTGCGGGTTGAACGGAAGCTAATATCGTTCATCCCTCAGTCAAGCCGACCCCTCCTCCGAACGCCGCGCCCGACGCACCCCCGCGAGCGCGCGATCGGCGGCGAAGGATCGGATCAGGCGCGTCGCGGTCGCGCGTTGCGCGCGCGGGGGACCTGCGCGACGGCGAGCTCGACGGCGGGGCCTTCGGCCGAGCGGC
>CAYYKK010000145.1:4249-17622 GCA_964467935.1 uncultured Polyangiaceae bacterium
GCCCCTGTTCCAAGAGCACCGCGTCCCCTCGACGCCGCGGCGCCGGGGTCGAGGCCGCGCACCTCGGGGCCGCGGAGACCATGGACGACCAAGAGCGAGAGCCGCCGCGCGAGGTCGGTCGCGTCGTGGCGCTCGAAACGGAAGAGGTGCGGCGGCGAGAGCGCGGCGAACGCGACCTCGATCGCGCGCACGGTCGGGAGCGGCTCGCAGCTGAACTCGCCGGCGCGCACGCCGGCCTCGATCTCGACGAGCATGAGCCGTCGCGCCTCTTCATCGAAGCTCGCGGGCTGGCTCGAGTGGCAATGGACGAGGTCGCACGCGTGCGCCCCTTCCCCCGCGAGGATGAGGAGCGCGGCGACGCGCGCCTCGAGCATGCGCCGAAGACGCTCCGACGGGCCGGCCCCCTCGGCGGCGCTCTCCATCATTCGCGCGACGGTGAGCCTGCGGCGCCGCGAGAGCTCGTCGAGGATGGCCTCCTTCGAGTCGAAGTCGAGGTAGACGCTCCCGACGCCGACCTGCGCCTCGCGCGCGATGTCCGCCATGGTCGTCTTCTGAGGGCCGTAGTGCCGGAAGAGGCGCTCGGCGACGCTGAGGATGCGGTCCTTTCGGGTGGCCTCGTTCACGGCTGAACCTTGAACGAAGGATAGAATGATTCAGCCGCCGGCCGAAAGGGAAAACGAGGTGGGCATCAGATCCGCACGACGTCGCCGGGGGCCGGCATCGCGACGTCCGCGAAGCCCCGCTCGCGCAGCTTGCCCGAGAGGATCTTCTGAGGCGTGGGGTCGCCGTGGACGAGCATGACGCGCCCCACCGCGCCCTTCTCGCGCGTGAGCTCCGCGTACTCGACGAGATCCTTCTGGTCGGCGTGCGCCGAGAAGCCGTTGAGGACGACGACGTCGGCGCGGCGCTCGCGCTCGACGCCGAAGATCTTCACGCGGCTCCTCCCCTCGACGAGCCGCCGGCCGAGCGTGTGGACCGCCTGGTAGCCGACGATGAGCACCGTGTTGCGGGCGTCCTCGATGCCGTCGCGGAGGTGGTGGAGCACGCGGCCGGCCTCGCACATGCCGCTCGCCGAGATGACGATGCACGCGCCGGGGCTCGAGGAGATCTGCTTCGACTCCTCCTTGTCCTCGACGTACGTGAGATCCTCGAACTCGAACGGCGAGTCGTGTCCGCGGAGCAGGGCGCGCGTCTCGGCGTCGTAGCACTCCGGGTGGAGCTTGAAGACGTCGGTGATGCGCACGGTGAGCGGCGAGTCGACGTAGACCGGGATCTTCGGGATCACCTCGGCGCGGCGGAGCTTCTTCAGCGCGAGGACGAGCTCTTGCGCGCGCTCGAGCGCGAAGCTCGGGATGATGAGCTTGCCGCCGCGCTGGTAGGTGCGGTTGACGACCTTCGCGAGATCCTCGTCCATCTTCTCGCGGCTGTCGTGGAGACGATCGCCGTAGGTGCTCTCGGTGATGAGCGCGTCGGCGCCCTCGACGACCTCGGGATCGCGGAGGATCGGCCGATCCTTGCGGCCGAGATCGCCCGTGAAGACGAGGCGCTTCTTCTTGCCGCCGTCCTCCACGTCGAGGACCACGATGGCGCTGCCAAGGACGTGTCCGGCGTCGTGGAAGGTGAGCTCGACGCCCGGCGCGATCGGCACCTTGGTGGCGTACGGCACGCTGATCATGCGCTCGATGACGCGGACGACGTCCTCGTCGTCGTAGAGCGGGACGATGACCTCCTCCTCGCGCCCGTCGCGGCGGTTCTGCTTGTTGAGGAAGCGCGCGTCGTTGTCCTGGATGGCGGCGGCGTCGCGGAGCATCACGGTGCAAAGCGAGCGCGTCGCGGGGGTCGCGTAGATCGGGCCCTGATAGCCCTGCTTGTAGAGCAAGGGCAGCGCGCCGGAGTGATCGATGTGGGCGTGGGAGAGGACGACCGAGCGGAGGTCCTTCACCGGGATGTGCAGGTGCTGGTTCTTCTCGATCGACTCGCGGCGCGTGCCTTGGAAGAGGCCGCAGTCGAGGAGCACCGCTCCGTGCGGCGTCCGCACGAGGTGCATCGATCCGGTGACCGTCTGCGCGGCGCCAATGAACTCGATTTCCATCGCGCGAACATACACGCTCCGGGAGGCTTCCGGAGCGCCGACCGATGGACGAAGCGCGGGGCTCGGCTCAGCCGCCGTTGCAGCCGAGGATGCACTGCGCGAGCGCGGCGCACGCCGGATCGTTGCCGCACTGCGGGCTGTTGAGCGCTTGTTGGTAGCAAGGGTCGACGAGCTGGATGCCGTCGATGCACGCGCCGCACATGCCCTGCGGCGGAGGGCCGTTCGGCCCGCACGACGGCGAGCCCGCGCATTGAGGAGCGCAGGGGCCCTGCATCTGACAGCCGCAGGCGCGTACCACCCGGTGCTCGAGGACGGGCACGCCCTGCGGGTGGGCCGCGTCGCACATCGAGACGCAGCCGCTCGATCCGGTGCCGACCGAGGTGGCGACGACCGACGTGCCGACGTCGACCGAGCTCGTGCCGACCGACGTGCCGACCACCGACGTGCCAACCACCGACGTGCCGACCACCGACGTGGCGGACGTGCCGACGACCGACGTGCCGGTGCCCCCTGCCCCGCCCGTGCCCACGTCGAAGACGACCTTCCCGCCGCACGCCGGGGCGAGGGCGAGCGCGGAGAGGAGGAGCGTGAGGCCGAGGAGCGCGGGCTTCGTCATGATCCGCCTCCTTCGCACGGGCCGAGGGCGCGCGCCAGTCTTCGGCCGACGCGGGAACACGAAGAGATCTTCAGTTCGAGCAGACCCCGGGCGGCATCTCGGCGATCCATTGGCGGATGAGCTCGATGCCCTCCTTGTGCAGGAGCTGGACGCCGAGCGGCGGCATGCGCCACTTCGACTCGGTGGTCGTGAAGCGGCACATGAGGATCGACGCGTCGGGCTTGCCCGGCACGATGTCGTAGGTGTTGTTGCACGTCGCGCCGCCCTGCGACGTGGGCACCTTGCAGACGCCCCAGTTCGCCTCGGTGTTGGCGGGGTTCGCGGGATCGGTCGAAGGGAAGTCGAGCAGCAGCGAGCTCTGCGACGCGTAGCCGCCCTTCACGTGGCAGCTCGAGCAGTTCGCGTCGAGGTAGGAGCGGACGCGCGTGCCGATGTCGGCGTCGCCGAACGGGTCGACGAGCGCGACGCGCGCTCCCTGCGGCGTCGGCGGAGCGTCGAAGAGCCCCAGCGAGTCGAGGTGATCGATCTGGTTCAGCGCGCCTCCCTGCGTGCCGAAGTCGTGCTGTCGATCGAGCTCGCGCGTCTTCGTGCCGATGGGCCCGACGACCATGCTGTTCGTGTGGCACTCCTTGCACTCGTTCGCGTTCGGGATGTAGTAGTCGTCGTGGACGGTCGCGCCCGTCGCGTCGATGAAGTCGGTCGGCACCGTCGCGCCGACCTCGACGCTGTCCGCGTCGCTCCCGTCGGCGCGCCACTGGTAGGTGTGCACCGTCCAGCCGTCGGGCTCGTGCCAGAGGATGCGCGTCTCCATGAGGTGCAGCGGGCTCGACGGGTCGCGGTAGTCGGTGTGGAAGGTGAACGTCTTCACCAGGATCGTGCCGACCGGAAAGGACCACGGCGCCGTGTCCGAGTAGGTGATCTGCGTTCCGTCCGGCATCCAGAGGAAGCGGAACTTCGTCGTGTAGTCCGTGAAGAGCGGCGAGATGACGTCGTACGGGATGACCTTGTCGGCTGCGGTCTGCGTCTTCGGATCGCGGTAGAGGTGCCAGTCGGAGAGGACCTTGTACGCCGCGCCGTACGCGGGGGGCGTGACCACGACGGGCGCGTCGTTCGGCTTCGGGTTCGGCTTGGTCTCGCTGCCGCACGCGGCGATCGCCGCCGGGAGCGCGCAGGCAGCGACGAGGCCGAGGGGCCAGCGCGCACGGGCGATGCGCGCGCTCATTCGGTTCGACATGGGGACTCCGTGGTTCATTCGTGGCCTTCGTAGGGGGCGCGGCGTGATCAGCGCGGGATGCGGAAGCCGTCGGGCGGGATCGTGAGCCCGCTCGGGACGCTCGCGGGTCGGTAGGGCTCCTCGCTCCGGTCCATGAGCGAGCTCTTCAAGAACTTCTGCAGCGCGGCGAGCTCGACGTCGGTGAGCGCCGACGCGGCGCCGTCGGCGACCTGTCGGTCGACCTCGAGCGCGATCGCGTCGTTCATCTCCGCGACGCTCCCGTCGTGGAAATAGGGCCCCGTCTCGCGCAGGTTGCGGAGCGTCGGGACGCGGAAGGCGCCGCGATCCGCCTCGTCCATGGTCACCGCGTAGCGCCCGACGTCGGACGAGTCGATCCGGCGGACGTACGCCGTCCCCTCGAAGAGCGGCGGCGCGTGACAGCTCACGCACCCGGCGCTGTCGAAGACCTTCATGCCGAGCTTCTCCTGCTCGTCGAGGGCTCCCGCGTCGCCGGCGACGTAGTGATCATAGGGCGCGTGGCGCGACACGACCGTGCGCTCGAGCGTCGCGAGCGCCATGGCGATCGTCTTCGGCGAGATCGGATCGGCCTCACCGGGAAAGGCCGCCTGGAACATCGCGACGTACGCGGGGATCGCGCGGAGCGCGGCGGCGGCGTCCTCCGGGGGGCGGTTCATCTCCTTCGGTTGTCGGAGGGGCTGGAGGGCCTGATCCTCCAACGACGGGCTGCGACCGTCGAGGAAGAGCGCGGGGCGGAACGCCGCGTTCCAGAGCGTGGGCGCGTTGCGCGTCGTCTTGTTCGGACCCGTGCGGCCCGGGCCCGTCGCGCCCTGCCCGTCGACGCCGACCGACACGGGCAAGCCGTCGGACATGCCCCACTGCTCGCTGTGGCACGTCGCGCACGCGACCGCGCCGTCGCTCGACAGGATCGGATCGTAGAAGAGCGCGTTGCCCAGCTTGACCTTCGCGTCGGTGACGGGGTTGTCGGCGGGCGCGGGGACCTCGGGGAACGGCGCGTAGGCCCAAGGAATCGGCGGGCCGTCGTAGATCCCCGGCGCGGGGTTCGGCGCAGGCTCGGCCCCGCACCCGCTCGCTGCCGCGACGACGAGCGCGGCGCACGGCGCGACGAGCCCCGCCGGCGAGGCGGCGCGGGGGCGGAGGCGGAGGCTCGTCGTCGAACGGATCATGCGGCGTGATCGGATCGGGCGGGAGAGGGATCAGAAGTTGAGCGGCGCCTGCTTCGGCAGGTCGCACTCGTAGGGCGTCGGATCGGTCGACTGCGCGGCGAGCGTCCCGATGTTCGAGATGCCGTTGATGTTCCGGAAGCTCGGCGGCGTCATGCTGAGGCAGAGCTTCGCCGACCCCATCGACTTCTCGACCCCGTCCCAGAGCAGATCTTCGAGCGGCGTCTTCGGGATGAGCTTCAGCGGCGTGGTGGGCGCGGTCCCGTTGTTGGTGAACGTGTTGTTGTAGACGTACGTGCCCTCGGGGTCCGGATCGGTCATCGGATCCGGCGTCCCGCACGCCTTCGGCGCGAGCAGGCACAGGGAGTTGAGATCGGCCAGCAGGATCCCGGTCGAGACGTTGTCGTGGATCTTGTTGTCGTGGATCTCGGTGCTGTCGGCGGCGAGCACGAGCACGCCCGTGCCGGTCGGCACGCTCGAGACGATCGAGCCCATCATCGCGAAGTTGTCGCGGTTGTTGTCGTGGATGTCGTTGTCGTGGACGTTCGCGCGGATGCCGTCCTTCTTCTCGAGGTTGGGCAGCGCGAAGACGAGGATGCCGGCGGCGTTGTCCCACGACTCGTTGCCGTAGACCTCCGCGTCGGTCGTGTTCTCGATCTCGATGCCGGCGACGTTGCCGTGGACCTTGTTGTTGCGCACGATCGCCTGGTGACACTGCCCGACGTAGGCGCCCGCGTCGGCGGCGCCCACGATCTCCGTGTCCTCGAGGATCACGTTGGTGCTCTTCACCGGGTAGACGGCGTACGCGCCGTTGGTGACGACGGAGCCGGCGTCCCACGACACCTTGAGGCCGGTGAACTTCACCCCGGTGACACCCGTCACCACGATGCCGTTGCCAGGCGAGTTCTTGAGCCACAGGTTCTGCGCCGTGAAGCCGTCGGCCGTGACGGTGAAGCCGTCCTTGCCCATCTGCTGGCCGGCGAAATCGAGGATCGCGTCCTCGCGCGTCTTGCCCGCGCCCTTCACCGTGACGTTCGGGACGGTGAGGCTCAGCTGGTTCGTCACCTTGAACGTGCCTGGGCAGAAGCAGATCGTGTCGTTGCTCTTCACGTCGATGAGCGCCTGCTGGATCGCCTTGGTGTCGTCCGAGCCGGACGGCGCGAGGGCCACCGTGCAGCCCGCGACCTCGGCGGTGGGGCACGCGATCGCGCCGTTCGCCTTGCCGCCCGCGCCGCCGGTGCCGGTGCTGGTGCCGCTGTCGCCGCAGCCGATGGCCGATCCGAGCAAGCCGACGCCGAGGAGGGCGGGCAGCGCCACGAGGCGCGCGAGGGGCCGCCGCGGGCGGACGAGAAGGGTCGTGGGGCGGTTGCGATCGAGCATGAAAGGTCTCCTCGGGTAGAGCGGAAGCGAGGCTTCGATTGTAGCCCCCGAAGTGCCGACTGGGCACCTATCGCGGGGCGACGCAGTCGATTAGCAACGCGGGTGCCACGGGAAAAGAGCCTCCGTCGAGGCCGATCGGCGGCAGGGGCGTGCACGATCGCCCCGCGCGTCGAGGCGGGTGTGAAGGAGCTTGCACGCGAGGGGCGAGCGCCTTCCGCCGGGCGGGAGGGTGTACTATCGATGCGCGCGGAGGCATTTCGGTGGCGACGATCCTCGTGTTGGGTGCAGGAATGATGGGCAGCGCGCTCACGGCGCCGCTCGACGCGCGGGGGCACGACGTGCGCCTCGTGGGGACGCACTTGGACGGCGCGATCATCGAGAGCCTCGCCGAGACGCGGGTGCACCCGAAGCTCGGCGTCGAGATCCCGAAGGGCGTGAAGGTGTTCCCGTTCGAGCGCCTCGCGGAGGCGGCCGAGGGCATCGGCGCGATCGCGCTCGGGGTCAGCTCGCCGGGGATCGCGTGGGCCTGCGACCAAATCTCGCCGCTCGTGAAGCCGCGGATGCCGCTCTTCATGATCACGAAGGGGCTCGTCTGGGACGGGCCGACGGTCGCCGATCTCACGCGCAGCTCGGACACCTGGCCGGCCGCGGCGCTGGTCCGACCCGCGCACCCCGAGTCGCTCGTGACGCTCCCGGACGTGGTGCAACGCAAGCTCCCTCAAGAGGTCCGCGGGAGCATCGCGCCCGCGGCGATCGCGGGTCCGTGCATCGCCGGAGAGCTCGCGCGCAAGGTGCCGAGCTGCGTCGTGCTCGCCGGGCGCGATCCCGCCGCGCTCGAGACGATCGCGGGGCTCTTGCGCACCGACTTCTACCACGTGTTCCCGACCACCGACGTGAAGGGCGCCGAGATCTGCGCGGCGGCGAAGAACGCCTACGCGATGGGGATCGCGTTCGCGCTCGGCCTGCACGAGAAGAGCGGCGGGAGCCCCGGCAGCGTCGCGATGCACAACCTCGAGGCGGCCGTCTTCGCCCAGGCCGTGCGCGAGATGCGGGCGCTCGTCGCGATGTGCGGCGGCGATCCCGAGACGGCGAGCGGCCTCTCGGGCGTGGGCGATCTCGACGTCACGACCAACGGGGGTCGCACGGGTCGCTTCGGCAAGCTGCTCGGCGCAGGCCTCTCGCCGGTGCAGGCGGTCGAGGCGATGCAGGGCGCGACGCTCGAGTGCCTCGAGATCCTGAGCGTGCTCATCACGGCGCTCGCGGCGCTGGAGGAGGCGGGAGCGCTGCGCCTCGCGTCCTTCCCGCTGCTCGTGCACCTCGCCGAGGTCGCGCTCGACGGCAAGCCCGTGAACCTGCCGCTCGCGCGGTTCTTCGGCGCCTGAGGGTGAGCGTGGTCACGCGAGACCTCGTGCTCGGCATCGACGCGAGCACGACCGCGGTGAAGGCGCTCGCGGTGGACGCGGAGGGCGCGATCCGCGCAGAGGGCCGCGCGGCCATCGCGCTGTCGAACCCGGCGCCCGAGGCGTGGGAACAAGACGCGGAGTCGTGGTGGTCCGCGCTCGTGTCGGCGGTGGCCGCGGCGACGACGGCGCTGGGAGCCGAAGCGCGGCGCGTCGCCGCGATCTCCATCGCGTGTCAGCGAGAGACGTTCGTCGCGTGCGACGATCAGGGCCGCCCGCTCTCGCCGGCGCTCGTCTGGATGGACTCGAGGGCGAGGAGCGAGGTCGCGCTGGCGACCGGCGAGCTCGACCCTGACACCATCCATCGGACGAGCGGCAAGCCCGCGTGCGTCACGCCGTCGCTCTACAAGATCCGCTTCCTCCTCGAGCGGCTGCGGCCCGATCTCGCAGCCAAGGCGCCGACGATCTTCGACGTTCACGGCTTCCTCGTCTCGCGGCTCACGGGGAGGCGCGCGACGTCGCTCGCGTCCGCCGATCCGCTCGGGCTCGTCGACATGCGTCGCGGGGCGTGGTCACCCGAGCTCGCGGCGCTCGCGCGGATCGCGATCGCGGCCCTGCCCGAGCTCGTCGCGCCGGGCGAGGTGATCGCGCCCGTCCGCGAGGATCTCGTCGATCGCCTCGGCTTGCCCCGAGGCACGCGGGTCGTGGCCGGCGCCGGCGATGGCCAGGCGGCGGGGCTCGGGGCCGGGCTCGTCCCGCGCGAAGGTCCGGCGCAGTCGGCGTACATGAACCTCGGCACCGCGCTCGTCGCCGGGGTGGTCGGTGATTCGTACGAGACCGATCGTGCGTTCCGCACGCTCTACGGCGCGGCGAGCGGCACCTATCTGTACGAGACCGACCTGAAGGGCGGGACGTTCACGCTCGACTGGCTGAGCGACCGGCTCTTGTCGGGCGCCTCGACGATGGCGGGCGGCGACGCGCGGACCGCGAGGCTCGCGGCGCTCGAGGCGGAGGCGTCGCACCTCGCGCCGGGCGCGGGCGGGCTCGTGACCGTTCCCTACCTGCTCGGCGTGATGAACCCGACGTGGGACGACGAGGCGACGGGGATCGTGCTCGGCCTGCGCGGCGATCACGGCCCGGCGCACCTCTATCGATCGATCGTCGAGGGCCTCGCGTTCGAGGCGCGCCATCACCTCGAGGGCGTCGAGCGCGCGACGCGACCCATCGACGAGATCGTGGTGATGGGGGGCGCGAGCCGGAGCGATCTCGTCCTCTCCATCTTCGCCGACGTCCTCGCGAAGCCCCTCGTGCGAGCGGGGACGAGCGAGGCGACCGGGCTCGGCGCGGCGATGCTCGCCGGCGCGGCGCTCGGCTGGCACGGATCGATCTCGGGCGCGGCGCGCGCGATGAGCTCGCGCGGCGAGCGGGCGCGCGGCAGAGGACACGAGGCGATCTACGACGCGCTCTACCGCGAGGTGTACGCGGGTCTGTTCGACGCCGTGCGCGCGCGCATGACGCGGCTCGCGGCGCTCACGCGCGGCTGATCGACCCGCGGATCGACGTGCGACGCGGCCCCTCGGGACGTCGCCCGACGGCCGCTACTTCGTGGTGCCGGTGCAGAGCGCGAGCGGAGGCGGCGCCTTGCAGCCGACGGCGTGGAGCGCGCCCCTCGTGCAGGAGAGGATCGCCTCGCCTTCGATGCATTGCCAGAACGCCTCGGACTCGGACGAGCAGCTCGTGCCCGAGACGCACGACGTCGCGAAGAGATCGAGCCCTTCCTTGCAGCCGTTGATGAACATCCGATCGTCCAGGACCTCGCAGCTCGGCAGCGCGAACGTGTCGCCCGTGGTGGAGACGACCTTGGAGACGCCGCCGAAGGCCGTGCAGCGATCCTGGCAGATCGTCTGGGGATCGACGCATTTTCCCTTCTCGCAGGCCGAGTCGATCATGAAGGAGAGGTCGGTGCACTGGCAGACGGCGATGCCGCAGCCGTTGCCGTCCGCGCATTGGAGCGGGTCGGGTCGATCGAAGACCGTGGTGTTGGTGCAGCCCGCACCCGAGAGCGTGCCGGCGAAGAGCGGCAGCGAGACGAAGGCGACCGCGCCGAGGGCGAGCGTCGACCGACCCCTGCGCTTCACGAAGCTCGTGCCCGTCGCCTTGGACATCGCGGAGACCCTACCACCTTTGCCCGGCTTTCGGGATCACGACACCTAAAACCGGATCCGACGCTCTCGAGAGCACGGAGTCGCCGGTCGCTCGTCATGTTTCGCGCGCTCGCGCGTCCCGTGGCAACCGTCGGCCCCGATGGGGGCCTGAACCAGCACGCCGAGGAGAGGAGGGACCCATGAAGCTCATCGTCACGGCGCCGCTCGTGCTCCTCCTCGACGGGGTGGAGACGGGCGCGCCGAACAAGGTCGTCGAGGCCGTCGTGTGCGTCGCGTCGCCGAACGCGTCGGCGCCGCGCGTCGCCGCGGTGCTCTCGGGCAAGCGCGCGCACCGCGCGGTGCGCACGGACGTCGGCCGGTTCGCGCGGCGCGAGAAGCGTCACACGGGCAAGCCGAGCGCGAGCGCGTAGGCCGCGTCGATCGCGAACACGCGACGAGGATCGCGACCGTCCACGCGACACCGACGCCCAGGGCGCGGAGGGACTCCTCCGCGCCCGCGTGCCTCCGCGTGACCCAGGCGAACGGGATCATGGAGAACGGCCCCACCGCGTAGAGCGCGAACGCCCACGACACCTTGGTCCAGCCGCGCTCGCGCCGCGCCTCGCTCATCCGCGAGCGGAGCCACCACTGGAGCGTCAGCGGCAGCACGATGCCGAGCACGAGCGTGAGGATGTGCCGAAGGAACGACGCCACGAAGATCGCCCTACGATCGTCGCGGCGCGCGCGCCATCACGGATGGATGGAGACGAGGGTGCCCTCGTCGGGTGAGCTGGCGGTGTTCACGCCGTGCCAATCGGCCGGGAGCGGAGGATCGGTGAACAGGAACACGCGGCGCGCGTCGATGGGCGACATGTTGATGCAGCCATGGCTCCGCGGCTTGCCGAAGTCGTCGTGCCACGGCGCGGCGTGGATCGCGTAGCCGCCCTTGAAGTACTGGACCCAAGGCACGTCGCGCAGCTCGAACTTGTTGTCGACGTCGCTCGCATCCATCGTGGTCGTGACGTGCTTTTCGCGGATGTGGAAGGTGCCCGTCACCGTCGAGTGCGTCTTCTTCGGGTCGCCGAGTCCGTCGCGGCCGGTCGAGACCGCCGTGACGTACACCGGCGTCGAGCCCTGGTAGAGGACCATCGTCTGGCCTTGGATCGAGACGTCGATCCACTTCTTGGTCTTGTCCTTCGCCCACGCGGGCAGGTGCGACGGCTTCGGGGCGATGGCGACGTCGCGCTCACGGAACCACGAGTGATCGATCGCCTCGACGAGCCGATGGCCGCCGAGGAAGCGGGACTCGCCGGTGAGCTGGATGGCGACGTGTCGCTCGACCTTGTCCTTCTTGTCGAGCGCCGCGTGGGAGAGATCGTAGCTGTAGACGCCCTCTTGGCGGATGAAGCCGACCGGGAGGCGCCAGCCCTTCTCGAGGTCCACGCCGTGGAAGGTCGAGCCGCGATCGGGCTTGAGCTTCGACGTCGGGACGAGCCGGGCGTCCGTCGTGAGCGCGAAGCGCCGATCGTTGGGTCCGACGAACGTGCCGATGAGGGCGAGCATCGCCTTGCGCGGGACGCGGTTCGTGATGACCGCGTAGTCCGGCACCTTGAACGACGCGATGTTCGGGATCTTGCGACCGCCGGCGAAGTACCACGGGATGTCGTCCGAGCCGTTTCCGCCGTAGATTTTGTTGTAGTCGAGCGGCGGGGGCTCGTCCGGGAAGACGCCGACGACGTTGCCCTTCGCATCGAGCTCGACGTCGTTGGCGCCGACGGAGAGCGCGTCCCACTTCTCGTGGAGCTTGTTGTAGCTCCGGAGGTGGCGGTCGAGATCCATCTCGTACTGCTCTTGCTCGGCCTTGGTGGGGACGCGGTAGTAGTTCGGCGCGACCCAGCGGACGAACGCGTAGGGGTACGGCATCGGCTTCGAGAGATCGGGGCGCAGCTGAAGCGCCTTGATGATCGGGTGCTCGAGGTCGATCGTCGCCTCCTTCGTCGCGCACATGTAGCCGCGAGGCAGCACGTGGAAGTAGCCGCCGGGGCAGTCGTCCGTCTTCACGGGCTTCGCCCCTCGCACGACGGTCCCGCCCGCGCGCAAGTACCCGACGAGGGCAGAGCGACGGTCGGCCCGCTCGTAGATCGGCGCGATCATCTCGATCGCACCGATCCGCGGTCCGCCGTCGTGGGGGATCGTCTCCGGATCCTCGACCTCTTCCTGCTTCGAGAGCGCGGGCAGGCCGTTCGCCGCGACGACCCCCTCCTGCTTCGCGCCGTCCTTCGCCTTGCTCTTACAGCCTTGCGTCCCGGCGGCGCCGAGCGCGAGCCCGACGACGACGAGCGCACCGGGCAGAGCGCCGAGCGCCCGGTCGAGGCGCGAGGTGGGCCTTCGAGAGACACGCATGGCCTCCCGATGCCCGAGGCGCACGCGATGGGCCAAGTTCTGGCCCGGTCACGCGATCACTTCACCTTGAGCGACGAGCAGAGCTTCTCGAGCCAGCCGACGATTTTGTCCTTCGACGCCTTGGTGCTGTCGTCTTCGATGAAGAACGAGTTGCACTTGAGGACCTTGTCGCCGTTCTTCGCGTAGTACGTCACGTCGAGGCCGCCCGAGTCGCCTTGCGTCTCGATGAGGAAGCCGTCGCCCTTCTGCTCCTTCTTGACGACCTTCTGCTTGATCATCTCGGCCGTCTTCACCTCGTCGTCGAGCGTGACGGTCTTCATCGACGCCATCACGGTGACGCTCGGCGTGTTGAAGAGGCCCTTCTCCTTGAGCTCGTAGCGCGCGAAGTTGTCGTCCTTCGCGTCGGCGGCCTCGAAGCCCTCGGCGAGCGTGATCGAGAACGCGAGCGGCGCGCCGTCGTCGAGCAGCGGCTTGACCTTGCCGTCGAAGCCCTTGTCCTTGAGGCTCGGCCAGCCGGCGATGGTGTCGGCCTCCTTCTTCTTGCGCTCGGCCTCCTCCTCCTTCGACTTCTTCTCCGAGTCGGCCTTCAGCTTCTCGTCACCGAGCACGACCCCGAGCAGGCACCCGGCCGCCGTGTCCATCGTGCCGAGATCGGTGCACTTGCCGATCTGCTTGTAACCCTCGGGGCTGACCTCCTCGATGTGGTCGAACTCCTTCACGCACTTGTCGTGCTCCTCCTTCGGGTCCTTCTTCTCCTTGTCCTTCTTGTCGCTCTTGGCCTCGAGCGCCTCGAGCTTCTTGCACATGGCGTCGGAGCTCGGGCCGCAGCCGGCGGCGAAGGCGAGCGCGGAGAACGCGAGCAGGATGGCGTGGTTCTTCATGGGTCTCACTTGGTCGGGGGATCGGCTTGGGGGACGGAGGCG
>CAYYKK010000146.1:0-17302 GCA_964467935.1 uncultured Polyangiaceae bacterium
CGCCGGGCTGGGGTGAGCGATGGCGACGGCGCGGCCGCTCTTGGTGTCGCTCGGGCGCGTCGTCGCGCAGAAAGGCAGCGACGTGCTCGCGGACGCCCTCCCGAGCTTGCTCAAGCTCGACGTGTCGATCGTGGTCGCAGGCTCGGGGACGCCCGCGCTGGAGGACGCGATCAAGGCCGGGCTCGCGCGCGCGCCGGAGCGAGCGCGCTTCCTCGGTCAGGTCCCCGAGTCGCTCGCTCACAAGTTGGTTGCAGCAGCAGACTTGATGCTGTTGCCTTCGCGATACGAGCCGTGCGGCCTCGTGCAGATGTACGCGCAGCGCTACGGCACGCTGCCCGTCGCCAGCCGAACGGGGGGCTTCGTCGACACGATCGTGGACCTCGACGCGGGGCTCGAGGCGGGGACGGGCTTCCTGTTCGACGGTCCGACGGCGGAGAACCTCGTCGGCGCGACGCAGCGCGCGGTGAGCGCGATGGCGCACCCGCGTTGGGGCTCGGTGATCCGGCGTGTCATGCGCCTCGACCTCGGCTGGGACCGACCGGCGCGGCGCTATGCCCAGCTCTACAAGGCGCTCGGACAAGCGACGGTCGTGAAGGACGCGCCGGCGGCGGCGACGCCTGCCTGACCGGCGCTCGCGCGGGCGGTGGACGTCGCGCGAGGAGCACGTGACAAGCGGCACCTGAGGAGGCCATGCTGTGGGCGGGCGCGCCCCGCGTGGCCCGAGAGTCGGAGGGCGGACAGTGGCTAGCATCGCAAGGAACATTCCCCCCGCGGGCCGGGCGGCCCGGTGGGCGGTGCTCGCGCTCGCTGCAGGCGCGGTCTCCGTCGTCGCCGCGGGGTGCTGGCTGAAGAGCGACGGGAGCGGGCCGGCCAATCTGAAGCGCTGCGGTCTGGCCACCGACTGCCCCGCGACCGGCGACGTCTGCTCGTATCCGACGTGCTCCACCGAAGGCATCTGCGGCACGGCCCCCGTGACGGACGGGATCTCGCCCACGCAGACCGTCGGCGACTGCCTGCTCGCCAAGTGCATCGCGGGCGTCACGACGCAAGTGCCGGACGCGAGCGACGTCGACGACCAGAACCCGTGCACGACCGACGACTGCGCCACGACGCCACCGCACACGCCCGTGGCCGACGGCACGGCGTGCATGCTCGGCACGAGCGTCGGGACGTGCTCGGCCGGGACGTGCGAGATCCCCTGCAACGCCGGCAAGCCTTGTGACGACATGAACCCGTGCACCACCGACTCGTGCGACGAGTCGACGCGGCTCTGCACCTTCGCGGCGTTCACGGGCGACGCGCCGATCGCCGATCCGGACCCGCACGACTGCAAGAAGCCGTACTGCTCCGCAGGCGCGCTGACGTCGACGCCGAACGACACCGAGATCCCCGACGACAACAACGCGTGCACGACCGACACCTGCGTCGGGGGGCAGCCGATGCACGCGAACGTCGCGTCGGGGATGAGCCCGACCGGCTGCAACGTGCCCCAGAAGTGCGACGGCAACGGCAACTGCGTCAACTGCACGGTCGCCGCCGACTGCGGCGCGCCGACCGAGTGCAGCTCCCCCGTCTGTCAGGCGAACGGCACGTGCGACCCGGGCTACCTCCCGATGGGCACGGTCGTGGCGACGCAGACGCCGATGGATTGTCAGAAGCGCGTCTGCTCGGGGAGCCAGGCGACGGCCATCACCGTCCCCGATCCGACCGACACGCAGAACGACATGAACGAGTGCACGGCGGACACGTGCGTGGGCACGACCCCGACGCACACCATCACGCCGGGTGCCTCGTGCATGACGACGAAGTTCTGCTCGGCGGCGGGCGCGTGCGTCGACTGCTACGTCACGGCGAACTGCGCGCCGGGCAACCACTGCGAGAACCCGGGCGTCTGTTACAGCTGCTCGAACGGCACGAAGGATCCAGGGGAGACGGGCATCGACTGCGGCAACGCGACGTGCGGCAACTGCGCGGGCGTCGCTTGCGGCGCCGGGTGTCACACCGGGCTCAGCTGCGTCGACGCCACGTGCTGCACCGCCGCGAGCTGCGCCGACTGCTCGAGCTGCAACAACGCGATGGGAACGTGTCAGCCCGTACCGAACGGCACGAACGACGGCGCGTGCGTGCTGCCCGCGAAGTGCCAGGGCGGCGTTTGCCTGAAGGGGCCGGGCCAGACGTGCAGCCTGGGCTCCGAGTGTCTGTCCGGCGTCTGCACGACCGGTGCCTGCACGTGACGTCTCGTCCGAGGGCCGCGTACGTCGAGGGGGGCACGCGCGCTCCTCGATCGCCGCGCCCGCGGGCGCGCTCGGTCACGGAGTGACGCGGGCGATGCGCGCGCGTCGAGGGCCCTCGCTCGCCCTTTGCTGGGGCTTCGCCGCGCTCGCGAGCGTCGTCGCCGTCGCGTGTGGCACGCCCACCGATCCACCGGGGCGCCTCGCCAGCGATCCTCCCGCGACGTCGTTGCCGCGGCCGACGGCCGGCGCAGCCAGCGCGGACGCGCCACCGAGCGACGAGAGCGAAGCGCGTCGCCGGGAGCCGGGGCAGGGGGCGAAGCTCGCGAGCATCGCGATGCGGACCTGGATCTACGACGCTCCGAAGGACGGCGCGCGAAAGCTGGGTTACCTGCGCGCCGGCGCGGTCGTCGACCGGGCCGAAGATCCGGCGGGCAAGGACGGCTGCGAGGGCGGCTGGTACCGCGTGGTGCCGCGCGGATACGCTTGCGTCGGCAAGGGCGCGAGCCTCTCGCTCGATCACCCCATCGTGCAAGCCGCGCCCCGAGGGCCGCGCCGAGGCGAGCCGGTGCCGTACGACTACGTGATGAGCGACAACCCTCCGCCGCAGCTCTACTTCAAGCTGCCGAGCGAGGCCGATCAGCGCCGCGTCGAAGGGCCCACGGTGCGCACGCACATCCTCGAGCACCGGCACCGCTTCGAGAACGTCCCCGCCGATCCGGTCCCCGCGTTCCTCCTCGCCGGCAACGCGCTGCCGCAGCCGTACGGCAGCGACAAGAACCTCGCGTTCTCCGTCCACCGCGGCAAGGCGAAGGACAACTCCGCGTTCGGGTTGGTCTCCGAGTTCGACTGGACGGGGCGGCGCTTCGGCCTCACGACGGAGCTCGATCTCATCGCGCTCGATCGCACCAAGCCCGCGACGATCTCGAAGATCCACGGCGTCGTGATCGAGGCCGGAGGGCGCCCGGCGTTCGTGCTCTCCGGCGGAACCACGCTCTATCGCAAGAAGGGCGAGCAGCTCGTCGCCGACGGCCAGGCGCCGCCTCGGAGCGGGTGGGAGCTCACGGGCAAGAACCAAGGTGGCGACACCGGCCTGCTCGAGACCACGGTCGACGGCGTGTGGCTACCGGCTTCGGGCCTGGTGATCGGTGACCTCGGCAAGGATCGAGCGGGGTACGCGGAGCGCGGGCGAAAGTGGATCAGCGTGTCGATCAAGAAGCAGCTGCTCATCGCGTTCGAAGGCGATCGCCCCGTCTATTCGTGCCTCGTCTCGACGGGGCGCGGGGGGCTCTCGGATCCCGAGACCACGACGGCGACGATCCGAGGCACCTTCCTCATCCGCGCGAAGCACGTGTCTGGGACGATGGACGGCGACGAGAGCTCGGATGACGCCTTCGATCTGCGCGACGTGCCCTACATCCAGTACTTCCACGAGGGCTACGCCCTGCACGCGGCGTATTGGCACGACGACTTCGGTCGCGAGCGGAGCCACGGCTGCGTGAACCTCCCGCCGGCAGACGCCGCCTGGCTCTTCGACTGGACGGATCCGCCCGTGCCCGCGGAGTGGCACGGGGCGGTCAGCCCGCAGGGTGGGACCCTGGTGTACATTCATCCGTGATGCTGAAAGGATGCAGCTGCAAGTGCACGCCAGCGCGTCCGACGCGGCTACTTGCAGGCGCTCGGTAGCCCTGCGCCGAGGAGCATTCCGCGGAGCTGCGCGAGCCTCAAGCCGCCGCCCGCGACCATCGTGTCGCACGCGCCTGCGGCCATGAGGTACGCGCCTTGGGCCTCCGGTGGCGCGCTCTTCGCGTTCTGCCGGAGCGCGGCGCAGCACGCGCGCACCCCGGTCGGATCGCCTCCGCCCGTCTTCTTGGCGTCGGCCGCGTCGGCGTCGTCTGCGGCGTCGCTCGGTGGGGGCCCTGCGTCGACCGGCTCGGGCATCACGCTGACGGTCGCCGGCGGCGTGGCCACGGTGGTGGGGGTCGCGGACGGGATCTTGTCGTCGTCGTCGTCGCTCGCGTGTTTGCACGCGAAGACCGAAAGGGGCAGCAGGGAGACCCCGAGGGCTACGGTGAGGCGCTTGTTCATCTCGATCGTCCTTTCGGAGCGCGTTGGGAGATGGACGGACGAGAGCGCGATTCGGTCCGTCGCTCGACGAGCCTCGTCTACTCGATGAACTGCGTGCCCATGAGGAAGAGCAGGACGCCGGGGTTGTCACCGAGGAACTTCGTGAAGTCGGCGGCTTCGATGCGGAAGACGCGACCATCGGCGACGACGTGGGCCGTGCTCGCGTGCTTCCCGCCGCCGCGGAGGCCGTCCACGTACGCGAGCAGCGCCCCGGCGCCGAACGGCTTGCTCGGAGCCGCCATCGCCGGCGTCGACTTGCCGGGATCGCTCCCGCCTTCTTCCCCGACGAGCACCACCTCGCCCTGGTCGATGAGGTAGGCCGCTTGAACGGGGTCGCCCTGCTTCCAGAGCGACGTCCCCGCCTTGATCGGCGTGAGCTCGAGGTAGGTCTGCAGCTGCGTCTTCTGCGGGCCCGAGAGCTGGCGCAGCGCCGAGTTCTGCTCGAGCAGCTCCCACGAGCGCTCTTCGCGGGCGCGCGCGAGTCGGACGAGGCGCCGAGCGATGTCGGTGCCGCGGAGGAGATAGAGGAAGCCGTGCCGGTCGAGCGTCATCATCTCGACGTCGGTGCGCGCGATGACGTCGGCCGTGCGCGCCTGGTTCAGGATGAGCGCCGTCTCGCCGAAGAAATCACCCGCGTGGTACGTCTTGATCCGCTGCCCGCTCTTCTCGACGCTGACGCTGCCCGACGCGAGGATGAAGAACTCTCGGCCGATCGTGTCCTGCGTGATGATCTTCTCCCCGGCGGCGACGCGGCGCCGGCGCGCGAGCATCAAGAGCTCCCGCGCGCGCGAGAGCGGCAGATCGCGGAAGAAGTCGACCGAACAGAAGACGTTCAGGATGTCCATCGCGTGGGCGTGCGCGGGCTCGCGGACGTCGACGGCGAGCGTCTTGTCGAGGCCCACCTCGGCCGCCTTCAGGCCGACGCCCTCGGGGATGTCCTTCTTCGCGATGTGGACGAGGTAGAGCCGCTCCTTCACGTCCGCAGGCAACGCGGCGAGCGAGCTCGTCGGCGTGTGGAGCGGCGGGACGCCGGCCTCGTGCAGCACGACCGAGTGGTGCCATGGGAAGTCGATGAGCGCGTCTCGGCGCTCCGGCGTGATGACGCCCGCGTCGGAGATGCGACGGATCTGCTCCGGGTCGTAGAGCGTGTCCCCCGAGAAGGCGAGGCTCTTGCCCCCGTAGAACGCCTCGAACCCGATCGTCGGCACCGAGTGCAGCGTGTAGAAGAAGAAGAGCTCCGCGCCGTTGACCGCCGTCGGCGAGCCGATCTTCACGGGGCAGAACGAGAACGTCCGCCGCAGCACGTCGGGTGAGAGCCCCGAGAGCGCAGAGTATTTCCTGAGGAACGAGCTCAGGATGGTCGGCGTCGTGTAGAGCCGGACGCGCCCCTCCTCGAGGAGCTTCGCGAGGACGCCCGAGTCGTGATCGGCGTGGCAGTGCGTGAGGATGACGCCGTCGATCACCTTCGGCATCACGCCGTGGTCGCGCAGGTGCTGGGTCGTGTCGACGGGAGGATCGATGAGGATGCCGCGATGGCCGACCCAGAGGACGAAGCCGGTCGTCTTGCCGTTCGGGTCGAACCCGTGGCTCGCGCCGAGGACGCTCACGCCGAAGGAGGGGGGCTCGAACGTGGCGCCAGCCACGAGCCCGACGGAGGGCGGGGTGCGGTCGGGCACCTCGACGGCCGCCGGGACGCGCGCGATGTGTTGATCGCCGACCGAGATGTCGTACGAGCCCTCGTCGGTCCTCTGCACGACGACGCCATTCGGGAGCTCGTAGCGCCCGTCCGGCGTCATGACGCAGAAGTCGACCAGATCGTCGACGTCCTGGCACTTGCCGTTCGGGCCGCGCCGGAAGTGATCGGTCTCCCGCACGAAGTCGGGGCGCAGCTCGCGCGGATAGTTGTCGGCGAACTCGTCGTCGTTCGCCGCCATCCCGGAGCCGAAGAGCGACTCGCGGAACACCGAGCGGAGACGCGCGGCCGTCTGCTCCCGTTCGACGATGAGCTTCGCCTTGCGCTTCAAGACGAAGAAATTGAAGTACGCCGGAAACTCGATCTCGGCGAGCGTGAGGCCCCGACGGCGATCGAACAGCTCCGGCGGCACCACGAAGGCGTCGGGCAGCGGCAGCCCCATCGCCATCGAGTCCTTGATGGTCTCGGGGGGCGCGCCCACTTGGATGGGGCCCGCGGGCGTCTTCACGTAGATGCCCCCCCGCGAAAGTCGGATCACGGGACCCGAGGGCGGGGCTGGGGCAGGAGGGGCCTCCACGGTCACGGTCCCATCCTAGACGCCAAACTACCCGAAGGTCTCTTTTTCAAGTCGAGGAGGCGTCGGGGCCGTGGCCCGGGGGGCTCGACTCGACCGCGTGGCCGGCTGGAAATCGCCCGCGCACGAGGAAAGCCGCGCTCGCGATCCCGCACGCGAGCAGCGCCCAGCCCGAGAGCAGGCCCCGCCCGATGAGGAAGCCGCCGACGAGGGGTCCGATCGTCTTCGCGATGCTCGCGCCCGACTGCGACAGGCCGAGCGCGAGCCCATGCTCCGACTCGTCGACGGTGTGGGTCAGCATCGTCGTGAGGGCAGGGCGCGTGAACGCGGAGCCGACGCCGCCGACGGCGGTCGCCACGAGCAGCACCGAGAGCGTGCTCGCGCCGGCGAGGATGGCGTAGCCCGCCGCCATGAGCCCGAGGCCGAGGAGGCTCAACTTGGCCTCGCCGAGGCGCTTCGCGAGCTTGCCGATCGCGCCTTGCATCGAGCCGCCGACGAGGCCGGAGAAGGCGAAGATGTAGCCGACTTGCGCGACGTCGTACTGCATCCGTCGCTCGAGGAAGAGGGCGAGCCCGCTCGTGAGCGTCGAGAAAGACCAGGTGAAGAAGAAGAGCTCGAGGATGCGGCCTTTGGTCTCGCTCTTCGCCATGAACCTCCGGAAGAGCTCGAGGCGCGTCTCGCGCGGACCCGGCTTGCCCTTGGGCGGCAGCGCCGGCAGGAGGGTCGCGGTGAGCGTCACCGACAGCGCCGAGAGCGCCGCCGCGAACAGGAACGGCGCGTGGTAGCCGAGGTGCTTGCCGAGCACGCCCGAGAGCGCCGGGCCGATGAGGAATCCCACGCCGAACGCGATGCCGATGAGGCCGAAGGCCTTCGTGCGGTTGTCGCGGTGGGTCACGTCGGTGATGTAAGCCTGGGCGATCGTGAGGTTGCCCGCGGTGAGGCCGTCGATCATCCGGCCCACGAACAGGAGCTCGAGTCGGCTCGTCAGGCCGACGAGGAGGAGGCCCACGAACGTGCCCAGCTGACTGACGAGCAGCGTCGGTTTGCGGCCGACGCGGTCCGAGATCCGGCCGAGGATCGGGCCGGAGACGAACTGGCAGATCGAGAAGCTCGCGAAGAGAGAGGTCGCGACGAAGGGGCTCGCCCCGTAGCGCTGCGCGAGGAACGGCAGGAGCGGCAGGACGATCGTGAGCGCGAGGACGTCGACGAGCACCGTCAGGAAGAGGGGGACGAGCGGGCTCATCGATCGCGACGGGCCCGCGTCCGGCGCCTCCGCCGGCGGCTGTCCCGCGCTCTCGACCGGCGGCGCCATCAGCCCCGGCCGCTCCGGCCGCCCGTCCGAACGCGCTCGACGAGCGCCGACACGAGCTCGACGCCGATGCGGTTGTCGCCCCCCTCGGGGATGATGACGTCGGCGTAGCGCTTCGACGGCTCGACGAAGAGCAGGTGCATCGGTCGCACGGTCTTGTAGTACTGGTCGCGGATCGACTCGAACGTCCGCCCGCGCTGCTCGATGTCGCGGCGGATGCGGCGGAACGCGCGGATGTCGGAGTCGGTGTCGACGTAGATCTTCACGTCGAGCTCGGCGCGGAGCGCGGGCTCGACGAAGACGAGGATGCCTTCGACGATCACCACTGGCACGGGCGGGACGCGCCGCACCTCGACGGAGCGACGGTGGTTCTTGAAGTCGTAGATGGGCACGTCGACGGCCTGGCCTGCGCGCAGGGCGCGGAGGTGCTCGACGAGCAACGACGTCTCGAGCGAGTCGGGGTGGTCGAAGTTGAGCTGGCTGCGCTCCTCGAAGCCGAGATCGTCGCGGTCGCGGTAGTACGCGTCGTGCTCGATGATGGTCACCGACGCGGCGTCGGGATCGGGGCGCGCGGCGCGCGTCGAGTCGACCGGGCCGTCGTGACGTTCGCCGAGGTCCCCGGAGAGCGTCGCGCGCACTCGCTGGGCGATGGTGGTCTTGCCCGAGCCGCTGCCGCCCGCGATGCCGATGATGAGTGGACGCACTGAGGGCACTTACCACCCTTTCTGGGCCCACGAGTCAAGCCGAGAAACCCGAAGGTCCGAAGAAGGCCGAGCGTGATCCATCCGGTTCGTGGACCGCGGCGCGCGCGGAGCGACGCGACTGGAAGATCGAAGTGTTCGCGCCGTGCTGCTATCTTGCGTCTCCACGCATGACCTTCGGGCCTGGTTCCATCGTCGCCGGCCGCTACCACGCCGATCGCCTCGTCGGCACGGGCGGCATGGGCGAGGTGTGGGCCGGCGAGCACGTCACGGTGGGAAACAAGGTCGCGCTGAAGCGGCTCTTGCCCGCCGCCGCGCAGCACCACGAGGTGGTGACGCGGTTCCGTCGCGAGGCCGTGCTGCTGGGGAAGATCCGGAGCGACCACGTGGCGAGGGTCGTCGACTTCATCGACGATCGCGAGTTCGGTCCGGTCCTCGTCATGGAGTTCATCGAGGGGCCGAGCCTCGCGCAGATCCTCGAGGACCGCGCGATCTCGGTCGAAGAGGCCGTCGAGCTCGCGTCCGATCTCGCGGTCGCGCTCTGCGATCTCCACGACGCGAAGATCGTCCACCGCGATCTGAAGCCCGGCAACATCATCATGCAACCGCAGCCGAACGGGCGATCGCGGGCCGTCATCGTCGACTTCGGCATCGGTCGTCAGCTCTCGTCCGGCAAGGGGCCGGACGAGGTCACCGGTCTCACGCGCGCGAACATCGCGCTCGGCACGGTGGAGTACATGGCGCCCGAGCAGATCTTGAACTCGCGCGACGTGACGCCGCTCTCGGACATCTACGCGGTCGGCGCGATCCTCTATCGCTCGGTCGCGGGCGTCCACGCCTTCGGCGCTCGCCGCGGCGAGGAGCTCGCGCGCGCGAAGCTCATCGACGAGGCGCCGCGCCTCAACGTCGGGCGCTCCGACGAAGCGGCGCGGGCGCTGTCGGACCTGGTCGCGCGCTGCCTGAAGAAGCGCCCCGCGAATCGCTTCGGGTCCGCGGCCGAGCTGCGCGCCGCCGTCGACGTCATCCTCGAGCGCATCCGGATCGACGAGCTCGATCTCGACTCGACGACCGCGGAGACGCATCTGTTCCAGGTCGCGAAGGAGGCGCCGCCGCCGACCCCGCTGCTCCCGCAGGCGCCGCCCCAGCCGATCCCTGCGCGCGCCTCTCATCCGCCGCCGCCGCGCCCCTCGGTCGCGGAGCGAAGGCCCTCGCTGCCGTCGATCTCGGAAGCGGGCCCGCCGCCGTCGAACGTTCGGGGCTCGCTGCCGTCGATCTCCGAGGCGCCGGCGGTGCGGCCGTCCATGCCGTCGATCTCGGACGTCGGCCTCGGGCCGCAAGCCGCGCGGGGGTCGATGCCCTCGATCTCGGACGGCCGCGTGTCCATGCCCGCCGCGCCGCCCTCGGGGCGCGGGTCGCTGCCGTCGATCCCCGACTTCGGCGGTGAGCCGGTCGCGGGCGCACGCGTCGCGCCCGCGTCGATCGGCGTCGTCCCCGAAGCGCCGCGCGCTCCCGGGTCGCTCGCGCCCCCGGGCATCGGTCAGAAGACGGTCGCGCTCGCCGTGCTCACGGCGTTCGCCGTCGGCGCCGCGGTCGGGCTCGTGGTCGCGCCGACCTCCACGCCGCCGAAGGCGGCCGCCGCGCCGTCGACCGCGTCCACGACGTGCACTTGCCCGGCGCCCTCGGCGTCGCCGGCACCCTCGTCGGCGAGCACCGCCGGCTCGGCGCCGAGCGCGAGCGCCGCGGGGCCGAGCGCGAGCGCGGCACCGATCGAGAGCGCGTCGGAGATCGCGGACGCGTCGGCGCCCGCGAAGAGCACCGAGGGTCTCGGTGGAGGGGCGCGGCCCAAGCCTTCGCTGAGCGGGCGATTGCCCGACAGCACGTGGACGCCGCCCACCGCGCAGGTCACGACGCCGAGCGCGCCGCCCTCGCCCGTCACGTCGGCGACCGCGCCCCCGTCCGCGCCCAAGCCGCCGCCGAGCCCGCCGCCGTCCACGCCCGATGACGCGCCCCACGCCCCGGTCGACACGGGCGGGAATTGATTGGTAGGTTGCGGCATCCGAGATGCCCTCGCTCATCGCGCTCGACGGAGGCCTGTCCGGTCGGAAGTTCCATCTCGACTCGACGTTCCTCGTCGGGCGGGGGCCGTACAACCACGTCGTCATCGATGACGCGCGCATCTCTCGGCAGCACGCGAAGATAGCGCCCGAAGGGGGCGGGCACGTCGTGCACGACCTCAACAGCGCGAACGGCACGTTCGTGAACGACGAGCCCGTGCAGCGGCGCGAGCTCTACCCGGGCGACGTGGTGCGCTTCGGCCCGTTCCGGTTCCGCTTCGAGGGCGACGCCGACACCGACATCTCGATCGCGCGGCTGCCGCGCCCCGTGCGCGCGGAGGAGCTCACCCGGCGCGGCTTCGAGGCGCCGACGAAGATCGTCGGCGCCGTCGACGCGACGATCGCGCAGCGACCCGGCCTCGTGGATTTGGAGGACGCCGACCGCAAGCTGCGGACGCTCTACACGTTCGTCCAAGCGATCAGCGCGACGCTCGACACGACGGAGCTGCTCGACCTCATCGCGAAGAACCTGCTCGACGTCTTTCCCGCAGCCGCGATCGCCGCCGTGTACATGCTCGACAAGGAGACGCACCGGATGGATCCGCTGCGGTTCGTCCAGCGGGACGGCCGCGAGGTCCCGGACGTGATGATCACGCCGCTCCCGCACGAGCTCCACCTCCAGATCGTGCAGCGTGGGCAGGCCACGCTCTCGGCGCCGATGAGCCTCAGCTTCGACGACGAGGCCGACTCGCGGCGTCGAGGTGGCCACAGCGGCGTGATGATGCACGCGCCGATGCTCCACCAGAAGAGCGTGCACGGCGTGCTCAACGTCCGCGCTCGTCCCGGCGCGGCCTTCAGCGAGAGTGATCTCGATCTGTTCACGGCCCTCGCCGCCCACGCGGCGCTCGCGCTCGAGAGCGCCAAGATGCACAAGGAGTCGCTCGCGCGAGAGCGTCTCGCGCAGGACTTGGTCCTCGCCCAACAGATCCAGAAGAGCTTCTTGCCGAGCGTCTTGCCCTCGGTCGAGGGCCTCACGTTCGCCGCCGACTACGAGCCCGCCTATTCCGTCGGTGGCGACTTCTACGACGTGTTCTGGCTGTCCCCCGGTCGCATCGGCGTCTGCGTCGGCGACGTCTCGGGCAAGGGCGTCTCGGCGGCCCTCCTCATGGCGCGCGTCTCCAGCGATCTGCGCGCGGCGATGCTGCTCGAGCAGGGGCCGGCGCGCGCGCTCGACGTCGTCAACCGGAGCCTCGTCGCGCGGGGACAGCACGACATCTTCGTCACCGCCGTGTGCCTCGCGATCGACGTGGCGACCAAGGTCGTCACGCTGGCGAGCGCGGGCCACATCCCGCCGTACGTGCGCCGCCACGCCGAGGGCGCGCTCAGTCGCATCGACGGCGGCGTGAGCGCGCCGCTCGGGCTCGCCGACGCGATCGACTACGAACAGATCGACGTCGCGCTCGCGCCGCTGGACACGCTCGTCTTGTCGACGGACGGTGTGCTCGAGGCGACGAGCGAGCGCGGCCAGCAGTTCGGCTTCGAAGGCATGGAGCAGAGCCTGCGCGTCGGCTCGAGCGCGCCGCAGGATCTGTGCGATCGCCTGCTCGCCGCCATTCGCGCGCACGTCGGCGCGGCCCCACAATACGACGATCTCACGCTCGTGCTCTGCGGCGTCGGCGCCTGACGCGAGGGGTGTGGCCATTGGCAGCCGCGCGTGGGTCGACTACGCGTGACCTCGCGGTCATGCGTCACGTCCCCGAAGACCTCGAACCTCCCGTCCCGCGCTCCGGACGGGACCGCGCGCCGAAGCGCGGCGCCGTGCTGGCGTTCCTCGCGTGGCTCGCGGTCGTCGGGTGTCTCGTCGCGAGCTCGCGCGCCGAAGCGCAATCACCGCCTCCGGCGCACGACGCGCCTCGGCTCGCCGATGGGGCCGGCGCCCCGCGCTCCGCCGCCCGCGCCCCGAGCGCCGACGCGCCGTCGGAGGGCGCGCGCACGACGCCTCGCCGCGCGCTCGCGGGGTTCTTGAAGGCCTCGTCCGACGGCGACTTCCAGAAGGCCTCCGAGTTCCTCGACCTGCGCGCCGTGGCTCGAGAGCGTCGCGCGCACGACGGCCCGGAGCTCGCGGCGATGCTCCACCGCGTCCTCACGTGGCGCGTCGTCCTCGATCTCGACCAGGTCCCCGACGAGCGCAACGTCGAGTCGCAGCGGGTCGTGCTCGACACGGTCGATCTCGACGGCCAGGCCGTGGACATCACCCTCGTCCGCACCCGCATCGGGACCGACGACGTCTGGCTCTTCTCGAAGGACACGGTCGGCGCGATCCGCGCGCTCTACGACGCGAACGAGCGTCGATGGCTCGAGGACTACGTCCCGCAGCTCTTGAAGCGCGGCACGATCTTCGGCGCCGCGCCCTGGCAGTGGCTGGGCTTCGGAGCGCTCCTCGGCCTCGCGTACGTCGTGGGCCGGGTCGCCGGGGCGTTCGTGGTCGCCTCCCTCCTCGGCGCGGCCAAGCGCTGGGGGGGCTGGGCGGCCGAGCTCCTCCGCGGCGCGGGGCGTCCGCTGCGGCTCGCGCTGGCGGTCTTCGTCTTCGGCACGCTCGAGCCGTACCTGCTCCTGCCGCGCAAGGCGTCGCTCGTCGGCGCTTACGCGCAGACGACGCTCTACATCGTCACCGCGGCGTGGCTCCTCATCGCGCTGCTCCGCATCGGCACGACGACCTACGAGGCGACGCTTCCCGACGACACCGCGGGCCACATCGCGAACCGCGGGCTCCGGACGCGCCTCGCGATGGTGCGTCGGATCGGATCCGTCCTCATCGGCATCGTCGCTGCAGGCGTAGCGCTCTTGCAATTCGACGTCGTGCGGACGGTGGGCCTCTCGCTCCTCGCCTCCGCGGGCATCGCGGGCGTCCTCGTCGGCTTCGCCGCGCAGCGCACGCTCGGCGGGATCATCTCGGGCATCGAGATGTCGATCACCCAGCCCCTCAGGATCGGGGACATCGTGGTCATCGACGGCGAGTGGGGCACCGTCGAGCGGATCTTCTTCACGTACCTCGTGCTCCGTCTCTACGACGATCGGCGCCTCATCGTGCCGGTGTCTCGCGTGACGTCGGCTCCGTTCGAGAACTGGACGCGCATGGGCTCGGATCTCCTCGCGCCGGTCGAGATCTTCGTCGACCTCGCCGCGCCCATCGACGCCGTTCGCGCCGAGTTCGAGCGGCTCTGTCGCGCGAGCCCGCTGTGGGACGGACGGCGCGCCGACGTGCAGGTGATCGAGGCGCAAGAGAAGGCCTACAAGGTTCGCGGGCTCGCCTCGGTCGACAACGCGAGCAAGGCGTTCGATCTGCGCTGCGAGCTGCGTGAGGGGTGGGTTCGGTTCCTCCAAGCCCACGAGGGCGGCCTCCACATCCCGCGCCCGCGCGTGGAGTCCGTCGCGCAGCCGCCGCGCCCACCGCTCCCCACGGACGAGGCGGCCGCTGGAGCGACCAACACGCCGAAGAGCCCTTAGCGCAGCGGCGCCGCGCGACGCTCAGGACCGCCGCGCGCGCTCGGCCTCGAGGCGGGCGCGGACGCTCCGCTCGATTCGAAGACAATCCTCCAGCCACTCCGCGAGCGCTTCCGGTCGGCGGCTGAACGCGTCCTCGACGTCGGAGGCGTCGTCGACTGCGCCCTCGCCGTCGGCGCGCCCGGAGATCGGGCGCCGCGCGCCCAGCCACAGCGCCCACGCGCGACCGCTGCGCGCAAACCGATCGAGCCGGATCCGAGGCGGCCGAGGGTGATCGGAGGTGGCGTCGCGGACCATGATGACGGCGTGGTACCCGTGGCCGCGTACAGTTCTTCCTCCAGCGTGCGGCGAAGTCTTCGAAACCGCACGGATTCGACGGTCAGCCGACCGATCGCCGCCCGAGCCGCGCGAGCTCCGCGCCCATCGCGTCCCACGACGCGAACCGGACGAGGTGGGGCGCTTCGATGGTGACGCTCGATGCGCCCGCCCCGCCGAGCCAGACCTCGACCCGCTTCGGCAGCGCGGCGCGAAGCGCGAGGATCGGCGCGTCGAGCTCGCCCACGGTGGCGGCACGGACCAACGACAGCCCGACGACCTCGACGCCGAGCTCGCGCGCGGCGGCAGCGATTTGATCGACTGGGGCCGGCGTGCCGAGCAGGCGCGGCAGCGCGCCTTCGAGCGCGAGGAAGAGCGCCGTCATCTCGGCGCCGAGCAGGTGCTCCTCGCCGGGCAGCGTCGCGAGCAGGACGGTCGGGCCCGCGTGCGCGCCCTCGAGGGTCGCGAGCAGGACCCGGAGCTGCGTCGAGAGCGCGTCGGTGATCACGTGCTCGTGGCGGATGTCGATCACCCCGCGCGCCCAGAGCTCGCCCACGTGCACCGTGAGCGGGTAGGCGAAGTCGGTCAGGAACGCGCGCGCGCCGAGCGTGCCGACCGCCTGACGAACGAGGCGTTGCGCGCCGACGAGGTCTCCTTCGAGGAGCGCCTCGACGACGGCGCTCACCGTCGCGGGCTCGGGTCGCGGCGGCGGCGCGACGCGCCCGACCGCGGGGCTCGCCGCGCCCGTCCGCTTCACGAGCCGCTCGAGCTCGCCCCGCTCGAGCGGCACCACTTGGCCGGGCCGGTGCCCTTGCGCCAGGGCCTGCGTGACGAGCTGGAGCCGCTCGAGATCGTCCTGCGAGTAGGCGCGAATCTTCGTCGCGCTCCGCCCCGGCTTGGGGAATCCGTAGCGACGCTCCCACATGCGCAACGTGTCCGCGGGTACGCCGGTGAGCCGCGCCATCACGCGGATCGAATAGCCACCCGAGCCGACGTCCCGTTCCGCGGTCACGAGTTGGACAAGTATTGGACGCGCGTATCGTAGGCCAGCCCCATTTTTCGACGCGCCGACGTTTTTCTCGCGCGTTCAGTCGACGAGGTCGGGGCGCGTGTCGCCCATGCCGATGGCCCACCCCATCGAGTAGCGCGCGTTGACCTCGCAGCGGGGCTGGAAGGCGACCGAGCTCCCCCGCCGGTAGCGGAAGGCGTCCACGCCGAACGGACCGAAATAGCCCTCGCGGGCGAGGCCCTCCGCCACGAGATCGACCGAGGCGGAGAGCGCCCTCGTCTCCTCCTCCGTCATCTCGCCGCGTCGGGCGCGTCGCGATGCCGCCCACGAGCCCGTCGACGTGACCTGCTGGACCGTCGGCGAGCCGACGAAGAGCCGCCCCGAAGCGTCGAGGTAGCCGTGCTGGGACACGTCGAGCGTTCGTTCGTGGAGGGGCTCGATCTGAACGCCTCCTTCGTCTCGCAGCGTGCCTGCGATGAAGCGCCGGATCGCGTCGGTGATCGGCGGCGCGAGCGCTCGGCCTCGACCGGCGAACCCGAGCGGACGCTTCAAGAGCCACGTCCCGGTCGGGCTCGGTGCGGCGATCGTGGCGAGCGCCTCGCCCTCGTCCGTCACGAAGCGCGCCCCCTCCAGCGTGGGACCGAGCCCGGAAGAGAAGGCGCGGTGATTCACGCGTCGGAGCACCTCGAGCGACGGGGCATCCGGGGGCGTCGCGCCGCGGCGCACGAGGGCGGTGAGGGCCGCGGGGGTGGGGCACCACGCGACCCCTCGCGCGCCTGCGGCGTCGCCGTCGCGGCGCAGCAGCACCTCGGCCCCGCCGAGCAGCGCAGCGAGCGCGTCGGCGAGCGCGGGCCGTCGCTCGAGCGCGTCGAACGGATCGGCTCGCCGGGGATCGGCGAGCTCGCGCTCGGCGTCGAGGTTCAGCACCCACACACGCCTCACGACGCGGTCCAGGCCTCGAGCGACGCGAGGAAGGCCTCGGTCGCTCCGGCGCGCGCGCGCGCAGCGCGGTCGAGCGGCGCTCCACGCATCACGAGCGGAGAGAGCGGCGGCGGCAGGTGCTCGATCCATCGCCGGAAGCGTGCGCTCTCGTCCGTCGATCCGGTGAAGCGGTCGAACCAGCGCGTCGCGAAGCGGACGTGCGGGATCTCCTCCTCGTGGACGGTCTCCTCGACGCGCGCCGCGGCCTCGTCGCCCGCCGCTCGGAACCGCTCCGCGAAGCGGGACGCGTGATCGAGGTTCGCGGCCTCGAAGCCCATGCCCATCGTGGCGCAGAACGACGCCGCGCTCGAGACGCCCGGGATCCGCTCCCAGAACCAATCTCGCACGGGGAACGCGCCCGGCGCGTAGCCGCGCTCCTCGAGGTAAACGCGATAGAGATGCATGTGTCTCACCTCGTCGAGAAGGACGTTCACGAGCCCTCGTCGAAACGCGCGCGGCGTCTCGGGGAACGCGAGGATCGCCCAGGCCATCAGCTCCGCCGCCTGCAGCTCGTGGTGGAGGAACGTGTGGACGAGGCGCGCTCGCTTCTCCGCGGAGCGGAGGGCGCTCTTGCCGGTGCTCTTGTCGCCGTGGGACCGGACGACGAACCCCACGCCCCGTCCGGGCGCCGCGACGCGGAGGGGCGACGGACGCTCGGTCCAGCGGCGCGGCGGGGGCGGCGGGGTGAGCTTCTCCTCCCACGTGCACGACGCGATGTAGGCGAGGGCCCAGCCCTCGACGCTCCCGTCGTCGGGGGTGACGAGCCCCACCGCTGCCGTCCCGCTCTCGGACACGAGGCGACCC
>CAYYKK010000147.1:0-6017 GCA_964467935.1 uncultured Polyangiaceae bacterium
GCTGCGTGAGGTCCATCGCCGAGCGCTCAAGGGACGAGGACGGTGCCCACCGAGCCGGGCGAGGTGACCTCGCGCTCGAGGTCGCCGGCGGCGAGCCTCCCTACGATGTGGACCTGCGCGGCGCCCGCGGCGAGCGCGGCGAAGCTCTCTTCGAGCTTCGGGATCATGCCCTCCTTGGCGATCCCTTCGGCGATGAGCGCGCGGCCCTGCGCCACGGTGAGCCGAGCGATGCGCGAGGACTTGTCCGAAACGTCGCGGAGGACGCCCACGACGTCGCTGACGAGCACGAGGCTCCGCGCCCGGAGCTCGACCGCGACGCGCGTCGCGACGATGTCTGCGTTGATGTTGTAGACCTGCCCGTCGGCGCCGGCGCCGAGACACGCGAGCACCGGCGTGTAGCCGTTCGCGAGGAGGAGGCCGAGCAGCTCGTGGTTCACGCCCGTGACGTCGCCGACGAGCCCGAGGTCGATGGGATCGGGGCCGGCGCCGCCGTAGACGCGGGGCGGGCGCTTCTCCGCCGCGATGACGCGCGCGCTCGCGCCGGCGAGGCCCACCGGGCGCGCGCCGGCCGCGAGGAGCGCGGCGGAGAGATCGACGTTGAGCTTGCCCGCGACGACCATCTTCATCACGTCGAGCGTCGCGGCGTCGGTGAAGCGTCGGCCGGCGATCTTCACGGGCTTTTGACCAAGTTGCTCTTGCAGTTTGGTTGCCTGTGGGCCGCCGCCATGGACGACGACGAGCCCGCGCTCACGGGCGATCTCGGCGAGATCCCCCGCGAGGACCGGGAGATCGTCGCTCGCGATGACCTCGCCGCCGAGCTTGACGACGACGGTCCCGGGCTCGTCGGTCTCCGAGTTCAGGGTGCGCGCGTGGCGCGGCGTCGGCAGCGGGGTGTCGCTCACGGGAAACCTCCGGCGTCCTCGAGGGTGAGCCTCTCGTCGAGGCCGAGGACGAGGTTCATGTTCTGGACGCCCTGACCCGCGCCGCCCTTGATGAGGTTGTCGATCGCGCTGAAGCACGCGAGCGTCCGCGCGCCGTCCTCCACCGGGCCGAGCTCGAAGCCGACCTCGGCGTAATTCGAGCCGCTGACCGCCACGACCTCGGGCAGGCGCTTCTTCGGCACGCGCACGAACGGCTCGCCCTCGAACGTCGCTCGGAAGGCGTCGGCGACCTCCTCCTTCGTCACGCTCGCCGCGACCCGGACGAAGCTCGTCGCGAAGATGCCCCGCGAGAGCGGCGCGCTCACGGGCACGAAATGGAGCGACAAGCCCGGCGCGCCGGCCGACGCGAGGGTCTCGAGGATCTCGGGCACGTGCTGGTGCTTGAGCGGTTTGTACGTCTTCAGGTTCACCGCGCGCACCGGGTGGTGCGTGCCCGCCTGCGCCGCCGCGCCGCTCCCGCTCGAGCCGGTGATGCCGACCGTCTCCACCGCGCCCTTCAAGAGGCCCTTCTTGGCGAGCGGGAGGAGGCCGAGCTCGATCGTGGTCGCGAAGCACCCCGGCGACGCGACGAGCTGCGCCTTTCGGATGGCGGCGCGGTTCAGCTCGGGTAGCCCGTAGACGGCGCGATCGAGGAGGCTCGGGCTCGGGTGCTTGCCGCCGTAGAACTCCTCGTAGCTCGCGACGCTCTTCAAGCGGAAGTCGCCGGAGAGGTCGACGACCTTCGCGCCGGTCTCGAGGATCTTCGGGACGTGCGTCGCGGAGACCTTGTGCGGCAGGCCGAGCAGGACGACGTCCATGCCCTTCGCCGCCTCCTCGGGGGCGAGGTTCTCGAAGACGAGATCGCTGCGGCCCTCGAGGTTCGGGTGCGCGCTCGAGAGCGGCTCGCCGACGTAGTCGATCGACGCCACCCGCGCGAGCTCGACCTCGGGATGCAGGAGCAATCGCCGCATGATCTCGCCCGCGCCGTATCCGCTGCCTCCGACCACCGCCGCCTTGAATCGCTTCATGCGGCTGGCTTAGCACCGCGGGTTTCGGGCGGGGAGGGGCACGCGGGCGCGCCGAGCGGCGATCTGCCGCGCCCCGAACGTGGCATGCTCCCGCCATGACGGACGCTCTCCATGCCGCCGTGGCCGGCCGCGCCGAGCCGATGCTCGAGCTCATCCGCGAGCTCGTGCTCGTGAACTCGCACACGCCGAACAAGGAAGGCGGCAACCTCGTCGCGTCGATCCTCGAGCGCGAGGCGAGGTCGCTCGGGCTCGGGGTGCGCAGGATCGCGAGCGAGCTCTACGCCGACCACCTCGTCCTCGAGACCAGGCGCGGCAGCGAAGGCTCCGAGGGCGTCGTCGCGCTCGTCGGCCACCTCGACACCGTGTTCCCGAAGGGCTCGTTCGAAGGCTTCACGCGCGACGGCGACATCGCTCGAGGCCCAGGCGTGCTCGACATGAAGGGAGGGCTCGTCGTGGCGCTCGAAGCGCTCCGCGCGATCGGCGTGGCGGGCGATCTCGGCGCGCTCCCGCTCCGCTTCGTCATCGTCTCGGAGGAGGAGATCGGCTCGCCGGAGGGGCGGCCGATCCTGCAGCGAGAGCTCGCCGGCGCCAGCGCGGCGCTCGTCTTCGAAGCGGGACGCGCCGCGGACCGGATCATCACGAGCCGCAAGGGAACGGGCTCCGTCCACGTGGTCGCGACCGGAAAGGCCGCTCACGCCGCGAACGGGCACCGAGAGGGGCGCAACGCGATCTGGTCGCTCGCGCGCTTCGTCGATCGCGTCCAAGCGCTCACCGACTACGAGCGCGGGGTCACCGTGAACGTGGGGATCGTGCGCGGCGGACAAGCGAAGAACACGGTGCCCGATCACGCGGAGTGCGAGCTCGACTTCCGGTTCCAGACGATCGCCGACGCCGACGCGACCTTCGACGCGATGAAGCGCATCGCCGCCGAGGCCGCGATCGAGGGGACGTCGCTCGCGGTCCTCGGGGGGCCGGGCCGTTATCCGCTCGAGCGGACCGAGGCGAACCTCGCGGTCTTCCGGGAGTACGCGGCGTGCGCGATGGCCGCCGGGCTCGGCTCCGAGGAGGCGCCGCTCATCGCCGGCGGCTCGGACGCGAGCTCGACGGCGGCGATCGGGATCCCGTCGATCGACGGGCTCGGCCCGCGCGGAAGCGGCTTCCACACCAAAGAAGAGCTCATCGAGATCTCGAGCCTCGAGCCGAAGGTGCTCGCGCTCGCGACCTACCTTGCTGCGCGGCTGCCGCGGAGCTGAGCGTTCGTCCTCGGCGCCCGCGACGGGGTCCGCGCCACCGCGCGTTCACGCTGTTTCATGCGGGAAGCTCGTACGCGAGCTCGTAGTGGTGCTGGCCGTCGACGATGCGGATCTCCATGCGCCCCGAGAGGCCGCGGAGCGCTCCGGTGCCCGAGTCGGGGACGATCGTGATCGTCAGCGTCGTGGCGCCGCCCTTCATCCGGCCGTCGTGCTGCAGGACGAAGGTGCCCTCGCGTCCCTCGAGCGTCCCGCGGACGCGCTCGATCGCGACGTAGCCCGCCGAGCCCTCGACGGCGCCGCGCGCCGCGAGCATGTCGACGCGGCTCGTCGCGTCGAGCGGGCCGGAGAAGCGCTTGTCGACCGTCGCGCGCGAGAGCGCGACGCCGTCGACGATCTCGTAGGGCGGTTCGGTCTTCACGGTGACTTCGAAGGTGCCTTGGACGTTCATGCACCGACTCGTAGCGCTCGATCGCCGAGGTCGTCTTGCAAAAATCCGACACGTCGCGGACGCTCTCGTGATGACGCGGGCAAGCTCCCCGAGACGCTCGCCCGGTCCGCCGCGCGGGATCCTGCGTAGCCTCGCGCCGGACGGCACGACCACGCACCACCGCGTCGCGCCGCGCGCCGATCTCGCTCCGTTCATCGAGCACTTCTGGTCGGTGACGTGGTCGCTCCGGACACCGCTGCTCGTCGAGACGCTGCCCCACCCGACGGTCCACCTCGTCTTCGAAGAGTGCACGTCCGAGGGCGCGCGGATCTCCCGCGCCGAGCTGACGGGTGTTCCATCGCGACGCTTCACGAGGCAGCTCGTCGGCGACGGACGCGTGTTCGGGATCAAGTTCAGGCCCGCGGCGTTCCAGCCCGTCTGGGGCGGCGCGATGGTCGAGCTGAGAGATCGCGTGCTCCCGCTCGACGCCGCCTTGGGGAGCGCCGCCGAGGCGCTCCACGCGGGCGTGGCGCGTGCGCTCGGGATCGAAGACGCGGCGGACCACGTCGAGTCGATCCTCCTCGCGATCCTGCCGCCGATGCCTCGCGAGGTCGGAATGACGCGCGATCTCGCGGAGCGGATGGCGTCCGACCACGCGCTCCTGCGCGCGGAGGACGCCGCCCGAGAGGCGGGCCTCGACGAGCGGACGCTGCAGCGTCGGTTCCGCCGCCACGTCGGCGTGACGCCGAAATGGGTCATTCGGCGTTATCGGCTGCACGAGGCGGCGGAGCGGCTCAAGGGGCCTTCGGCCCCCTCGATCGCGGCGCTCGCGGCCGAGCTCGGCTATTTCGATCAGGCGCACTTCGCGCGCGAGTTCAAGCTCGTCGTCGGCCGCACCCCGCGCGAGTTCGCCGCGATGGAGGGGGGCGATCGAGCGCTATGAAGCGCCGACCAGCTCGACGAGCTTGAGGTAGCGGCCCTCCGGAAAGCACGCGAGCGAAGGGTGATCCGGCGGCGGACCGTGCAGCGCGCGCACCGAGAGATCGCTGCGTCCGAGGGCTTTGTCGTCGAGCGTCGAGAGGAACGCCTCCATCCCGACGTGGCTCGAGCACGAGGCCGCGCAGAAGACGCCGCCCTCCGCGAGGAGCGCCGCGCACGCGCGGTGGAGCTTCGCGTACGCGGCGAGCGCGCGCTCCACGCTCCTCTCGTTGGGCGCGAAGCTCGGCGGATCGCTCACGATCAGATCGAACCGCTCCTTCTTCTTCCCGAGCTCGGCGACGTAAGCGAGCGCGTCGGCCGTCACGAACGCGTGCGGCGCGAGGTCGACGCCGTTCTTCCGGAACGTGCGCTGCGCGGTCGCGTGTCCCTTCGCGGCGATGTCGACCGAGACGACGCGTTCGGCGCCGCCGAGCGCCGCGGCGATCGAGAAGCCGCCCGTGTAGCTGAAGAGATTCAGCGCGCGGCTGCCAGGCCGCGTGATCTCGCGCACGCGCCGACGGTTCTCGCGCTGGTCGAGGAAGGCGCCGGTCTTCTGGCCGTGGGAGAGGTCCACCTCGAGCACCACGCCGTGCTCGAGCACGTCGACGGGGCCGCTCGGCTCGGCGCCTCGGAGCATCCGGATCTTCGACGCGCCGTCGTCGATCTTCTTGTCGCGCGTCGGGACGCGGAGCGCGACGACGTCGATGCCCCGCCTCTCGCAGGACGCGACGATGAAGGGCGCGAGCTCGTCGAACCTCGCCGCGATCGCGTCGCCGTCGATCCGCACCACGGCGGCGCCGGCGTAGCGATCGACCACGACGCCCGGGACGCGATCGCCCTCGCCGTTCACCAGCCGGTAGGCGCTCGTCGACTCGTCGAAGAGCCCGTCGCGCCGCGCGAACGCCGCCTCGACGGCGCGTCCGAGCGAGCTCGCGTCGAGCGCCCGCCCCTCGTCCCGCTCGTAGATCCGGACGGCGATCGGGGACGCCTCGTCCCAGAGGCCGCGCCCGACGAAGCGTCCCTCGTGGACGAGGTCGACGACGCTCCCCGTGCGGAGCTTCGCGGGGGGTTTGGCGAGCGCCTCGCGATACACCCAGGGGTGCCCGCGCAAAAGCGTGCTCGCCGCGCGCTCTCGGACCTCGAGTCTCATCGCTTTCGATTACCATGGCGGGCGCGTGAAGGATCCGCGTCTGCTCCTCTCCTGTCTCGTCGGGCTCTCGATCGCGCCGCTCGGCGCGCTCTTCGCGGCGGCCTCCATCGAGGGGTGCAGCAACCACGACGCGCTCGCGCCCGATCCGGACGCGGGCACGAGCTCGCACGCCGCGTCGAGCGCGTCCGGGACGACCTCGAGCGGCGCCGGGGCGGGCGGCGCTGCGCCCGTTGAGCCCGACGGACCGACGCGTCTCACGCT
>CAYYKK010000147.1:6027-17136 GCA_964467935.1 uncultured Polyangiaceae bacterium
CTTTGGGCTCATCGGGCTGCGCCGTGGCGAGTGACGGCGCGAGGAGCACGGCCGCGATCGTCAGGGCACGCTTCATGCCGGAGCCTCCTATCGCCCCTGGACCGGTGCCGTCGGCGGCGGCGCTGCGCCCGTCGAGCCCGACGGACCGACGCGTCTCACGCTCGTGGACGGCATCGTCGACGCGCCCGCCGCGGCGTTCTGCTTCGCCGCCTACCCGTCGGGCGTCGCGGATCGACCTCCGTTCCCTGCGGGCGGCCTCCCCTTCGGGCACGCGTCCGTCGTCGCGCTGCCGTCGACCGACGTTCCTTCGGGCGACGTGCTGCTCACGGTGGTGACGGGTGATCTCGGCTCGATCGGCGGCGCGTCGTGCGCCGATCTCGTCGCCGATCCCGCGAGTCACCCGACGCTCTCGCTCACGTCGATGGGCGTGCTGCCGGCGAGCACGCTCGCTGCGCCGCGCAGCCTCCTCCTCGGGCCGATCGGCTGTCTCGGCGGTCCTGGTCACGAGGATCCGAACGGTGAAGCGATCTGCGGCAAGGGCTACACGAAGGACGATCCCACGGTGACGCTCCTCGTCGCGCCGCTCTCGCGCATCACCCTCCCCACGCGCGTCGCCTTTCAAGGCGTGAACGCGACGACCGCGATGAAGAAGGCCGACTTCTACTTGAGGCCGAGCTTCGACGGCTCGATGGACCGTGGCGTCGTCTCGGCCCTCTCGTCCGGCGGCGTCGGACCGTTCCCGCCATACACGGGGCTCGGCGCGGCCGATCTCGGATCGGTGGGCGGCGCCGACGTCGGCGTCGCTCCGACGCCCAGCGGGACGCCCGCGGTGCGCGCCAAGCTCGCCGACGCCTACGCGGCGGCGGGGCTCTCCTCCGCCGACGTCCTCAACGGGCGCGGCTTCGCGATCGTCGCGGTCGGGCCCACCCCGGGCCTGCCGAAGGGCACGTGGTGGAACGACCCCGCCTTCGTCGCCGTCGCCGTCGACCCCGGCGCGCCCTGATCGCTCCGCGCCGGCGCGCTTCTCTCAGCGGGTGTGCTTCAGGTTGATGTCGGCCAGCGCCATGCGCGCGTCGTTGAGCAAGGGGCTGTCGGGGAAGCGGCGGATGAAGCTTCGCAGCGTCGTCTTCGCGCCGTTCCAGTCCTGCACGTCCATCAGGCACTCGGCGAGCAGCATCGTCGCGTCGTCGAGGATCTCCTTGTTCGGAGACGACTCGCTCAAGACGCCGAGGATCGGGATCGCCTCGCTCTGTCGGGACAGCTTGCGATAGACGCGCGCGAGCTCGAGCTTCGCAGCCGGCGAGTGCGCGGCGTTGTCCTTCATCTTGAGCGACTCCTCGAGCGCGAGCGCCGCTTCGCTCCAGCGCGCGGCGCGCTCGTGATCGAGGCCCGCCTCGTAGCTCTGCACGCTGAGATCGGCGCGCGCCGCGTCGACGGCGTCGCTCAAGAACGCGAGCTCCGCCCGGGTGAGCGGCTGCTTTCGCACTTCGTCGAAGCGCTCGACGACCTCCCGCTTGTGGCCGCTGCGCACGAGCTCGTAGAAGCCCGCGGCGACCGTCTCCGCCTGCGCTCGCGCGTCGATCTCCGCCTTCAGCTTCGCGACGTCGTCCTTGGCTTGCTTGGCCTGGGCTTCGGCGCGCGCCTTGAACTCGGTCTCCGAGTCGACGCGCGCGTTCCACGCGACGTAGACGACGCCGAGGATCGCCGCGACGAAGATCACGTAGCCTGCGGTGCTCGCGTAGAAGACGCGTCGCTCGAAGCCTTGTTGCTTCTTCGAGATGCTCTTGAGATCGGCCGCGAGCCCGCTCGCGAGGTTGTTCGTCTTGATGACGAGGCTCCGCGACTCGACGATTTCTCGTTTTATTTCACGTAGCTCGTCGTCGATCGCGTCCATCGGAGGTCCGGCGTGCCCGGCTCGCCGACGGGGGGCCCGCGCCTCCTTTTTCGGCTGCCGCGCTGAGCGCCTGTGGTAATGAGGCTGCGCGTTTCCGGCCAACAAACGCGGGAAGGTTCGACCTCTCGAGCCCCTCGCCCGAGGTCGAACCGCGCGCACCGGCGGCTCCACGCCCGCCCGAACACTCAGGAAGCCTCGAAATGGACACGAGCGACATCCGCAAAGGGTTGAAGATGATGGTCGACGGTCAGCCGTTCACCGTCGTCGACTTTCAGTTCGTCAAGCCCGGCAAGGGTCAGGCCTTCACGCGCGTGAAGGTCCGCAACCTCGCGACCGGCGCCGTCCTCGAGCGCACCTACAAGTCCGGCGAGAAGATCGAGAAGGCGGACGTCGAAGAGAAGACGATGCAGTTCATCTACCCCGAAGGATCGGACTTCGTCTTCATGGACGAGTCGACCGGCGAGCAGGTGACGATCTCGGGCGAGAAGATGGAAGACGAGTCGCGGTGGCTCAGCGACGGCATGAGCGTCGACGTGACGTTCTGGAACGGCCAGCCCATCGGCGTCAGCATCCCCAACTCGGTCGTGCTGCAGATCGTCTCGAGCGAGCCAGGCGTGAAGGGCGACACCGCGAGCGGCGCCACGAAGCCCGCCACGCTCTCGACCGGCACGGTGATCAACGTCCCGCTCTTCATCAACGAGGGGGAGTGGATCAAGGTCGACACGCGCGAGGGCGCGTACATCGAGCGCGTGAACAAGCGCTGATCGCGCCCCGCCTCGCGATCTCTTCGGCGCCCGATGCGCCTCGCGAGGCAGCGCGCGCCGCTGCCTCGTGGGGGGTCAGCGCGGCTCGACGAGCACGACGCCCGTCTTCGTGACGCAGGCGACGCGATCTCCTCCGCGGCGCGGCACGCACGAGGAGGCGTCGCGCAGCTCCTCCGACTTCCATCGTCGCGTGCTCTTCGGTCCGACGACCAAGAGCTCGGCGCTCCCCGCGATCGGCAGCGCGATGGCCGAGCCGTCGGGCGAGCGGCCCGCGCCCGGGAGCGACGGAGGCGCTTTCGCGTCCGGGAGCGCGGCGCGCCTCGCGAGGAGCCCGCTCCCGCTCGACTCGACACGCACGACGTCTGCGCCCACGGCGAGGAGCGTCCCGCTGCCCTCGGTGACGAGCGGCGCGAGGCCGAGATCGGCCTCCTTGCACGCGCCGCGCGAGGGGCCCGGCACGAGGCCCCACACGGTCGGGAGCGCCGTGTCGACGGGCCCGCCGCTCACCTTCCCGGTCACCACGACCGCCGACGGTGAGCACCGCCGCGCGGCGCCGAGCAACGCGAACTCGGTGCCCCCCGCTTGCCACGCGATCGTGCGCGGCCAGGCCACGGCGTCGCTCTTGTCCTCGGCGAAGTCGCTCGCGGCGACGCGCGTCACCCCGTCGTCGCCCACGACGAGGAGGTTGCCGTCCGCGTCGAAGGTGATTGGGGCGAGGACGCCACCCCGCGCCGGGGCGGCCGTCACGCGGCGCACGATCGCGGCGTCTACGATCGGGGCGGCCTTCGCGAGCGCGGCGTCGAGCTCCTTCGCGCGCTTGTCGGCGGCGGGCTTGAGCTCGGCGAGCGTGTTCGCCGCCGCGATCGCGCGCGGCACGTCGCCTTGCGTGATCCCCGCGAGACCGACCGCGTAGATCGCCTCGCCGACGAAGCGATCGTCGCCGCACCGGATCGGCCCCGCGTTCGTGGAGAGGAGCGGCGCGCCGAGCTCGTCGCACGTGATCGTCGCGGCGCGCAGCAGCTGCGAGGCCGCCGCGAACACCTCGCCGGCCGTCTTCGCGTTGCGCGCCTTCGCGACGAGGCCCGCAGCGATCTTGGTGAACGTCGCCTCGGGCTCGGCAGGATCGCGCGCGAAACCCGCGGGACGATCGAGGAACGTGATCGGCACGGCGATCTTCCCCGTGGCCTCGTAGGGCTCGCTCACGCCTTCGAGCCCGAGGTCGAGCGCGAGATCGTCGATCTTGTCCCCGTCTCGATCGGCCGCGGAGAAGCCGAGCGTGAGCGTCTCGCCGGGGCTCCGCGGCTCGAGTCGCCCCTCGAGCCGCAGCTCGGGATCGTGGGGCTCGGCCTTGTTGCCCGCGTCGTGCAGGCGAACGACCGCGAACCAGCTGTGCACCGCGAGCTCGGCGCAGCGCGCGTCGACCCGGGCGAGGACCGTCGACGCGCCGACGCGCGAGAGTCGCACGTCGCGCTTGCAGCTCGCGTCGCCGAGGTCCTTGGGGGGGCTCGCGAGCGTCGTGCCGTGCCCTGCGCGGTCGGTGCCCTTCACGAACCAGAGCTCGCCCTTCGTGTGGTCGGGCGTCTCGACCCACGCGAAGAGGTCGAGCGCGCCGTCGCCGTCGGCGTCGATCGGCAGACCGCTGACGAAGACGCGACCCGGCGGCGCCGGGACGCGGCCGGGCTCGAGCGGGAACGAGTCCGCGCTCGTCGCCGGGACCGCCTCGACCGCCGCGAAGCCGCTCGCCGACGGGGCCGTGGCGCTCGCGGTGGAGGAGGCGTCCTCGCTCGGCGCGCCGCCGTCGATCGTGAACGGCGTGTACGGCTTGCGCTCCGCGCAGCCCTTGCAACTCGATGTCAGGAGGAGCGCGAGCAGGATCCACGGCTGGGACGATGACAGGCGCGGCTCGTCGACAGGCGAGGGGCGCGGCGCGGGGCTACTTTCGGATCGCTGCAACGTGACTCCTACCCGTGTGCCGGGCGAGCCCCCCCTGGGCCGATGATGTACACTCACGTTCGCATAACGCTCGGGCTGCTCCCTTCATGAAGCCTCCCTTGGTCGCCGGTGTGGATTACTACCTCGAGGACGGGAAAATCGTCCTGACGAGTGTGTACCACCTCAAGCGCGGGTTCTGCTGCAACTCGCGATGCAAGAACTGTCCATACCGCGCCGACGTCGCGCCGGCGGACGCCACGATCCGCATCGTCGGCTTGCCCACGGTGATCAAGCCGCCGAAGTGAGGTGATCGTGGCCCGAGCGCCGTCCGAAGCAGCGATGGCTCAGGCGAGGAACGAGGCTGCCCTGGGGTCGCCGAGGCCGGGCACGGTGAGCGTCGCGCCGGCGCGCTCGAGCTCCGCGAGCGAGTAGCGACCCGTCGCGACGCCGAGGCACGCCGCGCCGATCGCCCGGGCCGCGGTGACGTCGCGGGGCGTGTCTCCGACGACGACCACGCGCGCCGCGGCGCCCGCGATCGCGAGCCCCCGATCGCGGCCCGTCGCGAGCAGCGCGGCGCGATCCTCCGCGTCGCACGAGAAACCGCCGAACGCGAAGTGCTCGGCGAGCCCCGCGCGCCCGAGCTTGATGAGCGCGCCGCGCTTGAGGTTGCCGGTGCCGAGGCCCACCGCGTGCTCCGCGGCGATGGCGCGCCGGAGCGTCTCCTCGACGGACGGCAAGACGCGAAAGCCTGCGGAGCGGGGGACCTCGTCGGCGAGCGCGTCGAGGTAGGCGTCGAGCACGGCAGTGACCGCGTCGGCGCGAGGATCGGCGTCGATCGCCGCGAGCGCCTCTCGCACGATCGCGGGATCGGTCATCCCGCCGAAGGCGATGTTCGCGACCGCGTCGGGTCGCCCATGCGTGACGGCGAACGCCCGCTCCATCGCGCGGCGCCCCGCGCCGCCGCAGTCCACGAGGGTGCCGTCGATGTCGAAGAGCAGCACGGAGCGGCGCGTCACGTCCCCCTCACGACTGAGCAAACTTCTAGTCCGAGCGAGCGGACGCGGCGGTCACGGAAACCGCGAAAAGGATCCCGAGAAGCGTGAAACAGCATCGACATGTAAGCTACACTCGTTCGTAGCGACCGCATGCGAGCGAGCGTCCCCTCCGGACGATCTCGCTGGCAGCCGAGTCGAGAAGAGGCTTCAGCATGGGTCAGAGTTACGATCGCCCGGGCGGAGGACGGGGGGCTGGCACGCTCCCCAAGCCGACGCCGCCGCCGCGGAAGGCCGAGTTCCGCGACGACCCGACGCAGCAGGAGCCCGCGGCGCGCCTCCCGCCCATCTCTGCTCCTCCGCGCAAGATCGGCTCCGTGCCCGAGATGAGCGTGTACAGCGGCCTCGCGAACGAGAGGCCCGCCCCGCCGAAGCCGACGCTCTCGGGCGGCTTCGGTCCGCTGCCTGCGCCCTCCGCGCCGCCCGGGCGCGCGAGCCTCCCTGCGGTCTCGCCGCCGCCTCGCCGACCGCTCGACTCGCTCGGCGAGACCGTCACGAAGATCCGATCCGACGCGCCCCCCGCGGCCGACACGATTCGCAATGGCGTGCACGACGCCCCGACGCTGAATCCGGAGAGCGAAGAGCTCGCTGCCGACGGCCTCGACTGGGAGGAAGAGGAAGAGAGCACGCACGTCTTCGGCAACGGCTCGTCGCCACCGCCGGCGGATCAAGCCGCATCGACTCGATCGAGCCTGCCCGGCACGCGACCTTCGTCGGCGTCGATGTCGTCGATCCCGGGCGCGCCGCTCTCCGCGCGTCAGCCGCGCCTCGTCCCGCCGAGCCCGCCTTCGAAGGCCACGTTGCTCGGCGTCCACCCGAGCGAGCTCTCCGGATCGGGGCGCGCAGCGCCGGGGCCCGCGTCGTGGCCTGCGCCTTCCGCGACCGGCTTCCCTGCGCCATCGGTTCGACCTCCGACCCCGTCCCTGAACGGCGGCGTTGGGAACGGAAGCGTTGCGAACGGAAGCGTTGCGAACGGAAGCGTTGCGAACGGGAGCGTTGCGAACGGAAGCGTTGCGAACGGAAGCGTTGCGAACGGAGGCGCGGGCCCGGCGGCGCACCCGAGCGGCGTGCTCGTTCAGCCCGAGCTCGGTGACGAGCAGGCGACGGCTCCGCGCGACGGCGCACGTGCTCCGGCGAACGGCTACCCGAGCTCGAACGGCTCGTTCAACGGCGCGTACGCGAACGGAGCCCACGGCTACGAGGCGAGCGCGCCAGCGTTCCCTCCGGTCGACGAGCCCGGCTTCACGCGCTTGCCGTCGGGGCGCGTCAACTCGCCGACCGAGATGGCCCTTCGAAGGCCGACGCTGCCGCTCACGGCGCTCGAGCCCACCGCTTCGCACGACCGCGGATCGAAGCGCATGGCCCTCGGGATCGCCGTCGCGACCGCCGTGATCACGGCGACCGCGGCCAGCGCGTTCCTCCTCGTCCGTCGGCCCGGAACGCTCCAGGTCGAGGTGCGCGATCCGAAGGGCACCACCGTCGCCGTCGCCGAGGTCTACGTCGACGGCAAGAAGGTGTGTGAGTCGAGCCCGTGCATCGTGCGCGATCTGGAGGCGGGACCGCGATCGGTGCGTGTCGTCGCGAACGGCTTCGCGAACGAAGAGCCCACGACCGTCGACGTCGGCTCGGGGACCATCACGACGCTCCCCGTGTCGTTGAGGGCGGCGCAAGGGACGCTCATCGCGGCGAGCGATCAGCCCGGCCTCCGCGTCTTCGTCGACGGCACCGAGCGCGGGCCGCTCCCGGCGCGACTCACCGACATCGCGCCCGGCTCGCACGAGATCCGAATCGCCGGCGGCGACCGTTACAAGCCGCTCGAGAAGACCGTCGACGCGAAGGCGGGCGAGCCGATCGATCTCGGCAACGTGCGCCTCACCGTGATCCGCGGAAAGATCACCGTCTCGCTGAAGACCGACGGCGCGAGCATCACGCTCATCCCGAACGACGACACGTCCAAGGCCAAGGTCCTCGACGGCCCGTTCCCGCGCGCGATCGAGGTCGAGACGCAGAGCGGTACGTGGAAGCTCGTCGCGAAGAAGAAGGGTCTGCCCGACTTCGTCGCCCCGCTCGACTTCTCCGACGGCATCGCCGAGAAGAACCTCGACGTCGTCCTCAAGGAGAAGGACAAGGACGCGAAGGCGGAGCCGGCTCCGACGCCCGCGCCCGCGCCGGGACCCACGCCTGCGCCGACGAAGCCCGAGCCCGCGCCGAAGCCCGAGAGCACCGACGACGGCGGAGACAAGGCGAGCGCCGACAAGGGGAGCGCCGACAAAGGCGGCACGGGATTTTTGAACATCAACTCGCTGCCCGTGTCGCGCATCCTCGTCGATGGTCAACCGATGGGCGAGACGCCGAAGACGGGCGTCCAAGTCTCGGCCGGCACCCACACGATCACGTTCATCAACCCCGACCTCCCGAAGAAGTCGATCAGCGTGACGGTCAAGGCGGGTGAGACGAAGACCGCGTCGGCGAAGCTGCGCGCCGACTGACCGATCCGTTCGCGCGAGTCAGCGCCCCGTGAACGTGGCGGCGCGCTTCTCGACGAACGCGCGCATCCCTTCGCGCTGATCGTCGGTGCCGAAGAGCTGCGAGAACGCTTGGACCTCGAGCTCGCACGCGCTCGCGAGCGCCTGATCCTCGCCGCGCAAGAGGACACGCTTCGCTTGCGCAACCGCGAGCGGGCCTTGCTGCGCGATGCGCGCCGCGGCGCCGCGCGCCTTGTCGAGGAGCTCCTCGCCTGGGAACACCGCGTTCGCGAGGCCGATGCTCAGCGCCTCGTCGGCGCCGATGACGTCGCCCGTGTAACAGAGCTCGCGGGCTTTGCCGATCCCGACGCGTCGCGCGAGCCGCTGCGTCCCGCCGAAGCCGGGGATCACGCCGAGCTTCACCTCCGGCTGACCGAACTTGGCTTTGTCGGACGCGTAGATGAAATCGCACGCCAGCGCGAGCTCGCACCCGCCGCCGAGGGCGAAGCCGTTCACCGCCGCGATCACGGGGAACGGCGCCGACTCGAGCACCGCCGCGAGGTGATGGCCGGCCTCGGCGAAGCGCCGCGCCTCGGTCGTCGACATCGTCGCCATCGCCGAGATGTCGGCGCCTGCGACGAAGGCCTTGCCCGCGCCGGTGAGGATCGCCGCGCGCGGCGCGTCCTTCGCGACGAGGCCTTCGAAGACGCGCACCAGCTCGGCGACCGTGGCCGGATCGAGCGCGTTCAGCTTCTCCGGTCGCGAGATGGTGACGGTGGCGATGTGCTCTTTCAGCTCGACGACGACGGGATCGCTCATGGCTCCGCCGTTACCAGAGCCGCGCGAGCGCGGGGAGAGGGAAGCGCTCCCGCCGCACGCGCGAGGCGAATCAGCCTTGGATGCGCTGTCCCTTGTCGTCGTAGCGATGGAACCCGCGGCCGGTCTTCTTGCCGAGCCAGCCCGCCGCGACGAGGTTCCTCAGGTTCACCGGCGCGCGGTACTTCGAGTCGCCGAGCTCGCGATGCAGCACGTCGGCGATGGCGAGCACCGTGTCGAGGCCGATGAGGTCGGCGAGCTCGAGCGGTCCCATGGGGTGGTTCAGCCCGAGCTTCGCGCCCGTGTCGATGTCCTCGGCCGCGCCGACGCCCTCCTGCAGCGCGAAGCACGCCTCGACGATGAGCGGGATGAGCACGCGGTTCACGAGGAAGCCCGGCGCGTCGTTGGACGTGATGACGGTCTTGCCCAAGCGCTCCGCGAGCGCCTTCGTCGTCGCGTACGTGCCCTGCGAGGTCTGCACGCCCTTCACGATCTCGACGAGCTTCATGAGCGGCACGGGGTTCATGAAGTGCATGCCGACGCAGAGCTCGGGGCGAGTCGTCGCGGCGGCGAGCTTCGTGATCGAGATCGACGAGGTGTTGGTCGCGAGGATCGCGCCCTTCGGCAGCGCGGCGTCGATCGCCTTCATGATGGTGAGCTTCGTCTCGAAGTGCTCGGTCGCGGCTTCGACCGCGACGTCGACGCCGTCGAGCGGAGCGCCCGACGCGACGGGGAGGACGTGCGCGAGCAGCGCCGCCTTCGCCTCCTCGGCCATCTTGCCCTTCTCGACCTGCTTCGCGAGCGCCGACGCGATCTGCGCCTTGGCCTTCTCCGCGAGCGCGACAGTCACGTCGCTGAGCAGCACGTCGATCCCCGCGGCCGCCGCGACCTGCGCGATCCCGCGCCCCATTTGACCGGCACCCACGACCGCCATCTTGCGAACGGACTCTGCGCTCATCGCCATCTCTCTCTCTCGTCACGCGGGCCGCTCGGGTCCGGCCCTGCGGACGGCGCTTGATACCGGACTCTCGCCCCGGGTGCGAGCGCTCCTCACGTACCGTCGACGTTTCTGCGGATGCCCCGGGATCGTCGCGGCAAGCCTTGAAAGTACCGGCGCCGTACGCGTACATTCGCTTCGCTCGTCATCCGAATTTGCCGCAATTTCGGCTCGGTGACGGCGTGCATCCGGGGTCGACCGAGCTGGGTCGCGACCTCGATTTCCCTGCAGTCCTCGTCCGTTTTTTTGCAGTCGAGCCTCTCCCGACCGGAGTGACGATGAGCGTTGAGACAATCCGCGTGGTCCTTGGACGTCTCCAGGAAGATCCGGAGAGCGCGAGCGCATGGGACGAGCTCACCGAGATCGTGACCACCCCCACGGCGGACTCGACCTCCGAGATCGAGCGCCTGCTCGAGCAGGCGCGCGCGCGGCACGCGGAGCGTCGCGAGTGGGCCGCGGTCGCCCGCGTGATCGACCTCGAGGTCTCGTTGCACCCGGGCGCGCCGGAGAACGAGAGCATGCTCGCGGAGCTCGCTCGCATCTACGACGAGGAGCTCGCGGACTCGACGCACGCCGTCGAGACGTACAAGCGGCTCGAGAACGCGAACGACAAGGCGCTGCGCGAGAAGGCGCAGAACTTCCTCGAGATCGAGGAGGGCAAGCGCGCGAAGTGGAGCGAGCTGTGCGACCGCTACCTCGCCGAGGCGGCGACGGCGAGCGACGCGTCCTTCCGATCGGTGCTCTTCGCGAGCGCCGCCGACATCGCCTATCGCTACGCGGGTGAGGCGATCTCGCGCGAGGCGCTCATCGAGTACATCGAGCAGGCGCTCACGCTCGACGCCAAGAACCGCCGCGCGGCGCTCCTCGCGGAGATCGTCTACACGAACGCCGGCGACTATCGCGCGGTCGCGCGCGTCCTGTCGGGCCTGCTCGCGGTCGGCGCGTCGCGCGAGGACCGCGTGAGCGCGGGCCTCCGAGTCGGTCGCATCTACGCGAGCGTCCTCAAGGAGAAGGACCTCGCGATCGACGCCTACCAGCAGGTGCTCGACATGGTGCCCGGACAGCCCGACGCGCTCTCGTACCTCGCCGAGGCGTTCAGCCGCGACGAGGCTTGGGATCACCTCGTCGCGCTCTACGAAGACCCGCTGAAGGGCGGGCTCAAGGGCGACGCGGAGCTCGGCGTTCTGCT
>CAYYKK010000148.1:0-17053 GCA_964467935.1 uncultured Polyangiaceae bacterium
CGTCGTCGTCTTCTCGGGGACGGCCGGCGCACCGGCGTTCCGCGCGATCACGTCGGACACGTCGCTCCCTTACCGAGGCACCGTCGTCGAGGCGGAGCGCGGGGCGGTGGACGTCGCGCGTCGACTCACGCACGCGGTGCTCCCGCCCCTCGACGTGGCCGTCGAGGGTGCGCGCGCGTCGTCCCCGGCGTTCGCCTCCGGCGTGGTGGCGGGGAGCGACGTCTTCGTCGTCGCCGCGCTCGCGCCCGGGGCGAAGCCGCTCGTCCGTGTCGGGGCGAAGTCGGTGCGGCCCGCGCTCCGCGACGTCCGCGCGTCCGACGTGGAGAGCCTCGTCGGCGGCGCGGAGATCGAGGCGCTCCTCGCGAGCAAGGATCTCGCGCCGGCCGATCGCCGCGCCGCCGTGATCGCCCGCTCGGTCGCGCGCCGCGCGGCGAGTCCCTTCACCGGCTTCACGCTCCCGGTCGACGGTCCCGAGAGCTCGTTCGCGCGGGACGTCGCGCTGGAGCAGGCGTGGCGTGCCGACGACCTCGAGCTCTCCGACGAGCCGCCGCCGCGCGGCACCGAGGCGTTCGATCCGATCGACGATCGCATCCAACCGAGCCCCCACCTCGGCGCCGTCCCCTCGACCTCGCCAGTCGAGAAGGAGCCCGAGGCGGCGCCGCCCGCGATCGAGGAGCCTCCGCCGGCGCTGACGTTGCGCGGACACCTCCCGTCGGAGGTCGTACAGCGCGTCGTGCGGCTGAACCACGGGCGGTTCCGCGGGTGCTACGAGCGCGCCCTCGGCAAGCGGCCGAAGCTCGAGGGCCGCGTCGTGGTGAAGTTCGAGATCGATCGCAGCGGCATCGTCGCGAGCGCGCGAGACGACGGCAGCGAGATCGGCTCCCCCGAGCTGCTCGACTGCGTCGTGCACGAGTTCCTGAAGCTCGAGTTCCCGCACCCGCTCGACGAGAAGGTCCTCGTGCGCTACCCGCTCGTGTTCTCGCGAGGGGACGCTCCCCCGCCGGCGAGACACCTCGTGGCGGTGAAGAGGACGGCGCCGCCCGCGCCGCCACGAGAGCCGGAGCCTCATTTCGATCCGCCCTACGACGGGCGCTTCGGGCTCGTCATGGGAGCGCTCGCGGCGGGGGATCGCGCCGGCGCCCTCGCCTCGGCGAAGCGGTACGCGGTCGACGCGCCCGTCGACGTCCTCGCCTACCTCGCGCTGGGGGAGGCCGCGGAGGCGAGCGGCGACGACGAGCTCGCGGCGCGCGCGTACGGATCGATCTTCGCGCTGTGGTCGTACCGCGCCGACCTCGCGCGCGTCGCCGGCGAGCGACTCGGTCGCGTCGGGACCGACGCGGCGCTGCGGATCGCGCGCGACGCGTTCGCGGCGGCGCGCGCGGAGCGACCCGACCAGCCCCTCGGCCATCGGCTCCTCGCCTTCGCGGAGTACCGCGCGGGCCGACCCGAGGAGGCCTTTCGAACCCTCGAGCGCGCGCTCCTCGACAACGTCGCGAACGATCGCTTCGTCGGCGCGCGGCCCGTGCTCGCCTCCGATCTCGGCCTGCTCGGCGCCGCGTGGGCGCGCACCGCGCCGGAGAGGAGAGGCGAGATCGAGCGGCGAACGAAGGGCGCGGGAGGACGGCTCGAGAGCGGGCCCAGCCTCCGTGCGGTGCTGCTCTGGGAGACGAACACCACCGACGTGGACCTGCACGTGGACGACGCGGACGGCGATCACGCGTCGCGAAAGAAGCGCGCGCTCGCCTCGGGAGGCGAGCTCACGTCGGCGATCGTCGACGGCTACGGACCCGAGGCGTTCGTGCTCGCGGGTGAGCGGGCCGCTCGAAGGTACCCCTACGCTTTTCGCGTGGTCTTCCCGGCGCGCGGATCGATGGGGTTCGCCCCCGGCGCGCTCCAGATCGTGGAGCACGACGGCATGGGGCACCTCGCGTTCGTCGACAAGCCCTTCGTGGTGATGAACGGCCGACCCGGCATCGAGCTCGGCGAGCTCGCCGCGCCCTCGCCCTGACTCAGGGGCCGATCTCGAACGTGTAGCTCCGCCCGTCGGCCGCGAGGCGCGCGCCGCCCTGGAGCGTCGGCATGACGAGCGGCCTGCCGAGCCCGAGCGCGCGCCCGAAGGCCGCCGGGTCGAGCGAGGCAGCGTACGCGGGGCGCGCGCCGCTCTTCACGTGGACAACCGCGGTCTTCAAGATCACCTCGCTCCGGCTCGCGAGCACGACCCACCGCCCGTCGATCTTGCGCCGCGTCACCCGGAAGCCTTCGCGGGACGTCACGACCTTGGGCTTCAGCCGCTCGGCCGGAGCGCAGCGCGTCTCCTGCCGCGACAGCGCGCAGGCCGCGGCCTCCTCCGTCGTCGAAGCGGGCAAGAGACCGAAATAGAGCGTGTCGGCGCTTCCTCCGGCCGGCGTCACCAGCACCGCGCCGAGCCGCTCCCACTTCCGCATCCAAGGGAGCGTCGCTTGTCCGAGGGCCTCGGCCTCCTCCATCGCCTCGCGCAGGAGCAGGAACGGCGCGTCGCCCGCGAGCAGCAGCTCGGTCGGAAAGCCGGCGCGACCGCCCTCGACGTTGATGTCGCGAAGGTAGTAGGGGTTCACGCCCGCGCGCGTCGGGATCACCTTCCATCCGTAGAGGAGCGGTCCGTTCACCGCGACGGTGAGCGTCGCCCCGTCGACCGCGACGTCGGCGCCTTGCGTGCTCCAGTCCGAGGGACGAAACGCCTCCGCGCCTGCGGAGAGCGTCGAAGTGAGCGCGTAGCTCTTCTCGGTGCCCGTCACGACGACGCTGTCGTAGCGTGGCGTGCCGTCGGGCGCGTCGATGCCTCGCAGCGCGGCGCTCTCGCGTGCCACCCGGGCGAAGAAGAGCTGCGCCGCGTCCGGATCCGCCGTCGAGGCGACGTCGTCGCCGAGCTGGAGGGAGCTCAAGAGCGATCCGCTCTCGCGGACGACCGAGGGGCGCATCCGCAGGGAGAGCGTCTCGGTCGACGCGAGCGCCGGCGCCGCGGTCGCGCTCCACCAACCGAGCGCGGCGAGGGCCGAGCGCACGTCCCTGCCGTCGGTCGGCCTGTCGCCGATGGCGAGCTCGACGCGCAGCGCGCCCGGCTCCGACTTCACGTGCCACACCGAGCGACCGAGCGTGAACGCCGTGTCGCGATCGGCGATGACGCTCCGCCGCCCGCCGCGCCGCGTGAGCGCGCTCTCGACGCGATCGCCGAGCACGTCGTTGGTGGTGGGCACCCGCACCCGCGAGAGGAACCAGCCCGGGGTGCGCGCGGCGCGGTACGTCTCCACGTAGCGCGCCCCGAAGCTCGCGTCGTCGCGGTCGGGCTGCACGCCGCCGAGCTTGTCGGCGAGCGCCGCCGCGCGATCGTCCAGCTGAAACGTCTCGAGGGTCACGACGCCCGCCCCATCGACCCCGAGCTTCTCGAGCGCGCCCGAGGTCGTGAGGGTGCCGGGATCGAGGCCGAGCTCGACGCCGGCTTGGTCGATCGCGGCGGGAGGCACGATCTGCGCGAGGAGATCGCGCGCGCGCGCGAGCTCGGTCGCGCGCACCCGCGCGACGAGACCCTCGGACGACGCCCGGGCGTGCCCCTCGGGCGCCGGGGGCTCGGGCGGGCGTGGGGCGGACGTAGCAGCGGTCGGCGCGAGGGGAGCCTCGGGCGGAGGCGCGGGGGGCGAGCCACACCCGCCGAGGAGCATCATTCCGACGAGCGTCGCCGCCGCACGGCTTCGAGGGAGCATCTCCCCCGTCTACACCATGCACACCCCCATCGAAAACCGGAGGCTCGTCCCACTCGACACTGGTCCGACACCGGAGCTTCATGCGATCGTCACGAGCGATGGTTCGCCGCAGCCTCCGGACCGCTTCGCTCTCGCTCTCGCTCTCGCTCTCGCTCTCGGTCTTCGTGACCGCCTGCCAGGGAGGAGACGATGGGTCGGGAGGATCGGGCGGCGTCGGTGGCGGCGCCCCCTCGTCGTCCTCCTCCTCCGCGCCGACCACGACCGCGACGGGCTCCGACGCGGCTTCGTCGAGCAGCGGCGGACCGGCGCCGCAGAAGATCGAGCACGTGCTCGTCATCGTGCAGGAGAACCACACGTTCGACGCGTACTTCGGAAACTACTGCAAAGCAGCTGCAGGAAGCGACCCGACGTGCAACGACGGGCCCGCGTGCTGCGAAGGGGCGCCCGCGACGGACCCCAAGGGGCACGCGCCGACGGTGCTCGACGATCCCGAGAACGCGGGCTACGACCCGAACCACCAGCAGGCGTGCGAGGTCGACGAGATCCACGGCGGCGCGATGGATCAGTTCACCGAGGGCGCCTCGTGCTCCGACGCGCGCAACTTCGCGGTGGCCCAGGCGAGCCTCGTGCAGCCCTACTGGGATCTGGCCGCGTCGGGCGCGCTCGCCGATCGCTACTTCCAGCCGATCGCCGGCGCGTCCTCGTCGAACGACATGTACCTCGCCGTCGCGAAGTACGTGTTCACCGACAACGCCTACAAGCCCGACACGAACGGCAAGGGCTGCACGCTGCCCGCGCCGACCCAGTCGTACACCGGGCAGACGACGATCGCCGATCTCCTCCTCGGCGCCGGGCACACCTTCGCCTTCTACGCCGAGGGCTACAAGGCGATGAAGCAGGCGCTGCTCTGTCCGCTGCCGCCGGCGGATTGTCCGCTGCACCTGCCGACGACGCCCTGCACCTACGATCCGTCGGACGTCCCGTTCGAGTACTACGCGCAGTTCGCGGACAACGCGAAGTACATGCTCGACTACGGCGACCTGCTCAGCGATCTGTCGAGCGGCAACTTGCCCGAGGTCGCCTTCGTGAAGGGCGTCGGCTACCACAACGAGCACCCGGGCTACGGCACCCAGGTGAGCGACGGCATCCACTTCGTCAGCTCGACCCTCGCCGCGCTCGAGGCGTCGCCGGTCGCGTCGACGACGCTGGTGCTCCTCACGTGGGACGAGGGCGGTGGCTTCTTCGACCACGTCGCACCGCCCGCGACGAGCACGGTGGACAATCAGCCCTACGGCATGCGCATCCCGCTCATCGCGCTCGGGCCCTACGCGAAGAAGAACCACGTCTCGCACGTCACGATGGAGCACTCGTCGATCGTGCGCTTCCTCGAGTGGAACTTCCTCGGCGCGACCGGGCAGCTCGGCGGGCGCGACGCCACCGTGAGCGGCATCGCGAGCCTGCTCGATCCCACGACGGCGGTGCTCCCGCCCGACTGACGCCCCGCGGGCGCAGCGACGGCGCGGATCATTCGACGCCGCGGATCAGCGCAGCGCCGGCGCGAGCGCGCCGTACTCGGCCTTCAAGCGGCGCATGGTGAAGTCGTCGAGGCCGAGCGCCTTCTGCGCCACCTCGTTCGGTGTGATCGTCTCGATCGGCGCGGGGAACCCCGCCTCGACCGCGAGCTGATCCGCGAGGACCACGAGGCACGCGATCGGGTGCGCGACGCCCTTGATGATCGGCGAGTGATGGTGCGAGAGCACGAGGCGCATCTCCGCCGGCAACCGCCACAGATCGCAGAGGAGCGCCGACGCGTCCGCGTGCATCTGCGCGACCGCCGCCTTGGCTGCCTCGAACGGGGGCGGGCGCTTCGGCGGCTTGACGTCGGCGAGCACGATGAGGCTCATCGCCGCGCCGATGTCGTGGAGCAGCCCGCAGAGGAACACGAGCTCGTCGGGGAGCGACGTCTGGCGCGCCAGCAGCCGGCCAGCGTGCGCGACGGCCACGGAGTGCTTGCGAATGGCCTCCATGGGCCCCTCGTAGCCGGGTGCGCGAAAGACGCGCGCCGTCATCGTCACCTGGAGGAAGATCTGCGCGAGCGTCGACATCCCGAGCCGCGTGAGCGCCTGCTCGAGCGTGCGCACGGGCTCTCCGCGCGTGTAGAGCGGGCTCTGCGCGACGCGCAGCACCTTGCCGGCGATCATCGGATCGCCCTCCATCAGCCGGAGCACGTCGCGGTAGCTCGTGTCGTTCTTGCGCGTGATCTCGAGCAGCTGCAGGGCCGCAGCCGGCAACAGGGGCGGCTCGTAGCTCGGCGATCGGAACGCCTGGACGAGCCGCGTCAGGATGTCCGGACCTTCCTCGGAAGGATCGATCGTGTGCGTCCCGCGGCCGTAGTTGGGATTTCTGCGAGCAGGATTGAACACGCTCACGCGTACGGCCGATCGAACGCTCCCCTTAAGGCACCGTCCGCGCGCGCACCGGCGTCCCGCCCCGACAAGACGTCACTTCTTCGCGAACTTGGTCGCGTCGGCCATCGCCCAGTCGGCGACCCAACCGGAGACGATGAACACGTCGTTGCTGCCCGACACGGAGGCGAACCGCCCGCCCTTGCCGGCCTTGCCGAACGACAGCACCACGGGCTCGGTGCTCCCCTTCTTGAAGACCTTGATCTGACCGCCGAAGAGCGTCGGCTTGTCGAGCCCGGTGTCCGCGCCCGCCTCCGCGAAGCCGAGCGCGTCGAGCGACTTGATGGCCACGAGCAGCTCGTTCGCGCGCGCCGGGTCGAAGTCGGCCGTCGCCGCGGAGCGCCCACCTCGAAAACCCTGCGGCGTCTTCGTGAGCTCGAACGTCCCGTGCGGGTTCTCGATCAGGATCCTGTCGACCGTGTCTGGATCGATGCGGACGACGGCGTGGTCGCGCCAGTCGACCTGGTCCTTCGAGAGCAGCGCCTTCGGGAACGAGACGATGTCCCACGTCCCGCTCTGCCCGACGATGCGCAGCTTCGGAGAGACCGCGCTCTCGCCCCCGATCGAGACCTCGAGCGGCGCGGCCTCCCCTCGGCGGAAGACGACGTGGACGCGCTCTTCCGCGAACGCCTTGTCTGCTTCGGCGGCCGGCACCGAGGCGCCGAGCGCCCACGTCTTCGTCGCGGCCAAGAGCGCCGCGACCCCGTCCGCGTCGGCCCAAGAGTCCACGGGCGCGGTCATGCGAAAGCGGCCGTCCTTTCGCTCGAGCTTGATCGTCGCCTCCTTCGCGCGCGTGATCTCGATCGCCGTGACGGCGTCGGGATCGGCGATGGTGATGGAGGGCCCTTCCGCCCCCGCGGGTCCCTTCGCCGAGCCGACGCCGGCGGCGACGGAGGCGCTCGCGGCGGGCGCGGCCTTGCCGGAGTGGCCGCGGGCGAGGGTCAGGCTGGTTGCGACGATGGCCGCGAGAACGACGCCGATTCCGACGCCGATGATCAGCTGGAGCCCGACGGGGCCCTCCTTCGGCTCTTCCACGAAGGCCATGAAAGCCGAGTCTCGCGCCCGAAGGAAGCGCCGTCATGCCCTCGCGCGGTCGGCCGCTTTTGCGCTAGTCTCGTTCGGATGAGCATTGCTTCACCTCGCGCCTTCGCTCTCGTGACCACGCTCGCCGCGCTCTCCGCTTGCGCGCAGGGCTCGGAGATCGGCACCGGCGGCGGCGGGTTCGGTGGAGACTTGAGCTCCGGCGCCACGCAGGCCGCGACGTCGTCGTCGGGGCACGCGAGCTCCGCGGCCGTGACGAGCGCCGAGTCGACGAGCGCCTCGGCGAGCGCGACGAGCAGCACCGGCGCGGGGATGAACTGCGATTTCACCTCGCCGAACGCGTGCGCGAACGCCACGGGCGTCCCTTCGGTCTCGGGCGACACGGGCAGCGACATGCAGACGCGGACGGGGACCACGAGCGAGTGGCTCCAGGTGCGCGTCACCGAGGACGACTCGTCGATCTTCACGAAGGTCTCGCTGAGCTACACCGTGACGCTCACGTCGCCTCCCGGCTCGGTCTACGATCTCGTCGTCTACGAGAGCTCCGACGGCGCGAGCGGGCCCAACTGCGGCGCGAGCCCGATGGACGGGACGCCGAACGGGGGCACGACGCAGACGGTCCAGGACAACTGGCCGGACACGCAAGGGATCGGCGGCATCGACAACGGGCGATGGCTCGCGATCCAGGTCACGCACGTGTCCGGCACCGACTGCACCGAGCCGTGGACGCTGCACATCCAGGGTCACACGTGATCCGGCGTGGCGCGGTCCGATCGGGCCGCGCCGTCGCGCTCGATCGCCCCGCGCCTCTCCGCTTCGTCAAGGAGCCTCGGGCTTCTGCGAAGTAGTGTTACGCCGCATTGCAAGCCCGAGCACGATTGCTACGTAGGCCGTGGGTGCCCTGCTCGCGAGGCGACGTGTCTCGCGAGGTGGCCCCGCTCCATGCCTCGTTCCAGGCCTCGTGCGGCGCGAATCTGCGGCGCGACGGGCGCCCACCACCTCTCTCGGAGGTCGCCATGAGCCGGATGCTCCCCGTGCTGTTCCTCGTCGGTGCCGCGATGGTCGCGTGGTTCTCGATGCACTCCCCAGACGGCCGCTCCCTCTGGGACACCGTGTGGGCGCTGTCGATCCTCAAGATCGCGACGCCGTTGCTCCTGCTTCTCGTCGGCGACGCCGTGGTCCGCGCGCCGACGCGCGAGATCGGCGCCGCGAAGACCGCCTGATCAACCTCCGCCGCGCGCCTCCGCCGGGGGCTCGTCGGCCTCCTCGCGGGACGCGGCGGACGGCCCTTCGGGCCACGGCTCGAGCGAGATCTCGAAGCGGCCGTGGTCGTAGGGGCGGCCGGGGGCGCGCTCCACGGGCACGAGTCGCTCGCGCACGCCCTTTCGCCGCAGCTGGGTCACGCGGTGGTAGCAAAACGGGTTGTTGCCCGCTTTGCCGAGCGTGGTGTGCGCCGTCCACGTGCAGCCGGCGCGACACACGTCGGCGTAGTAGCAGGTCCGGCAGAACCCCCAGAGCGCGTCGACGGTGCGATCGCGCGCGAAGCGGATGCGCTCGGAGCTCTGCCACAGATCGCCGACGCTCATCGTGCGGACGTTCCCTCCTCGGTAGGCCTCGGTCGGGAGCGTGGGGCACGCCTTCACCGTGCCGTCGGACTCGATGCCGAGCGAGTAGATGCCGGCGACGCAGCCGCGCCAGTGCGTCTCGGCGCCGAAGGGGCGCGAGCGCAGGATCTGTTCGTGCGGGCCGAAATAGCCGATGTTGTTGTTCGCGAAGACGTTGAACGGCACGCCCTCGCCGTTCCATTCGCTCATCGCCTCTCGCTGGATCGCGGCGAGCGTGTCGATGATCTCGACGACCTGCCACGGGTCGACGATCCACTCGGGGTGATCGGCGGCGCGACCGAGCGGCCCGGTGAGCTGCACCTGCCACGCCTGCGCGCCCTCGGCGCGCAGCGTGCGCGCGTGCTCGACGAGCAGGTCGGCGTTGAGCTTGTTGATCTGGGTGTTCGCCGAGATCGTGAGCCCCGCGGCGCGCGCGTTGCGCATCGCCTCGATCGCCGCGCGGTGGCTGCCGAGGTTGCCGCGCAGCTTGTCGTGGACCCGCGCCGGTCCGTCGATCGAGACGCCGAGGCCGTCGAGGCCCGCGTCGCGGAACGCGAACGCGCGCTCCTTCGTGAAGGCGCGGCCGCCCGTCTGCATCGTCACGCGCACGCCCGATTCGGCGAGCGTGCGGATGATCTCCTTGCAATCGGGATGCAAATACGCCTCGCCGCCGATCAGCGTGACCTCGCGGGTCCCGAGGCGGACCAAGCCGCGCGCGACGTCGAGGATCTCCTCGGTCTCGAGCTCGACCGACCGCGCTCGCCCCGCGCGCGTGCCGCAGTGCTGACACGGCTGATCGCACTTCATCGTGATCTCCCAGACCACGTAGATGGGCTTCGCCGTGCCTGCGTCGTCCTCGGTGAGGCCGCGCGCCGGCGCGGGCACGTGCGCGCCCGTCCTCGGTCCGGACGCGGTCATCGCGGTGCCGGGCGCGAGATCGTCGGGGCCGGGTCGCTCGGGATCGCTCACGGAGCGTGAGCCTAGCAGCTCGCGCGATTGACCGTTGACGATGCGTTGGACGCCCTCGACAATTCGAGGCCATGAACCTCGTCGCCTGCCCCTCGTGCAACTGTCACTTCGACGTCGGCGCGGCCGCTTGCCCCCACTGCGGCGACGTCCCCGAGCGCGCGCCCAACGGACAGATCGCGCGCACTGCCGCGGCCGTCGCGTTCGGCCTCGCGAGCATCACGCTGCCTGCGATGGCGGTGATGGGCTGCGGCGACTCGAGCGGCACCGGCGGCGCGGGCGGCACCGGCACCACGAGCGGCACGACCTCCTCGACGAAGGCCGCGACGACGGGCGCCACGACGGGCGCGACGACGAACACCGCGACGGCCTCGAGCGTCGCTTCGGCGTACGGCGTCGCCGCGACCTCGAGCGGCAGCGCAGGCACCACCGCGAGCACCGGCACCGGCAACTGAGCGCCGAGGCGGCTGGCGCGAGCCGCCGGTGATCGGCGAGCTTGGTTGACCTTCGGCGACGAGGTCGGCTCTACTCCGTTCGCCATGAACCAACGCTATCGTGCTCCGCTCGCGTTTCTCGCCGTGACCGCCGCGTCCGCGCTCGTGGGCTGCCAGCAGAACGAGGCGCAGACGCCGCAGACCTCGAGCTCGCAAGGCAGCTACGCCGCCGAGTTCCCGGATCGGCTCGCCAAAGAGTCGAAGGGCATCCGCGCCGAAGAGGCCAAGGCGAAGGAGGACATGGGCACCATGCCGACCTTCGCCGACTCGCTCGGCCAGGACGCGCCGTGGGACCTCGTCGAGAAGATCGTCGACGCCTCCGACAAGGCCGGCAAAGACGGCGGCTACGCGGACGCCGCCAAGTCGAACGGGATGGTGCGCACGTTCTTCGACGAGGAGAAGGAGCCGCTGCTCAAGAAGGTCGGCGGCTCGGCGCAGTACGCCGTGAAGCAGAAGGGCTGCGACGCCGACGTCTACGGCGCGGTCGGGCAGGGGATGAAGGACGGCATCGACGACCGCATCCAGGCGCGCATGCGCGCCAAGAACGACGCGTTCATCCTCATCGACCGCAACCACGACGCGATCGGCAAGAAGAACCAGCCGCTCCTCGAGGCGGAGGCCGACAAGATCGCCGAGGCGAGCTGGCTCGTGCACACCGAGATGCCCGAGGCGAAGCAGCGCCTCGATCACTACCTCGGCGAGGTCTCGAGCTCGAAGAGCAGCATCGAAGATCTCATCAAGGACGAGAAGGACTTCGCGTCGTCGGGCAAGCTCAAGCCCGAGGATCAGAAGGCGAGCGACGCGCGCATCAAGGGCTGGGAGGACGACCTGAAGTCGCTCGACGCCGCCGAGCAGGAGGCGAAGCAGAACGCGCAGGATCTCGAGCAGCGCATCGAGCAGTCCCAGAAGGACTACGACGCCGCCCTCTCCGCGATGAAGGACGCCATCCGGGCGAAGAAGAAGTGAGCGGCTCGCCGTGAGCGTCGACTCGCCGCTCGTCATCATCAACCCGAGATCGGGCGCGGGCCGGACGGGCGCCGCGTCCGCCGAGACCCGGCGCATCATCGAGAGCGCGCTCGGCTCGGTGGAGTTCGCCTTCACCGAGCGACCTCGCCACGCGACCGAGATCGCGCGCCGGGCCGCCGAAGAGGGGCGCTCGAAGGTCATCGCGGTCGGCGGCGACGGATCGATCCACGAGGTCGTCGCCGGACTGATGCAGGCGGAGGTCGGCGGCCGTCGGCGACCGACCCTCGGCATCGTCGGCCAAGGCACGGGCGGCGACTTCCGCAAGACCCTCGGGATCGAGCACCGCCTCGACCGCTACCTCGCGACGCTCGCCGAGGGCCGGACGAAGGCGATCGACATCGGCTCGTTCAGCTACGTCGACAACGACGGGCGTGACGCCGAGGGCTTCTTCGTCAACATCCTCTCGGTCGGGCTCGGAGGTCTGGTCGACCGCTTCGTCCACGACACGAGCCACGTCGTCGGCGGCACCGCGTCGTACTTCATCGCGTCCGTGCGGGGCCTCCTGATGAGCGAGCTCGGCGAGCTCGTGGTGACGCTCGGGCTCGGCGACGAGGTGCGCACGTTCGAGGCGACGTCGAGGCAGATTTCCATCTGCAATGGGCAGTACTTCGGCTCGGGGATGCACGTCGCGCCGATGGCCCGCCTCGACGACGGCATCTTCGACGTCGTCGACATGGGCGCGGCGGGCAAGCTCAAGTTCGCGCTCGGATCGTCGGCGATTTACGACGGCAAGCACCTCGCGAGCCCGGACGTGAAGCACCACCTCTGCGATCGCATCGAGCTCGACCTCCGGAACGAATCGGCGCGCGACAAGTTCCTCCTCGACGTCGACGGCGAGCCGCTCGGTCGGCTGCCCATCCGCGTGAAGGTGCTCCCGGGTGCGCTCGACGTGATCGTCCCCGCCTGAGCGCCTCGTCGACCCGCGCGCGCGGCCCTTTCATCGCTCGACACGGGAGCCCGCGGAGGATACTCCATCGGATCGATGCACTGGGCGGCCTGGGGCGGATTCCTGGCGTTGATCGGGTTCTTCTTGGCCCTCGATCTCGGCGTCTTCCACAAGGAGGACGAGGTCGTCACCACCAAGAGCGCCCTGCGCTGGACCGTCATCTGGTTCGTCGTCGCGATGCTCTTCGACGTGGGCGTCTACTACGGCTACGAGCACCACTTCCTCGGGCTCGGCGACGAGGTGGGCACCTCGGGGCGCGACGCCGCGATGAAGTTCTTCACCGGCTACATCGTCGAGCAGAGCCTCAGCCTCGACAACATCTTCGTCATCGCGCTCGTCTTCCGCTTCTTCAAGGTGCCGCCGCAGTACCAGCACCGCGTGCTCTTCTGGGGCATCCTCGGCGCCATCGGGCTGCGCGTCTCGATGATCCTCGCCGGCGCCGCGCTCATCCAGCGCTTCAGCGTCACGACCTACGTCTTCGGCGGCATCCTGCTCTACACGTCGATCAAGATGGGCCTGTCGAAGGGGGACGAGGACTTCGATCCCGAGGACTCGCGCCTCGTGAAGATCGCCCGCCGGGTGATGCCGATCAGCCCCAAGCTCGACGGGCACCGCTTCTTCACCGAGGAGGCGGGCAAGCGCATGGCGACGCCGCTCCTGCTCGTGCTGCTCGTCGTCGAGGGGACCGACATCGTCTTCGCCGTCGACTCGATCCCCGCGATCTTCGGCGTGACGACCGACGCGTTCATCGTCTTCACGTCGAACATCTTCGCGATCATGGGGCTGCGCTCGCTCTACTTCGCGCTCGCGAGCATGCTCCGCGACTTCGCCTACCTGAAGCACTCGCTCGTCGTCGTGCTCGGCTTCGTCGGTGTGAAGATGATCATCGCGGGACCGCCGCTCGAGATCCACGTGAGCGCGCTCGTGTCGCTGACGGTCATCGTGTCGGCGCTCGGGCTCGGCGTCGCCGCGTCGCTCCTGCGCAAGGAGGAGGAGGTCAAGGACGACGGAGAGCCGAGCTCGGCGGCCGTCCCCTCGAAGCCGCGCATCGACGACGCGGCGCCCGCCGTCGCGGTCCTGCCGAAGGACGCGCCGGATCCCTCCGACGACGGCTGAGCGCGCGACGCCGACCGTCGCGCGCGACGCGCTGCGACAAGGCCCTCCGGGCGCACGATCGGCTTCGGATCGCCGCCCAGTTGTGCCATGACTGGGGCGTGGCACCTCCCTCCGTTCCTCCGGTCGCGAAGAGCGCGCCTCGCTTCCTCGTCGTCGGCGCAGGCGGCATCGGCGGCGTCGTCGCGGCTCACCTCAACGAGCAAGGCCACGACGTCACGACGCTCACGACGAACCCGCACATCTGCGACGCGATCAACGCGCACGGCTTCCGCGTCCGCGGTGAGGCGAGCCCGGGCACGGTGCGCGGCGGCGCGGTCCGCGAGCTGTCCTCGCGCGACGGCCGCTTCGACTTCATCTTGCTCGCGACCCAGCCCCCGCAGGTCGAGGACGCGGCCCGATCGGCCGTCGCCCACCTCGCCGAGGACGGGGCGATGGTCTGCTTCCAGAACGGTCTCTGCGAGGAGCGCGTCGCGAAGATCGCGGGCGACGATCGCGTGATCGGCGCGATCGTCGCGTGGGGCGCGAGCATGATCGAGCCCGGCATCTACGATCGCACCTCCGCCGGCGGCTTCGCCATCGGGCGTCTCGACGGGAGCGACGACGACGCCGTTCGGGCCCTCGCGCGCGCGCTCGAGTGCGTCGGGCCGACGCAGCTCACGAAGAACCTCCGCGGCGCGCGCTGGTCGAAGCTCGCGATCAACTGCGCGATCTCGTCGCTCGGTACCGTCGGCGGCGATCGCCTCGGGCCGCTGATGCGTCATCGCTTCGTACGCCGCCTCGCGCTCGAGATCATGACCGAGGCGACGAGCGTGGCGAAGGCGTCCGGTGTCTCGCTCGAGAAGGTGTCGGGCACGCTCGATCTCGAGTGGTGCAGCCTCACCGAAGACGACAGGAAGAGCGCCGGCTCGCCCTCGCTCGTCGCGAAGCACGCGCTGCTGCTCGCGGTGGGCGCGCGCTACCGCAGGCTCCGATCGTCGATGTTGAGCGCGATCGAGCGCGGGCGTCCGCCGAGCGTGGACTTCCTCAACGGCGAAGTCGCGACCCGCGGACAGGCGCTCGGCGTGGCGACGCCCGTGAACCGCGCGATCCGCGACCTCGTCCTCGCGATCGCGGACGGCAAGGCGCGGAGCTCGTTCTCCGAGCTTCGCGCGTTCTTCGACAGGACGCGCGGGCTCGTCGCCAGCGCCTAGCGTCCTGCGGGCTCGAAGCGGATCGGCACGAAGAGTCGGACGGGCCCACCCTCCGGCGGCGCGATCACGAGCTTGCGGACGACGCGCAGCGCGCAGCGCGCGAGCCGCTCGTCCGGGAGCTTCGTGCGGCTCTCGAACGCCTCCGCGACCTGACCTCCTGGAGCGACTTGGATGCGGACGAGGAGCCAGCCCCGCGACGCCGGCGCGTAGTCGAGCGAGGCTTCGTAACACGCGAGGAGCGCCGGCCTCGCCTCCTCGAACGCGCGCGCGACGAGCGCTGGATCCACGCGACCCGGGCCGCGCGTGACGGTGTCCTCCGCGGGGGGCATCGGCTCGTCCCCCGGCGCCACGTGGATCGTCATCGTCGCCGTCGTCGTCCTCTTCGCCTCGGGCATCTCGAGGCCGACCATGCGCTTGGCGAGGCACGCGCTCACGTCCTTGTCGGGCATGGGCTTCGTCACCTTCGCCTTGCGGACCTCGCCCCTCGACAGCGTGACGCGGAGCGTGGTCTCGCCGCGGAGCGTCTGGTCCTTCACCGCGCCCGGGCGATAGCACTCGATCACCTTGCCCCAGTACCCCGCGCGCGCCTTGGCCTGGATCGCGGCCGCCTTCACCGGGCCTGCCGCTTTGATCACGTCGATGACGACGCGCGGCAGAGCGTGCGTCGCGTCGGGAGGCGGATCGTGCGCGAGCGGCCCGAGCGACGCGTCGTCGAGGCGGATCGCCGGATCGGGCGCGTCGCCGTAGAAGTACGGCGTGCCGATCGCGACGCGCGCGGGCGACGCGGCCGGAGGCGCGGGCGCGGGGGGAGAAGAGACGGACGCATCGGGCGGCGACGCGGAGGCGACGGCCGAGGGGACCGGATCGCTCACCGCCCGAGCGCTCACCGAGGCCTCGCGATCCGCGGGCGCGTCGACGCGCGCGAGCGGCGGCGCGCCGCACGCCGCGAGGGCACCCACCAAAGGCGCGATCGCGAGGAGCCGTCGCACGCGGCCAAGCAACCAGACTCGTGGCGCGGCGGCAACATCCAGGGCGCGACGCGCGCGCCTCGCGTGCTATGGAGCTGTCCCCGAAAGAGAAGGAGCCAGGATGCGATTGCCTCGAGCCACGTCCGCCCTCGTCGTCCCGTTCGTCGTCGCTGCGTTCATGGCAGGTTGCGGCGCGGCGCCGGCCCCCGTCGATCCGCCGAGCGCGCCCGAGAGCCCGGTCGCGGCCGCGTCGAGCGTGGCGCCTCCCAGCGTGACGCCGCCGCCCGCGGCGAGCGCGCCCGTCGCGAAGGCCGCACCCGCGGCCGTCGTGGTGCCTCCGGAGCTCCAGGCCTTGCTCGACGCGCCCGATCGCCTCCCCGAAGATCGCATGCTCGACGCCGGGCGGAAGCCGACGGAGCTGCTCGCCTTCTACCAGGTGAAGCCCGGCATGAAGGTCGCCGAGCTCGCGGCAGGCGGCGGCTACACCTCCGAGTTCCTCGCGCGCGCGGTCGGTCCCACCGGCAAGGTCTATGGGCAGAACACGAAGTTCATCTTGGATCGATTCGCCGAGAAGCCCTGGAGCGAGCGCCTGAAGCGCCCGGTCATGCAGAACGTCGTGCGCGTCGATCGCGATTTCGAGGATCCGCTCCCGCCCGAGGCGAAGGCGCTCGACCTCGTGATGGTGAACCTCTTCTACCACGACCTCTATTGGATGAAGGCCGATCGCGATCGCATGAACAAGGCCGTGTTCGCGGCGCTCCGGAGCGGCGGGACGTACGCCGTCATCGATCACGCGGCGAAGGACGGCGCGGGCTCGACCGAGACCGAGACGCTCCACCGCATCGAAGAGTCCGAGGTGGTCCGCGACGTCGAGAAGGCCGGCTTCAAGCTCGAGCGCGAGGGCGACTTCCTCCGCAACCCGAGCGACACGAAGGATTGGAGCACGTCTCCGAAGAAGGCGGGCGAGAAGCGCGGCACGAGCGATCGCTTCGTGCTCCTCTTCAAGAAGCCTTGAGCGCCCGGCTCAAGGCAGAAAGAGCGGCTCGGTGAAGGCGACGCGTCCGGCGACGTCGTGCGCACGGACGCGCACGTATCCGCGCGGCGCCTTCGCGGGATCGAAGTCCACCACGCGTCCCTCGGTCGTCGAGAGCACGACGCCGCCGGTGCCGATCACGTCGAAGGAGACGTCCTTCGTCGCGTGCACGTGGATCGCCTTCGGCTCCATCGCGACCTCGTCGAGCACGACCCCGGTCGAGCCGTAGAAGTCGCCGCGCTCGACGGCTGCGCGGATCGCGGTGGGCGTCTTGTCCGCGCGGACCATCACGAACCCCCGGTCTCCGGTGTACGCCGTCCTGCCGAGCGCGCGAACCGCGCCCGCGTCGTCGTAGTGGTGCGCGTCGTCCGTCGCGGTGCCGAACACGCGCGCACCGCGCGTCAACGCGGCGTCCCACATGGCCTCGGTCGACGGGTGCGTCGCGTCGCCCTCGTTGTGGGAGTCGA
>CAYYKK010000149.1:0-2341 GCA_964467935.1 uncultured Polyangiaceae bacterium
GCTCCGCCCCGCCACCGATGGGCTCCGCCCCGCCACCGATGGGCTCCGCCCCGCCGCCGCCGCCGCGGAGCACGCCGCGCCCCTCGGCGGTGCCGAGCCCGCCGCAGACCCCGCGCCCGTCGTCGCTGCCGCCCGTGTCCGCGCGCGTGACGGTGCCGAGCGCGCCTCCCACGCCGGCGATGAAGTCGGCCGGAGCCGGACAGACGCCTTCGCCTCCGGTCGTGGAGTCGGCCCGCGCTGCGCTCCGGCGCGGCGGGCCCGCAGCCGTTCAAGGGACGCGCGCACAGCGGCGCGAGACCGTGCGCGGCGACAGCAGGTCGCGCGCTGCGATGGCCGAGGCCGCGCTCGGCCCCCACGATCGTCCGACGGCGCTGCCGGAGCCGACGCCGCGCATGGGCACGAAGCGCGCGAGCGCCGAGGCTCGCGGAGCCGAGTCTCCCGTCGTCGCCAGCGCGCCCTCGGGCCCGACGCGTGAGCTCACGTCGCAGAACGCGACCTTCGCTGGGATCGGCGATCTGGCCGTCGAGGGCCGGATGGGCGATGACGCCACGACCTCACCGCATCTCGAGCGCGAGCTCGCCGTGCCCGCGCAGGGGGTCGTCATCGGCGAGGCGTCGAGCGCCTCGTCGCCGATCGGCAAGCACGAGGAAGAGGTCACGATTCAGCACCCGTTCTTCAGCCCCGAGCAGGCGGAGTACGAGGCCGCGAAGATGGCGGGGTTCGACGATCTCGACGAGAAGACGAGCGTCCTGTCGGGCACCGAGCCGGGCGTCGAGCTCGCGGATGGCGCCGCGAGCGAGCGCACGCCCATGTCGCCTCGCGTCCGCTCGAGCTTGGAGAACACGGGCGGACACAGGCTGCTCCGCACCCGCGCGCAGCGCGAGACGGATCGACCGAAGCCGATGCCTCCGGGGGAGGAAGCGGACGCGCGAGAGACGACCGCGCCGCTCGCTCGGTCGGGCCGAGAGCGCGAGGCGGGGCAGAACGGCGTCGCGGTCGAGGGCGTGACGTCGTACCGGGTCGCGATCGAGGCACGGCCCGAGGGCGGCGTGCGGCTCTTCGCCCTCCGTCCCGGCGAGATGCCCGAGGCCGATCAGGCGACCGCGTTCATCGTGCCCACGGACGCTGCATCGAGCGAGGTCATCGCCGCGCTCCTCTCGCGTCCCAACAAGGCATGAGCGAGCGCGGAGCTCTCGAGTTCACGAGCGAGGAGGGGTCATGAGCGACGAAGATCGTCATCCGCCGGAGCGAGTTCGCTTCACCAAGCTTCAAGAGGCGCAGCTGCCCGATCTCGTGCGCCTCGAACAGGCGACGGCGGCGATGTACCACGAGATCGGCTTCGACGCGGCGGAGGTCCCGCCGCGCTCGGTCTCGGACATCCACGGGCTCGTGCACCGGCACTCCGTCATCGTCGCCGAGGCGGATCACATCGTCGCTGGCTACGCGGCGTTTCGCGACGAGGCGCCCGGCGTCGCGTACATCGAGGAGCTCGGCGTCGCGCCCGACTACCAACGGTTCGGGATCGGGCGGGCGCTCGTGGGCAGGATCCGCGACGAAGCGCGCGAGCTCGGCTTGAGCGACGTGGTGCTGCGCATGTGGGACCGAGCGACCTGGGCGAAGGCCTTCTACGCGAAGCTCGGGTTCAGGGTGATCGACGAGAGCGCGCCCGAGCGCGTCCGCGCATGGTTCGAGGATCGCAACGCCGGGCGTCCGATGCTCCGACCTGGCGAGGTGGCGCTCTTCGCGCCCGTCGGCGAGGCGCCCTCGGACGAAGAAGACGACGGCAGCGCGCCGCCCGAAGGGACCTGATCGCGGCAATGACCGCCAACGCGAGCGGCCAGGCCCCCCGGAATACCGGTTCCGAAAGTTGACATAATCTTTCTTATGCGAAAATCAGGCAGCCTTCGAGGAGGGGCGGGTCCACGGATCCGACCCTCCTGGGGCTGACGAAATCAGGCCTCTTTCGTGGGAAATCAGGCCTTCTTCGCGACGTGCGTTCTCCGCGCGGGCCAGGTCAATGCTGGCGTAGCGGCGGCGAGACCAGGATGCCCAGCATCTGCCCGCCGTTCGTCATCGTGAAGGCCTTCGAGCCGTAGGCCGCCGGCGCCATCGCGATCTCGTTGCCGGGCTGGATGCCGTCGATGACTCCGCCGTCGAGCGGATCGAACAAGAACATCCCGTAGCGCGTGGTGCCCACGAGGAGCGCGCCTTGGAGCGGCGCCGGCGCCGTCATGCCGCCCTCGGGCAACTTCCTCCGCCACAGCTCGCGCCCCGTGTCGACGTCGAGGCCCCAGAGCCCCGTGGGTCCGCTCGACGCGATGAGCATGCGTCGCGCCTTGAG
>CAYYKK010000149.1:2351-17020 GCA_964467935.1 uncultured Polyangiaceae bacterium
CTGGGATCTTCTTGTCGGCCGGCGGCTCGGGCTGCGACCAGAGCAGCAGATCGCCCACGCCGCGGACGTCCGGGTTGCGCCACACCTCGTGACCGTTCTCCGCGTCGAGCGCGAAGACGCCGCCCTCGTAGCTCGCGACGATCGCGACGGACTCGCCCTTCGCCGTCGTGAGCACCGGCGTCGTGTCGACGTCGAGGTATTGCGGCGGCGTGCCGTCGCCGTTCTGCGAAGCGATCGCGAGATCGACCACGGGCCATTGCTCGGAGCCGTCCACGGTCGAGTAGGCCATCGCGACGCCGTCGCTGAACGCGGTGTAGACCTTGCCGTTGCCGACCACGGGGCCCGCGTAGCCGCCGATCTCGATGCCGAACGCCGGCGTGCGGTGCTGGTGCCACTTCAGCTTGCCCGACGCGCGGTCGATGGCGACGAGCGTGTCGTTGGCGTTCGTGATGTAGACGACGTCGCCGTCGAGCGCGGGCTTGCGCGCGACCTCGCCGTTCGACGCGAAACGCCAAAGGAGCGCGCCCGTGTCGGCGTCGACCTTGTAGAGCGCGCCGTCGGCCGCGCCGAAGTAGACCGCGTTCTCGGCGGCGTCGTAGAGAGGCTCGCACTGCACGGCGGCCATCGTCTCGAAGCGCCAGAGCACGTCGAGGTTCTGCGCGTTGAGCGCGTAGAGGCCGTGGTCGGTCGATCCGACGAAGACGCGGCGGTGGCCGATGTCGAGCGCCGGGCGCCCGCGCTCGTACGCCTCGCCGGAGACGCGCCCGGGATCGGTCAGCGTGCGACGCAAGAACACCGAGAGCGCGCCGCCCGGGTGGTGAACCCAGAGCGGCATCTGCGGGTTCGCTTCGCCTTGGAGCGTGTCGCACCCTGCGCCGGCGAGCGACGAGGCCGCGAGCGACGCGGCGATCAGCGCCTTCGACGCGAGCCGCACGAAGGAGCGCGCGGAGCCGCTCACTCGTGGTCCTCGCCGGGCATCGGCAGACCGGGAGGCAGCTTCGGCGCCTCGCCCGGGTGCTCCTTCTGCTGCTTCTCGATCTGGCGCTTGAAGGCCTCGATGGCGCGCTTCTGCGCCTCGGCCTGCTCCTCGGGCGTCATCGAGTTGCCGCGCATGCCGCTCATCGCGTTGGGACGGCGCGCCAGCGTGGGATCGAGCGACGAGAGGATCTCGTTCACGGCCTCGTTGAGGAAGTCCTCTTGAGGGCCCTCGAGCGTGGGGACCTCGATCTTCTTGCGCAGCTCGACGAGGATCTCCTTCGCCTTGTCGGGGTTGCCCTTCTTCAGCTGGATGCGGCCCTCGTGGTACTTGCCGAGATCCTCGAAGCCCTTGATGCCCTCGAGCTCCTTGAAGCTCGCGAGCGCGCCGTCGAGATCCCCCTTGCCCTCGCGCGCGAAGCCGATGCCCTCCGTGGCGCGCGCCTTCACGTCGAGGTCGGCGCTGGCGAGCTGCGACGTGACGACCTGCCCGAACGACTCGAGCGCCTGATCGAACTGGCTGCGCTCGAGCTGGACGCCGCCTTGGCCGAGCTTCGCGAGGATCGCCGGACCCGTGCCGGGGTGGCCGTCGATGACCTTCTTGTACGCTGCGAGCGCGGCGTCGGTGCGCGCGTCGTTCGAGGTGTAGAACGGCGTCGGATCGTCCTTCTTCTCCTCGTCGGTGCGCTTGTCTTCCTTCTGGGTCGGTGCGCGATCCGCTTCGACGCCTTTCATCAGATCGTCGCTCGCGTTCGCGATCGAGGACTCCTTCTGACCGGTCCAGACCACGTAGCCGATGCCGGCGGCGGCGCTGATGCCGAGCACCGCCAAGATGATACCGAGATTCTTTCGTACCGCCTTTGCAGTCGCGGAGCCTGCGCGCGCGAGCGAGTCCTGCACGAGCTCGGACGCGCCGAGCTGCACGCCGCGCGTCGCCGACGCCTCCTGGCGGCGCTTCAAGAGCTCCTTCGCGCGGGCGTTCTTGTCCTTCGGCAGCCGGGGTTTGTCGTCGGTCTCCGTCGCGGAGACGGCGTCGTCGTCCTTGGCCCCGCCCTTCTTGGCCTTCTCGCGTGCGGCGCGGCGCTTCTGCGCTTCATCGCGACGGCGGGCGGCGCGGTTCTGGACGGCGGCGGGCTCGGCGCCTTCCTCTTCTTGGGCGTCTTCTTCGTCGTCGTCGATGCCGAGAGCCTTCGCGACGCCGCGGGTCGACTCGTCCCGCTCGCCCGTGGCGGGCGCGTCCTCGTCGTCCGCGTCCTCGTCGTCCGAGTCCTCGTCGTCCGAGTCTTCCTCGTCGTCCGAGTCCTCGTCGTCCGAGTCTTCCTCGTCGTCCGAGTCTTCCTCGTCCTCGTCCTCATCCTCCGCAGCCGCCTTGGACGCGGTCGCTTTGGCTGGAGCCGCCTTGGACGCGCCCGCTTTGGACGCGTCCGCTTTGGACGCGTCCGCTTGAGACGCCGCCTTGGCGCCGACCTTCTCCGTCGACGAGGGTTCCTTCGCGTCGCCCTTCGACGCGTCGCTTTGCGGGAGGTCTTCGTCCTCGTCGGGATCGGAGCCACGGGGTTCGGTCTTGTCGGCCACGGCGCGACTCTAGTTGGGGGCTTTCGAAGTCGCAACCGCTCAATCGGCCCTCGAAATGCCGCCCGGACGAGGGCTCAGGGCGGTGGCGTGGCGGGGCCTTCCGCCGGCTTCCACGGCTCCTTCGGGGGGGGCGGCAGCTCGTCGCGCAGCGGCACGAGCGCGCACGCCGCGATCGACACCGGCTGGGTCGCGTAGAACACGAGCGTCACCTGCTTGCCCGGATGCACGTCGAGCGACGGTGGCAGCTTCGCGTGGACCTCGACCAAGCTCTCGGTCGAGCCGATCGGCAAGGAGAGCGATCGGGCCGGATCCAGCGGCGGGGCCTCGGACGGGATGGGCGCCTTCTTCTCGGAGCCCGTGGGCAGGCCGAGGCGTCGGCCGACCCGGATCTCGCCGTTGCCTGCGCTCTTCGCGCGACAGAGGATGCGGACACCCCGATCCTCCTCGGCCTTCGGGACGAAGAAGTCCACCGCGACGCCGCTCGTCGCGAACTTCTGCAGACGGTGCAGCTCCGCTTCCCGCGTCGGCCCGCCCACGTGTTGGAGGAGGTCGGCGCGGATCGCCATCCCGAGCCCGCCCGGCAGCGGATCCGGCATGCCGAGCAGCGACGTGAGCGGCGCGAGCAGCTCGGGGCCCGCGCCGAGCGACAGGAGCGCCTCCGCGATGGCGACGCGCGAGGTCTGGTAACGCTCGACGGCCAACTGCTCGGCGAGCGGCACGCGCGCCGCGTCGTCGCCCAACGCGGCGAGGGTGTCGGCGATGAACGGCCGGAGTCGCACGTCCGGGAGCGCGTCGATGAGCGGAATGAGCGCGACCTTGGGCTTGAGACGCTTCAGCGCCGCGAGGATCTCCTTGGCGCGCTCGAAGTCGAGCGGCTCCGGCTTCTGCTCGAGCCGGTCGTGCGGGAAGGCGGCGCGCCACCAGGCGACGAGCTCGTTCGTGCCCCGTTCGTCGCCGTTCTCCGCCAGCGCGAGCGCCGCGAGGCGACGGAAGCGCTTGTCCGAGCCGGTGAGCAGCTCGTTGACGAAGGGCACTCCCTCGCCGAGGCGGGTGAGCGCGAGGGACGACCAGGCCTTCACCTGCGCGTCCTCGTCGCGCCCGAGCGCGAGCTTCAGCCCCGCGGTCGCCTCCGGGCGCTTCAGATCGAAGAGCACCTCCGCCGCCTTTCGACGGATCGCGACGTCCGCGTCGTCGAGCAGCGGGACGATGTCGGCGGCGGCGTCCCCGTCGCCCGCGATGCCGCGTCGAAGCACCTCTGGCCACCCCTGCCCCTCTTCTCGGAGGCCTCGGAGCTCGTACTTGCCGTGCGAGGCCTCGAGCGTCTCCAGGGCCGCGCGCATGCGCGCGACCACCTCGGGGTGGTTGCCGGAGAGGTCGCGCGTCTCGCCCGGGTCCTTGTGGGCGTTGTAGAGCGTGCACGCCCCCGCGCGTCGAAAGCAGACGAGCCGGAAGGCGCTCTCGGCGAGCATCGTCATCGTGTCGGTCTCCGCGAACGCGTGGCCGGGATCGTCCTCGGGGAGCTTGCCGACGAGCGCCGGGCCGAGGTCCCGTCCGCGCACGCGCGCCGGCCGCGGGATCGAGAGGCCTCGGAGCACGGTCGGGAGGAGATCGATGAGCTCGACCGGCGCCTCGACTCGGCGGGGCTCGAGCAGCCCCTTCGCGACCACGACGAGCGGCACCCTCACCTGCTCCTCGTAGACCGTGGTGCCGTGGTAGTGACCGCCGTGATCGCCGAACTCCTCGCCGTGGTCGGCGGTGACGATGACGAGCGTCTTCGGTCGCGCGCGCAGCACCTCGTCGACGATGGCCCCTACCCCGCCGTCGGCCTCCGCGATCTCGGAGTCGTAGCGGTCCACGTCGCGATCGCCGAACGGATGATCGGGGTGGGCCTCGTAGGGCTCGTGCGGCTCGAAGAGGTGCACCCACAGGAAGCGGCGGTCGTCGCCCTTCATGGTGTTGAGATACTCTCGTATCTGAGATGCGCGAAGATCGGGCGCCGCGAACTCCTCCTTGCGGTACTCGAAGCCGAAGCCGGTCTCACGGAAATGTTCGAACCGCTCGCCGTCGATGAAGAAGACCGCGGGCGGGTAGAAGGCCGCGGTCTTGTAGCCGTAGCGCCGGAGGTGGTCGGCGAACGTCTCGGAGTCGTCGCCGAGGCCCTGGAGGATGAGCGGGCGCATGTACTTGCCGGTCATGAGCGACGTCAGCGCGTACGAGGTGTGCGGCGTCGTCGTGTACGCGGCGTCGAAGACGACGCCCTCTCGCGCGAGCCGATCGATGTTCGGCGTCGTCGGCCGCCCGTAGCCGTAGGCGCCGAGGTGGTCGGCGCGCATCGCGTCGACCGTCACGAGCAGCACGTCCCAGCCCGTGAGATCGATCGACTGCGCGGCCTCGTCGGCGGTCTTGGGGAGATCGGGATCGAGCGGCGGTGGCGGCGCGGCGCGCACCGCCACCTCGACCGCGCGCCCGAGGAGCGGCGCGTGCTCGGAGAAGATGAGCCGGATGTTGTCGGCGAGGGCGAGACGCCGCGCGCTGAGCGGCGAGAGGCCCGCGGTGACGGCGAAGAGCGCCACGGCGACGAGCGGCCGCCGCCAACGCCCGGGACGACCCGGCGCCGCGACGTCGTACGCGAGGGTCGCGGAGGCGGCTGCGAAGAGCGCCGTCACGCCGAGCCCGAGGTGGAACGCGGGATAGAGGCGGGGCAGGACGTCGAGGTTCGACAGCTCGCTCGCGATCGCCGCGAGCGATGCCGCGAGCGCGACGACGAGCGCCCGCCTCTTCGGGGCCGCGGCGTCGAGCCAGCGCGCGACGCGAGGGGCCGCGAACGCCGCGAAGCCCGCGGCGAAGAGCGCGACCCCGGCGACGAAGACCGGTCTGCGGGCGCCCGCGAGGTGACGTCCCGTCGAGACGCCGTACGCGACCGCCCCCGCGGCGGCGGCGGCGAAGAGCGACGCGACGAGGCGCGCGATCGGGCGTTTGGCCGCGCGCACGGCCTCGAGCGCGGCGCCGAACGGGATCGCCAGGGGCCCGACGAGCGCGATGCCGATGGGCAAGAGGCTCTTGGCCGCGGTCCCGATCTCGCTCGTCGAGGTGAACTCGCGGAGGCGAGCCGCGGCGACCGCCCCGAGCTCCAGCGCGACGAACGCCGCCATGAAGAGGTAGGCGTCGGCGACGCGGTGACCCACCGGACCGAGCTCGACGCGGCGCGGTCGTCGGGTCGGCGCCGGCGGGGGGCTCGTGGCGGCGCCAGCCTCCCGGCGGCGCCTTCGTCGCGGCGAGTCGGCGTGGGGCCGCGGGGCCGCGGGCGCGCCCCCCTGATGCGGGCGCATCGCGCGCCTCAGCCGTAGCTGATGTCGAGGATCTCGTAGACCCGCTCGCCGGCGGGCAAGCGGACCTTCACCTCGTCGCCGACGAAGTGCCCGAGCAACGCGCGCGCGAGCGGAGATGCCACCGAGATGCGACCCTCGTCGAGGTTCGCCTCCTCGGGGCCGACGATTTGGTAGGCGCACTCGTCGCCGGTGTCGGCGTTCGAGAGCTTGAGCTTCGCGCCGAACTGCACCTTGTCGCTCTGGATCTTGGTCGGGTCGATGACCTCGGCGCGCGACAGCGACTGCTCGATGTAGTTGATGCGCGCCACGATCATGCCCTGTCGCTCGCGCGCGGCGTGGTACTCGGCGTTCTCGCTGAGATCGCCGTGCTCGCGCGCGGTGCCGATGTCCTTGATCACCTGCGGGAGCTCGATCTCCTTCAGCTTCTTCAGCTCCGCGTGCAGGCGCGCCTGCCCCTGGGGCGTCATCGGGACTTTCTCGGACATGGGCCCTACTTCTAGTCCAAGTGCGCGGGGGCGCCAAGCGACAGGCTGGCCGCCCCGCCGGCCCCCGGAGGGCGCCCCCCGGGGCCGCGGCGGACCGACGGAAACGACGAAGCGCTCCGGGCTCAGCCCCCGACGGAGGCCTTCAGGATGTCGCGTCCCGCCGGATCGGTGACGTCGGCGGCCTTCTCGGGCGTGATGGAGATGTCGAACGACTCGAACGGCGTCGTGAACTCGAGATCGCCCGAGTACTCGTCGTTGACCTTGAGCGCACCGACGTTCGTGAGCTTCGCGTCGTCCTTGCCCTTCGGCTTGATCCAGACGACGTACACGGTCGCCGACGGGTTCAGCTTCGCCGGCGGACCCAGGTGCTCGACCTTCACGTCGAACTTGTTGTTGCCGCCCTTGGTGAAGGACGCGTCGATCGTGCCTTTCGCGAACGGGACGGTGGCGTCCGGGGTCATCACGAAGGTCGACCCGCATCCAGCGAGGCCGGTGAGCGCGAGCGACAGGATCAGTGCCGAGGCCGAGGAGCGAAGCGCGTCGAAGTTCGTCATGGCGCCGCACTCTAGTCGAGGCGCGCGGCCTGTCTAGTCGGCGCCCATCGCCTCCCTCGCCCCACCGTCTCGGTGAGGTCGCCGAGCCTCAGGTGGCGGGCTGCTGCGCGTGGATCCACTCCGGGGGCAGATCGAGGAACCCCTCGCTGAAGAGGAACTCGTACGCGCCCGTCGATATCTCCCCGCAGATCATGCTGAAGACCTGCGGGTCGGTGATGAACTTGATCGTCTCGACGCGCGTCGTGCCGGCCGTGTCGGCCAGCCGCCGGATGAGCTCGTCCTCCGCGAAGCCGACGAGGCGCACCATGAGGCGCCGCTCGAACGTCGTGCGGAAGCGGGGGAAGGCGTCGGTCGTGATCTTGTAGCCGTAGCTCTTTCCCTCGGCGGTCCCGGACTGTTCGATGACCTCCTTCGCGAGCTCGTTGATGACCGGCGGCACCTGCATCGTCACGAACTCGACGAGCACCGTGTTGAACTGCGAGACGAGCCGTTTCAGCTCGTTGGATCGCTTGGCCAAGAAGGCATCCTGCATGTCCTTCGTGAGCTTGCCGAGCAGCTCGAAGCTCCTCTCGCGTATCTCCTCCGATTCGAAGTCGAAGTGCGCGAGCTCGTTCTGCATTCGGTGCTGGTAGCGCGACAGGAGGTAATAGATCGCCTGCTCGCCGACCTGGATGGTCTTCGCGACCCCGTCGAGGCCGCGCGTGCGCTCGTGCAGCTCCGACTGGAAGTAGACGCGGGCGAGCTGACGGAGGACGAGCTTGATGCGCCGCTCGATGAGGAGGGACGGCGCGCCGCCCGGGAAGAGCCGACCGAGGAGGTGACCGAGGGTCCGCTCCTGCTGCGCGCGGATCGCGTCTCGTTGAGGCGGGGTGTGATCGTGCGTCGCGCCGAGCGACTGCTGCATCTGGCGGAGCTGCGCGACGACCTGCGCGGTGATCGCGTCGAGCTCGGGGTTCGTCTCGAGATCGGCCTTGTAGTGGACGATGCGCGCCTGGATCTGCTCCTCCAAGAGCCCGAGCGCCGCGTCCGTGATGGCGTCCTTCGAGTTCTGGCTGATGCGCTCGCCGGGCGGCGGGATGCTCGCGGGCGAGGTGCTGCGTCGCCCAGGTGGGGGTGGCGGAGGGCCGCTCATGGTCCCGAGGATACCCGTCGTTTTCGTCAACTTGTGGTGCAGAACGACGACTTCGTTCTAAAGACCCACTCATGAACCTCGCGCGCCCCACCACCGCGCTCCGCGTCCTCGGCGTCGCCGGGCTCGTCGCCCTCGCGGCCTGCAGCGGAGAGAAGAACGTGTCGTCGTCGTCGAGCCCGCCCCCGCAGCCCTCGGGCGGCGCGCCGGAGGGATCGGCTGCGCCTCCGGCGGCGACCTCCGCGTCGAGCGCCGCCGCGTCGCCGTCGGGCAGCGCCCAGGCGGTCGACAAGGCGCCCGCCGGCCTCCCGAAGGATCTCAACGTCCTCGTGCTCTCGATCGACAGCGTGCGCGCGGATCGCCTGCTCTCGCAGGGGTACAAGGAGGACGTCATGCCGAACGTGAACGCGTTCGAGAAGACGGCCGTGGCCTACTCGCGCTTCTACGCGACGAGCTCGTACACGTCCCAGAGCCTCGGGGGCTTCCTCGGCGGGCGCTACCCGAGCGAGCTGAAGCGCAACGGAACGTTCTTCGGCGTCTATCCGCCCGAGGAGACGTTCTTCCCCGAGCTCCTGCAGAAAGGCGGCGTGCGGACCGTGAGCGCGCAGGCCCACTTCTACTTCAACAAGGAGAAGGCCGGCTTCCACCAGGGCTTCGACGTCTGGGACATCGTGCCCGGCCTCAAGAAGTCGAACACGACGGACGAGAACATCACGTCGCCGGCGCACACCGACCTCATCATGCAGCAGCTCGGGGACCCGACGAACACGAAGGGCCGCTTCTTCGCCTGGTACCACCTCATGGATCCGCACGACGAGTACATGACGCACCCGGAGGGCAAGGACTTCGGCAAGAAGGCGACGCAGAAGTACGACGGCGAGATCTATTTCACGGACATGTACATCGGGAAGATCCTGAAGTTCGTGGACGCGCAGCCCTGGGGCGCGCGCACGGCGGTCATCATCACCGCCGATCACGGCGACGCCTTCGGTGAGCACAAGATGTATCGCCACGGCTTCGAGCTCTGGGAGATCCTCACCCACGTCCCGCTGATGATCCGCGTCCCGGGGCTCGCGCCGCGCAAGATCGACGAGCCGCGGTCCATGATCGATCTCGCGCCGACGATCCTCGAGATGCTGTCGGTGCCGAGCGATCCTCTCTTCCACGGCACGAGCCTCGTGCCCGAGCTGCTCGGCGGCGAGGCGAAGCCGCGCGACGTGATCGTCGACCTCGCGCGCACGAGCGACAACGACAAGCGACGCGCGCTCGTCCGCGGCAACCTGAAGATCTACGAGTTCGGCGACGCCGACGCGTTCGAGCTCTACGACGTCGTCAAGGATCCGGGCGAGGAGGACAACCTCGCCAAGAAGGACAAGGCGAAGTTCGAGGAGATGAAGAAGGCGATCCTCGACGCCGACAAGGGCGTGAAGGACATCTGCCCGAAGTACACGGACAAGCTCAAGGGCAAGAAGAAGAACAAGCCCTGCTGACCCGCCGCGCGTCGGCGCTCGCCTCGCGCTCAGTCGGTCTTCGTGATCGTCACGACGTCGTCGCCCTCGGCGCCGCCGCCGAGCGTCGCGACGACGTCGATGCCGTGGCATCTCAGATGCACTACGTCCGGCGCGGCGACGTCCTGGCTGCACTTCGGATCGGCCGACACCTCTGCTTCGAAGGCGCCGGACACCACGTCCACGGCGCGCTCGACGGCGTCGATGCGGCTCGCGAGATCGGTCTTCGCGACCGAGTCCTTGGCGTAGGTCTCCTCGAGGCGCGCGAAGAGGTCGGGGCCCGACAGGACGACGACGCGGGGCACCTCCCTCGCGTCCATGTCGATGCGCACCTCGAACGTGAGCTCGCGCTCCTCGTACGAGCGCTCGAAGGGGATCACGTAAGGCAGGCTGAGGAGCTTCGTGCAGCGCCGGGCGACGCCCGCCGCGGGCGGCTCCAGGATCTCGCAGCGCGGCGCGGGCAGGCTGAGCGTGAACGGGACGAGCAGCTCCTTCGGCGCGGCCGAGAAGGGCGTGTCGAAGACGCCCTTCGCCATGGCGCGCTCGAGCCACGAAGACAGCTCGCTCCGCGCGTGCGCGCGCGATCGTGCGTTCGCCTCGAGCCTTCGGCGCGTGCTGGCCGCGGCCGCGAGGAGATCGTCGGGCCGGTTCGAGCGCTCGCGGAGGTAGGCGAGCCCGTCCCGGGCCTCCCCGGCGTGCGGGCCTTTCGGCAAGAGATCGAGGTACCCCTCGAGGCCCTCGATCGTCTTCTCGCTCCGCTCGAAATAGAGCATCTCCGCGCGGGCGAAGTACGCATGGACCTCTTCGGCGTAGGCGCCTCCGGGGTGGCGCTCGAGATACCGGGCCGCGGCACCGACGCGGCCCTCGAACGTGGGCGAGACGCGGGTCGCGCGGTAGTCGTGGTAGTCGGCCGCCGTCGCGATGAACGTCTTGCCCGAGGTGCACGCGCCGAGCGCGAGCGCGAGCGCCGCGCCGAGGGCCATGGTCCTCCGTCCCGCGATCATCGCCCCCCTCCCCCGCCCGCGCCGCCTTGGCCGCGCGGCGGGCAGTAGTCGCACTCGGTCGGGATGGTCGGGCTCGCGTCGGACACGTAGCGCGCGTAGTCGGCGCAGCTCGCGGCGAGCAGCGCGTCGAGGCACACCTCGCCGTCGTGGACGAGCGGCACGCAGCCCGTCGGGAAGGGCACCACGTCGAGCTTCTTGTCGCAGGCCTTCTTGCAGGCCTGCGTGGTGAGCTGGCACTCCTCGCACCGGGAGCAGTCGATGATCTCCTTGTCGCGCGTGAACTTCGTGAGGTCGAGCGCGACGGGCTTCTGACCGCAGCTGCCGATGTCGCCGGCCGTCGGCGCGGCGCAGAGGATCGCCAAGAGCGCGGTCGCGACGCGCAGCCACGCGCGCCGCGGGCGCGTGCGAGGGCGGAGAGCGGTCACGGCAGCACCTCGTAGTTCACGATGATCCCGAGCTGACCCGAGAGGATCGGGTAGACGGTGTAGTTCTTGTCGAGCGTCCCCGCGCCGTAGAAGAGGTCGAAGGCGAGCTCGCTCGTGAGGCCGAGCGCGCCGGTGAAGAAGTAGGAGAAGCTCCCGGCGAGCTCGCCGCCGACGTTCGGGTCGGGCGAGAGGAGCACGTCGGGGCCGATGCGCCCGTAGACCATGAACGACCGGCCGGCGCGGTACGCCGCCAAGTACGACAGCGAGAGGAACGTCTGCTCGGGGCCGCTCGTGGACACGCCCGCGTGGAGGGCGGCGCCGTGCTGGATCGAGTCGGGCTTGCCGAACGTGACCGCCCCCGCGAAGTCGACGTACGGCGCCGTCAGCGAGACGGAGCGCGCCGTCGATCCGAGCTCGGTGTGGAGTCGATAGGGGTTGTTGAAGCGGAGCCCGTCGCCGAACGAGATCGCGCCGAACAGGTTCGCGTACGCGTCGGGCGACGCGAGGAGCGCGCGCCTCTCCGCCGCGCCGAGCGGCTTCGGCTGCGGCTTCGTCGGCGTGTCCGTCCCGTCCGGCGGTTCGGCTCGCGCGCGCGGCGCGTCGACGGCGGCGCCGAGGAGGACACCGGCGACGAGCGCCGGCCAACGGACTCCTGCGCGCGCGGGCATGATCTCTCCGCTTCTATCGCGCTTTCGATCTCGAAACGACCCGCTTCTTCTTCATCGTGCCCGCGCCCGCCGCGGCGAGCACCTTCTGCGCGAGGGTCGAGATGCCGAACGACCCGTCGAGCGCGTGGACGCCGATCTCGACGTAGCCCGCCGGTGGCGCGGGCAGATCGGCGGGCACGCGATCGGCGCGCAGCACCTGCACCGAGAGGGCGCGATGCGTGAGCACGTGCTCGACGTCGCCCGCGTGCGCGGCGGCTCGGGTGAGCGAAGCGAAGCTCGCGGGCGGCGCGTCGGCGCTCCACATCGGCGGCTCCCAGAGCCCGCCGAACAAGCCGTCGAGCGACCGCTTCGCGAGGAGGAAGCCGGTCGCCGTGTCGCCCGCCACGAGCGCGACGAGCGCCGCGCGCTTCGGCGGCTTCTTCGCCTTCGCGACCGGCAGCTCGCGGACGCGCCCCTCTCGTCGCGCGCGGCAGTCGTCGCGCATGGGGCACGCCTCGCACGCGGGGTCGAGCGGCGTGCAGACCGTCGCCCCGAGCTCCATCAGCGACTGGTTGAAGTCGCCCGGTCGCGGGCCTCGGACGAGCCGCGTGGCGAGCGACCACAACGCGCCCTCGCTCTCCTTCGTGCCGAGCTGCGCTTCGATCGCGAAGATCCGCGACAGCACGCGCGCCACGTTGCCGTCGACGAGCGGCTCCTCGCGCTCGAACGCGATGCTCGCGATCGCCCCGGCCGTGTACGCGCCGATCCCAGGCAGGCCCATCAGCCCCTCGCGATCGCTCGGAAAGCGGCCCTCGTAGCGCGCCACCACCTCGCGCGCGGCGAGGTGGAGCGAGCGCGCGCGCCGGTAGTAGCCGAGCCCGCTCCACAGCGAGAGCACCTCGTCGATCGGCGCGCGCGCGAGATCGCCGATCGACGGGAAGCGCGCGAGGAAGCGCTCGAAGTACGGGATCACCGTGTCCACCCGCGTCTGCTGCAGCATGATCTCGCTCAGGTAGACACCGTACGGATCGCGCGTCCGCCGCCATGGTAGATCGCGGGCGTGCAGGTCGAACCAGGCGAGGAGCTGCTCGCGAAGGCGGCGTTCGGTCTCGAGGTCGGGCTCGCGCATGGTCTCGCTCGTAGGGTCGCGAGCCTAACAGACCCGGCTGGGCGCGCCGTTGCGGGACTCGTGGTCGCGTCGCTCGCGCTCGGCGCGTGTGACGCGAATCGACACCCGTGGGATCAACCCACCGGGGGCACGCCGCCCCGTCCGCCGTCCGCCGACGAGCCCGCGCCCTCCGCCGCGCCGTCCGCCGCCGTGACCGCGCCATCGGGTCGCATCGAGAGCGGCGGCCCGTTCGTCACGTGTCTCGCGGGCTTCTCGCCGAGCGCCGAGCCCGTGCGTGACGTCACGCGCCTCTCGCTGGTCTGCGGCCCGGAGAACGGCATGCGCCGCGTGCTCGAGGTGCCGTTCGAGGGGGCGCTCTCCGAGGGCGGCGCGGCGCTCGAGATCCCGCTCGAGCTCAAGCGAGGCTCCTGCTACCGCGTGTTCGCCGTGGCGGACCCCGCGATCGAGGACCTCGACGTGTCGCTCTCGTCGGCGCGAGGCGTCGTCATCGCCTCCGATCCGGGGGTGGGTCGCGTCGTCGTCCTCCAACCCGATCGGCCGCTCTGCTCGACGGCGGACGACGCGGCGACCCTGCGCGTGCTCGCGAAGAAGGGGCGCGGCCGTTTCGCGCTCGAGATCTACGCGATGCCGTGAGCCGCGATCGGGGCGCTACCATTGACGTGCCCCACGCTAGGAACTACCTCTGCCCTCCCGATGTCGGACGAAGCCGAGAAAGACCCGCCGAGCCCGAGGGAGAGCGAGATTCCTCCGCCCGACCCCGAGCGCAAGCGCCTGTTCGAGCGCGCCGTCCCCGAGCTCGTCAAGCGCCTCATCGAGCGGGCGGTCGAGAGCGGCTTCGAGAAGCTCTCCGAGCAGCCCGAGAACCTGAAGAACCTCGTCGGTGAGCTCAAGCTCCCGAAGGAGGTGCTCGGCGATCTCTATGGCCACATCGACGACACGAAGAAGGGCATCTATGGCGTCGTCGCCAAGGAGATCCGCGACGTGCTCCAGCACACGCAGTTCGCCGACGAGATCGCCAAGGTGCTCACCAAGCTGTCGTTCGAGATCAAGACCGAGATCCGCTTCGTCCCGAACGATCGCGCGAAGGACGAGCCCCACGAGGACGGCGAGCCCAACGACGGGACCGAACGCCCCAACGCGCTGCCCAAACCCAAGGTCGTCAGCGAGGTGACGATCAAGGACCGCACGAAGGACGGGCGAGACCGCCGCTCCTAAGACGCTCCCTGGACTCGTCGCGGCCGACACGGCGTCGACGGGACGTCGTCACTCGGGACGTGGGCTCGTTCGAGCTCCACGGACGAGGGGCGAGGCTTTCACCAAGCTCAATCGAGGAACAGCTCAGAATGAAGAAGCCGCACACGGGCGGAGAGATCGACGCGTATTGCACGAAGTGCCGAATGGACCTCGGCCACCGGATCGTCGCGATGGTCGGCGACCTGGTGAAGCAGGTCGAGTGCCTGACCTGCCGAGGCACCCATCGCTACGTGAGACCCAAGTCCGAGCGCGACGCCGAGGCGAGCCGCAAGGCGATGGGAGGGTCGGCCCCCCGCGCGAGCGCGAGCGCGGCGAAGGTCCCCCGCGAGACGGCCGCGGCGAAGAGCGAGCGCGAGAACCGCAACGTGTGGGAGCGATCCATCGCCGGTCAGCCCACGAACGCGTTCCGCGCGTACCGGATCTTCGAGAGCTACGGCCCCGGCGATCTGGTGCGGCACACGAAGTTCGGCGACGGCGTCATCGCGCGGGTCATCGATCGCGGCAAGGTCGAGGTGCTCTTCGAGGACGGTCCGCGGACGCTCGCGCACGGTCAACAAGCGCCCGCCTGAGGCGCTCGCGCTCCGAAGCCCGAGGGGCGCTCCTCAGGAGGTGGGCCGCTTCTGCTTCAGGTAGAAGAAGTCCCGCTCCGCGGAGC
>CAYYKK010000150.1:0-1859 GCA_964467935.1 uncultured Polyangiaceae bacterium
CGCCCGTCGCACGTGGTCCTCGAGACCGCTCCGCCGAACCACCTCACGCTCGACGTCGACGGCGCGCGGCTCTGCGGCGTGGTGGGCGAGCGAAAGGACACCCCTGGCGTCGTGCTGGACGCGCTCGGCATCAACGGCGCGCGCTTCGCGACGCCGCTCGCGTGGGACGAGGCGAGCTTCGCGCAGGAGGTCGCGCGCCGCGCCCCCGATCTGGTCATCCTCGAGTACGGGACGAACGAGGCGAGCGATCTGCCCCCTCGTCTCGCGGAGGTCGCGCGCGATCTCGAGACGCTCGTCGACCGCGTCCGAAGAGCGGCGCCTCGTGCGTCGTGCCTCGTGCTCGGCTTGACCGAGCGCGACGATCGCATCGACACGACGCCCCTCCTACGCGACGCGTTCGGCGCGGCCGCCGAGCGCGCAGGGTGCGCCTTCTGGGACACCTACGCGGCGATGGGCGGCCGCGGCTCCATGCGCCGCTGGCAAGAAGCGTCTCCGACGCTGGCGCAGCGCGACGGCATCCACCTCACCGAAGGCGGCTACGCGAAGCTCGCCGCGCTGCTCTACGACGATCTCGTCCGCGAGCTGCCCGAGGCGCCGCGCTGAGCGCGTCACGCGTCGGTCTTCGCGAGCGAGTCGACGAACGCCTCGAGGAAGCCGTCGAGGCGACCGCCGAGCACGCGCTTCACGTCGCCCTCGACATAGCCGGTGCGTCGGTCACGCACGCCGCGTGAGCGCCAGAGATCGTAGGTGCGGATGGGGGGCTCGTCCCGCGCCTCCGCGCGCCCTCGCGGCCTCGAGTCGGCGGCGCCCGGCGCGCCGTCCGCGAAGGGGCGCACGTCGACGCGCGCGAGGAACGTCTCGCCGCGCCGATCGTCCTTCGTCGCCGGTGGCAGGATGAGTCGGTGGCTGCCGCGCTCGCCGCGCAGGTAGCCGAACGCGTACGCGCCGAGCACCCGCACGCGATGCACGCCGCCCTCCTCCTCCTCGGGCTCGACGTCGTAGCCGCGCTCCTTCCCCCACGCGCCGTACATGTCCGCGAGCGTGCTCGCCCACTCGGTGGCGCCCTCGCGCCCGCCGGACGGCGTGACGACGATCACGGCGTCTCCCTGGTCGAGCTCCGAGAAGTGCACGATTTCGCGCTCCGCGCGCGCGAGCTTGCGGCAGAGGCGCGCGTGCGCGTTCGTGAGGTCCGGCGCGACCGAGTCGTCCCCCTCCTGAAACGACGCCTCGCACAGCTCGCGCACGAGATCGGCCTGGCCGCGCAGATCGTCCAGCCGACGGATCTCGACCGAGAGCCGGTGTTGGCGCACGAGCGCGCCCGAGTGCCCGAAGGCGTCCTCCCAGAACGCGGGCGTCGCCTCTCGCTCGAGGATCTCCTTCAGCTCGCGCTTCATCTCGTCGAGGTGCGCCGTCTTCTCGAGGTGGGCGAGCCGCTCGTAGACGTCGCCGATCTCGGCCCGCACGTCGGCGAGCGAGAGCAGCACGCTGCCGCCGTCGCCGTCCGTCACGCGCGTGCGACGCTCGAGGTTCTCGAGGCGCCGCGACACGTCGGTGTCCTCGAAGGTGAGCTCGACCCCGTCGCCGTGGCGCGCGACGCGGAGGAGCTGGAAACGCCGCCATTCTTTCGACAGCAGCGCGCGCGCGAGGGGCACGACGAGCAGCTCCTCGATCGCGCGCTTCAGCGGGCGCGCGCCGTATTTCGGGTCGGTCCCTTTGTCGAGGAGCAGATCGATGACGCCGTCGTCGACCTCGAGCAGCAGGTCGCGCTCGATGAGGCCTTCGCGCTTGTAGATCTTGCCGAGCTCGCGGCGCGCGATGCGCCGGAGGTCGTCGCGCTCGAGCGGGCGCATGACGAGGAT
>CAYYKK010000150.1:1869-17005 GCA_964467935.1 uncultured Polyangiaceae bacterium
CGAGCGCCCGTCGCACGCCCTGCTCGAGGCGCCGCGCCCCGCCGCGACTCTCGCCGGCGAAGCCGATCGACGGTTCGAGGTCGGCGTGGTCCGAGCCCACGTTCGACGTGAGGATGAGCAGCGCGTGGTGGAAGCCCACGGTCTCGCCCTGCGCGTCGGTGAGCCGCGCGTCGTCGAACACTTGCAGGAACAGGTCGGCGAGGTTCGCGTGACCCTTCTCGAACTCGTCGAGCAAGACGACGCTGAACGGGTTCTGCCTCACGTGATCGGTGAGGAGGCCCGTCGTGTCGTCGCGCGGGTTGCCGATGAGCTTCTCGAAGGAGTGGTAGTCCTTGTACTCCGACAGATCGACGCGGAAGATCCGGTCGCGGCTGCCGAAGAGGAACTCGGCCGTGGCCTTCGCGAGCTCCGTCTTGCCGACGCCGGTCGGCCCCACGAAGAGGAGCACGCCGGCGGGCCGGTCGGGGTTCGAGAGGCCGGTCTTGTAGAGCGCGAGCACGTCGGCGACGGCGGCGACGGCCTCGGTCTGTCCGAGGACGCGCTCGGTCAAGAAGCCGCGCATCTCGTCGTACGACACCGTCACGCGCGGCGAGATCATGTGCATCGGCAGGCCCGTCTGCTTCGCGAACTCGACCTCGACGAACTCCTCGTCGATCGGGCGCGCCCTCGACTCTCCCGTCGCGCTGCGCGCCGCGTGCGCGAGCCGGCGCAAGAGCTCGACGCCCTTGCCCGGAAAGCTCTGCGTCGGGAGAAACTTCTTCGTGAGCGAGTAAACGCGCTCGATCGCCGCCTTCTCGAACATGACGTTCGCGCCGAGATCGGCCGCCGTTCGGAGCAGGAGATCGCGCGTCTCGTCTTCGCTCGTCGGCGAGACGGAGATCGTCGCGAAGTCGCGCTCGAGCATCGGGTGCTCACGGCAGAGCTTCTCCCAGCGACCCGCGCTCATCTCGCCGAAGAGCACCAGCGTCTCGGACTCGATGCCCGGACGCATGAGGTCGTAGATGCCGCGCGGGTTCGTCTCGTAGCTGCCGGCCTGGGTGATGTTCCAGAGATCGGGCACGTACACGAGGCGCTCGGGCCTCGCGTGGCGGAGGAGCGACGCGATCTTCTCCTCTTGCTGTCCCGTGTAGCGCGTGCCGGAGCAGAGCCCCGCCGTCGAGATCTCGAACACGACCGAACCGGCGAGGACGGGGAGGCGCCCCTCGCGCAGGTAGTGAAGGAGCTTCTTCACGATCGCGGTCTTGCCGACGCCGGGCGGGCCGAGCAGCACCGTCGACTTGCGACCTGCGAGCGCGCGGGCGAGCGCCTCGACCTCCTCGGAGCGACCGTAGGTCTTCGGCGAAAGCGCGGACTTGTCCGCGGTGAGGTTCCGTCCCTCGCGCTCGAGGACGTCGATCTTTCGGTAGTCGTCGCTCATCGGCTGCCACCCGGAGCCGAGAGGTTAGAGCAACCGAGGTGCGTCTGGCGAGGCGCCCGGGCGCTCAGGATCCCGCCTGGGTGAAGATCTTGCCGGGGTGCTTGCGCTCGAAGTGCGCGACGAGCGCGTGCCCGATCGCCACGATGGTCGTCGCGGCGATCGCGCTGCGGATGGCCGGTCCCACCACGGGGACGAAGGACACCGCCTGCGTCGCCACGTACTTCAGCCCCGTGCCCATCGCGGTGAAGGTGCCTCCGGCGGCCGCGGTCGTCGGCGGATCGACCGAGGCGCCATAGACGTTCGCGATGACGCCGAGCATGTGCGTCTCGAGCGCGGCGAGGATCGGGCTCGTCGCCACGGGCAGCGGTACAGCGGCGAACACGGCGCCCCCGGCGGCGTACCGGTGCACCCAGCGCATCGCCTCTTCCCGACAGGTGACCATCGAGCCCTTTTTCTAGCATGAACCGAGGCCGGGGCTGCCGTTCGCGCTTGCGCGCCGGAGCGCGAAGGGCGAGCATTCGCGCCCGCGGAGGCCATGATGCTCACTCGTTCGGCTCGTGTTTCGGCTGGCGCCACCATCGCCGCAGCTCTCTTCATCGCGCTCGGTTGCGGCAACGTCGGTTGCAGCAACGAGGTCACCCAAGGCACCGGCGGCGCGAAGACGACGTCGACCTCGACCGGCGTCGTCGCTTCCGCGACCGTCAGCACGTCGGTCGGGACGAGCGCGACGTCGAGCGGCGCGAGCACGACGACCGGGGGCGGCACGGCGTGCGACATGGCCTGCTCGAAGGCGGCCGGGTGCGGCTTCGACTTCTGCGGTCAATTCCAGGCCCTCGACTGCAACTCCGCGCCGCAGGCGTGCGCGGCCGACTGCATCAACAACGCGAGCTGCGCCGCCATCGTCTCGCTCCAAAACATCCAGATGGGCGGCGCGGATCCGTCGATCACGGGCTGCCTCATCGCCTGCGCCCAGGGCACGTCGACCACCGGCACCGGCGCCGGGGGCGGCATGGCCACGGGCTGCAACCAGTGCCTCGGCCAGCACCAGGGCTGCGTCCCGCAAGGCTGCTTCGGAAACGCGGCGTGCCAGGCCTGGGGCCAGTGCGTCCTCGCCTGCGGCAACCAAGGCCCGAGCTGCTACTCGGCGTGCGACGCCGCGCACCCCACCGCCGCGAGCTTCTACGACCAGTTCTATTCATGCGCCTGTACGAACTGCGACACGCAGTGCGGCGCCCAGATCGCGCCTTGCACGCACGGGGGCACGACCGCGTCGACCGGCACCGGGATGTGAGCGACCACGAGCGAGCGCGGTGAAGGCCGCGCCCGCTCGATCCGCAACGCCGCGCGAGGGTGAGGGTCAGCCTCGCGCGAGGACGAAGTCGACCTCGAACATGTCGTAGTGCGCCCGCTTCATCCCGAGCGCGGCGTAGGTGGATTGCGCGCGCCGGTTCTCGCGCTCGACGTAGAGTCGAATGCCGGAGACGTCGCGCCGTTCCTCGGCGATCCGCACGAGCTCGGCATAGAGCGCGCGGTAGACGCCCTGCCGGCGCGCCTCCGGCCAGACGTAGACCGACTGAATCCAGAAGAAGACGCCGTTCCGCCAGTCGCTCCACTCGAACGTGACCATCAGCTGACCGACCGGCGTCGGCGCCTCGCCTCGCGTCGCGACGAGGTAGAACCCCTTCGCGGGATCGTCCAGCACCGCGCCGACCCCGGCCCGCAGCCGCAGGCGATCGAGCGCGAGGTTCTCCGTCTCGAGCGCCATCCGCGCGTTGCCTTCGACGAGCGCGTCGAGGTGCGCGTGGTCCGCGCGGACGATGGTGAGGTGGGCAGGGTGGTCGGGGCTCATGACGTCACGCTCCGGAGCGCCGCGCGCGCTCGCCGCTCCTCGGCGATGTCCGCTGGCGCCCGCTCCCCGTTTACCCTAGAAGGCGTCCCGAGCGATGAAGTTCGACCTGACCGAAGACCAAGCGCTGGTGCGGGAGACCGCCCGGGATTTCGCCAAGAAAGAGATCGAGCCCAAGGCGGCCGAGCTCGACAAGACCGCGCGATGGCCGAGCGAGATCCTCTCGCAGATGGCCGAGCTCGGTTTCATGGGCATGGCCATCCCCGCAGAGCTCGGCGGCGCGGGCCTCGACAACGTCTCGTACGCGATCGTCGTCGAGGAGATCAGCCGCGCGTGCGCGTCGACGGGCGTCATCATGAGCGTGAACAACTCGCTCTTCTGCGATCCGCTCTACAAGTTCGGCACCGACGAGCAGAAGCGCGACGTCCTCGCGCCGACCGCGTCGGGCAAGATCCTCGGCGCCTTCGGCCTCACCGAGCCGTCGAGCGGCTCGGACGCGCGCACGATGAAGACGATCGCCGAGCGTCAGGGCGACGGCAGCTACGTGCTCAACGGCTCGAAGAACTGGATCACCGTCGGTCCGCACGCCGAGCACATCATCGTGTTCGCCATCTCGCACCAGGATCCGGTGAAGCCGCGCCACACCGCGTTGCTCGTGAACAAGGGCTTCCCCGGCTTCTCCGTCGCGCCCCGCGACCACAAGCTCGGCATCCACGCCGCGCACTCGGCGTCGATCTTCTTCGACAACGTCCGCGTGCCCGCGAGCCACGTGGTCGGCAAGGACGGCGAGGGGTTCAAGGTCGCCATGTCGACGCTCGACGGCGGCCGCATCGGCATCGCCGCGCAGGCCGTCGGCATCGCGCAGGCCGCGTACGAGGAGGCCGTCGCCTACGCGAAGGAGCGCAAGAGCTTCGGCGGTCCGATCGCGAACCTCCAAGCGATCCAGTTCATGATCGCCGACATGGCGACCGAGATCGACGCGGCGCGGCTGCTCGTGTGGAAGGCCGCGTCGATGAAGGACCGAGGCGTGAAGCACACGGCCGAGAGCTCGACGGCGAAGCTCTTCGCGTCCGAGGTCGCCACGCGCGTCGCGCACAAGTCGATCCAGATCCACGGCGGCTACGGCTACTCGACCGAGTACGCCGCCGAGCGCCACTACCGCGACGCGCGCATCACCGAGATCTACGAGGGGACGAGCGAGATCCAGCGCATCGTCGTGGCGAGCTCGCTCCTGCGCGCCTGAGTCGAGACCCCGGGGAGGACGCGTGAACAAGCCCATCGCCCGTGACCATCTGCTCCTCTTCGTCGCGCTGATCTCGCTGGCCGGCTGCGGCTCGAGCACGCCCGAGGCGAAGTCCGAGAGCTCCACCGAGGCGCCCCACGCGCACCACCACGGCGGCGGCGGCATCTCCGCCGAAGCCGAGGTCGGCGCGATGAACGAGGACGAGGTCACCTCGATCTTCCAGCGGTCGCAGTCGAAGCTCATGCGCTGCTTCGAGAAGGGCTCCGAGCGCATCGCCTATCTCGGAGGCAAGGTGCGCTTCTCCGTCCGCGTCGACGAGCAAGGCAAGGCGAAGGCGGTCTTCATGAAGGAGTCGACCCTCGGCGATCGCCAGACCGAGCGGTGCATGATGGACATCCTGATGGGCGTCACGTGGCCGGCGCCGCAGGGCGGCAAGGAGGGTCGCGCCGAGTCGGGCTTCGCGCTCGAGCCGGACGGCGACGTGCGTGAGCCGGTCGCGTGGGCCGAGGGGGACGTCGGCAAGAGCCTGCGGCAAGCGAAAGAGGCGCTGTCGCGGTGCAACGCGGGCGGCTCGCTGAAGGCGACGCTCTACGTGGACACGGACGGGCACGTCACGAGCGTCGGCGTCGCAGGATCCGAGCCCGCGACGGAGGAGGCCGCGGACTGCGTGGTGAGCGCCCTGAAGGGCCTCACGTTCAACTCGCCCGGCAGCTACGCGGCGAAGGTCACCATCGCGCAATAGCCCGCGCCCTGCTCCGCGAAGAAGGTGCGACGAGGATCGCTCCTGGCCCCCGAGCCCCGGTTTGCTAGGCTCCTCGGGTGAAGAAGGTCCTCGCCGAGATCCTGAAGCTCCTCTGGAAGCTCCTGAAGCTGACGTTCTGGAAGTGGCTTCGCCCGATGCTGGGCAAGATCCTCTTCGTCGCCTTCGCCTTCTTGGCGCTGGTCGCGGTCCTCGGCTTCCTCATCGCCGGCTCCTGCTGAGGCGCGCGCGGCGATCGCGCGCAGGCGCCCTCAGCGCAGGGCGTTGCGCGCGATGACGACGCGCTGGATCTCGCTCGTCCCTTCGTAGATCGTGGTCACCCGCGCGTCGCGCAGGAGCCGCTCGATCGCGAAGTCCTTCACGTAGCCGTAGCCGCCGTGGACCTGGAACGCGCGCGCGGTGATGCGGTTCGCCGCCTCGCTCGCGTAGAGCTTCGCCATCGCCGCCTGCTGCGAGAACGGCTGCCCGGTCTCCTTCAGGTAGGCCGCGCGCAGCGCGAGCGATCGCGCCGCCTCTAGCTCGACCTTCGCGTCGGCGAGGAGCCACTGGATGCCCTGGAAATCGCCGATGGGCTTGCCGAACTGCTTGCGGTCCTTCGCGTAGGCCGTCGCCTCCTCGAGCGCGGCGGTGGCGATGCCGATCGCCTGCGACGCGATGCCGATGCGCCCTCCGTCGAGGGCCATCATCGCGATCTTGAAGCCGCCGCCGATCTGGCCGAGCACCGCGCTCGCCGGGACGCGCACGCCCTCGAACGTGAGCGGCACGGTGTTCGAGCCGCGCAGCCCCATCTTGTCCTCGTGCTTGCCGACGCGGAGCCCGGGCGCGCCGCCCTCGACGAGAAAGCACGTGATGCCCTTCGTCCCTTCGCTCTGCTCGCCGGTGCGGGCCCAGACGATGAGCACGCCCGCGTGCTCACCGCTCGTGATCCACTGCTTCTGACCGTCGAGGACGAAGTCGTCGCCGTCGCGCTTCGCGGTGGTGCGCATGCCGCCCGGATCGCTGCCCGCCTCCGGCTCGCTCAGCGCGAAGCTCCCCGCGGCGTACTCGCCGGACGTGAGCTTCGGAATGTGATGCCGCTTCTGAGCGTCCGTGCCGAACGCCGCGATGACCTCTCCGACCATGTTGTTCACGGCCATCGTGACGGCCGTGGAGGCGCACCCTCGCGCGACTTCCATCATCGCGAGGGAGTACGCGACGACGCCGGCCTCGGCGCCGCCGAGCTCGGCGGGCAGGTTCACGCCCATCAGGCCGAGCTCCGCCAAGCCGCGCAGCGTCTCGCGCGGGAAGCGCTCGGTCCGGTCGAGCTCGGCCGCGAGCGGCTTGACGGCGCGCTCGACGTACTCGCGCGTGCTCTTCACGATGAGCGCCTGGGTCTCGGTGAGGTCGAAGTTCATGGAGGTGGCTCCCGCTGCGGCGCGCCTCGCGCTTCGAGGCGTGCTAGGGTTCGGCCTTCTAGCACAACGGGTGAAGAGTTTTGCGTGACGCGACATTCACGGCAAAATGGCGCCCGAAACGGCCCCAGCCCAGACCCGCTCGTGACGGCGGGAGGCGCGGGGCTCGCCCCGCCATGCTGCACCTCCCTCAGAGAGCCCGGTCGATCGCGCTGACGACGATCGCCTTCGCCTCGCTCTGCGTCGGCGCAGGCTGCAACGGCGCCAAGCCGCGCGAGGGGCGGGACACGGTGGCCGATCCCGGCGCGGTGCGCGCGACGTCGACGAGCGACGCATCGGCGCACGACACGAGCCCCCCCGCCGCCGCGTCTTCGGCCGAGGTGGCTCTCGCCACGGCGAGCGCGAGCGCCACCGCCGCGCCGGCCTCGCCGCCCCCCGCCCCCGTCGAGCCGGGCGACCGCATCTACGCGAAGGCGCGGCACGTGTGGATCCTCCCCGCGCCGCGACCGAGCCACGGCTGGCTCGGCTACCTGACGATCGGCGGCTCGGTGCGGCTCTATCAGGGGAGCGCCGAGAAGGCGAAGACGCTCGGTCCCGGCTGCGACGCCTACTACCGCGTGGAGCCCATGGGGTACGTCTGCGCCGGCGACGAGGCGACGATCGATCCCAACGATCCGACCTTCCGCGCGCTCGCCGCCGACGCCGCCGACGTGGGCTCGCCCTACCCCTACCGCTACGCGGAGTCGCTCGGCACGCCTCGCTACGTGACCGTGCCGACGCTCGACGAGCAGCGAAAGGCCGAGTGGGATCTCGATCGGCACGAGGCGAAGCTCGCGGAGCTCAAGGCCGGCCTCGCGTCCGGCGATCTGTCGAAGGTCGACAAGGCCTACGTCGGCGTGGATCTGTCGCCCGCGGGGGTCGAGGCGCCGACGCTCTTTCCCTTCGGCGCGCTCGTGCGCGAGGCGCGCGACTACGTCGCGCCGACGTCCACCGTCGCGTTCTCGCGGGCCTTCGACGAGGCGGGCCGCACGTGGCTCGTCACGAGCGACCACGTCCTCGTCCCGAAGGATCGCACGCGCCCCTACCCCACCACGACGTTTCACGGCGTGCACCTCGACGCGACCACGCACCTGCCCATCGCGTTCGCGCGCCGTCACGACGCCGTCGTCTACCGTGCCGCGGGCGAGGGCGCGTTCGAGCCGACGAGCGACAAGCTCACGCGCCTCGCGTGGGTGATGCTGACCGATCACACGGCGACCTCGAAGGGCAAGACCTACGTCGAGACGAAGGCCGGCGCTTGGCTCGACGCGAACGACGTCGCGATCGCCGCGGAGAACAAGGACATTCCGTACCACGGAGGCGAGAAGATCGACGGGCGGCGGACGTGGCTCGACATCAGCGTGCTCGGCGGCACGCTCGTCGCCTACGAGGGGAGCGAGCCCGTCTTCGCGACGCTCGTCTCGCCGGGCCGCGGCGGCATCCCGTTCCCCGATCGCGACCCGCTCTCCACGGCGTCGACGCCGACCGGCACCTTCCGCATCGACGGGAAGTTCAAGACCGCGACGATGATCTCGAGCACCGACTCGAACATCGTGCACGCCGAGGTGCAGTGGGTGCAGAACTTCCACGGCCCGCACGCCCTGCACGGCGCCTATTGGCACGACGGCTGGGGCGAGCTGAAGAGCGGCGGCTGCGTGAACCTCTCGCCGATCGACTCGAAGGAGATGTTCGAGTGGACGGAGCCCGCCGTGCCGAAGGACTGGTACGGGCTGCGCTCCGTCCCCGAGCTCGGGCCCGCGACGCGGGTCGTCGTCAGGCGCTGAGGCCCTTCACCCGCGCGCGAGGAAGGGGGCGAGACGGCGAGCGCCCTCGGCGAACACGTCGGGTCGCGGCAGCAAGCTCGCGACGAGGAACCCTTCTCGGTCCATGTCGAAGAAGTATCCTGGTTGCACCAGCACATGCTGTTGCCGAAGGAGGTCGAGCACCCACTCGTCCTCGGTCCGGGTCCGCGCGATCTCGAGGATCACGCTCCAGCCTCCGTCCGCCGCCAGCCGTCGCACCGGCGCGTCGCCGTCGAGGTCCCCGAGCGTCGCGTCGAGGAGCGCGAGGTTCGTCGCGAGGCGCGCGCGGAGCTCGGCTTGGATCTCTCCGCGGCGAGCGAGGATGCTCGGCAGCGCCGCCTGCACCGGGGTCGAGACGGAGAGGAACGTGTCGGCCACGACCTCGAGGCGCCTCATCGCCTCGTCCACGAGACCGCCCTCGCCGTGGACGCTCATCCAGCCGAGCTTGAGCTGCGGCGCGCACACGACCTTGCTGAGCCCCGAGAGGACGAACGTCAGGGCGCGTCGCGCCGTCGCGAACGTCGGGAGCTTCGCCGGCGAGACCTCGCCCCAGACGTAGTCGCCGAAGACCTCGTCGGACACGACCGCGACGCCACGCGACGCCGCGAGCGCGTCGAGCGCCTCCGCGTCGTCGCGACGCGCCAGCGTGCCCGTCGGGTTGTTGGGGTGAACGACGACGATCGCGCGCGTGCGCGGCCCAATGGCCCGCTCGACGGCGCCGAGATCGAGCCGGAACCCCTCTTCACGGAGCAGCGGGTACGGCGCCGCGCGCACGCCCTCGACGTCACAGAGGTAGGAGAAGAGCGGGTACGAAGGCGACGGGACGAGGACCTCGTCGCCCGGCTCGGCGAGGAGCTTCCAGATCCACGTGTACGCCTCCGACGTGCTCGCGGAGAGGACGAGGCGGCTCGGATCGAGCGCGCGACCGCGCGCGGCCGCGTCGGCGGCGATGGCCTCGCGCGCGGCGAGGAGACCGAGCGGCTCGGGCCGGTAGACGCGGCCCTCGGGGGTCGCGAGCAGCTCGACGAGCGCGGCCGGGCCCTGGAGATCGGCGACGGTCGGGTTCGACAGCGTGAGGTCGAGGAGCTCGACCCCCGCCGCGCGCAGCGAGCGCGTCTCACGCGTCAGCGGGTTCTCGGCGAGGCTCCAGCCGGTGCGCGTCGAGAAGCGGAACGTCATGAACGACGAGCGCGCCGCCGAGCGCCGGCCGCGAGCGTCAGCGCGACGACGAAGGCGGAGCCCGCGCCTCGCTCACCGCTCGTCCCCCCGCCGCTCGTTCCCGCACCGATCGCGCAGCCGCCGACGGCCTTCGGCGCCGCGGTGTCGATGAACGGATCGGCCGCGATCTCGAGCACCTTGGCGTCGCCGATCTGCGCGCCGTCGTAGAGGACCCGCACCTGCATCTTCGTCCCGCCCGCTCCTTGCTCTCCTGCAACGGCGAAACGGAAGAGACCATGTCTCACTTTGGTGAGCGTCTTCACGATCTTCCCGCCGTCGACGAGGATCGAGAGCTTCTTGCCGTCGAGGCCGCTCGCGACGGTGCCGTCGGCGCGGCGCAGCTCGATGGTGCCCCACACGGGGAACGTCGGGTCGGGTCGCGCGGTCTCGTCGGAGACGAACCACCAGCTCTTCGTGACGTCCGGCGCCGTGTCGAGCGGCATCTCCGCCGCCATCACGTCGAGCGCGTGCGTGAGATCGAGCGAGCCCGGGCCGACCTGCGAGTCGTACGGGATGCTGCCTTGCGGATGGCGCGCGGACGCCTGGAGGATCTCGGTCACCTGCGCCTGCGTGAGGTTCGGCGACTGTTCGAAGAGGAGCGCGACCGCCCCCGCGACGTGCGGTGACGACATGCTCGTGCCGGCGCTCACGACGTAGTCGTTGTTCACGACGAAGCACTGCGTCCCGTTCGGGCAGTCGGCCGATCCGTCGAAGATGCTGCCCTGGGAGAAGCGCGGATCGGTGTCGGCGCTCATCGCCGAGACGACGAAGCCGCCGGGGGCGAGGATCTCGGGCTTCGGCACGCCCCGCGGCGTCGGCCCCGCCGCGCTGTAGTAACAGGTGCTGTCGGGAGGGAGCTCGCGGCCGACCTGGATCGGGGTCCCGTCGAACGACGTCCACAGCAGGCGGTTCACCGAGCAGCCGACCGCGAGCAGGTCGGGCGCGCTCGCCGGCACGGCGATGGTGCCCGCCTTGGTCGCGTGCGGGAAGTACGCGCCGCTCTGGCCGACGGCGCCCGTGCCCGTCACCCAAAGCGACGCGTCGCCGCGGCCCGAGAGCTGGATGGCGAAGCTCGAGCCCTGCGCCCACTTGCCGTCCCACGCGACGATCGCGCCGGCCGTGTCCTTGTTGAGCGACGTCTTGCCGTTGTCCTCGTTGTTGATGACGCTCGCCGTCGTGCCGGCGCCGTCGTCGTAGCCCGCGTCGTCCCCCGAAGGGATCTGCGAGATCCACGTCGCGCCGTGCGGTCCCTCGAGCCCGACGTTCACCTCGTCGCCGAGCTGATAGGTGATCCACACGTACACCTGGCCGTTCGTCGATCCCGGGACGAGGACCGGGACGCGGACCGGCGCGTGAGGATCGACGCGCACCTCGGTGCGGATGCCGGCGGGCTCGACGCTGCCGACCTTGTAGAGCGCGCCGCTGTTGCCCGCCGCGACCACGATCGCGCGGCCCGGCTTGTCGTCTCCCACGAGCGCGCTGAGCGATCGCTCGAGCGGGCTCGTTCCGTCGTGCGGACCGTAGTCGCCGCCGAGGCTCAAGTTCGCGACGGCGGGCAGGCCCATCGCGTCCGCACGGTTCATGATGAACTGCGTGCCTCGAACGACGGCGTCGTCGGGGAAGCCGCCGCCGCGCTCGGGCGCAGCGACCACGAGCGTCGCGCCGGGGGCGACCCCGACGTACTGCTCCTTCGCGCCGTTCCGGTTCTGCCCATTGCCCGCGGCGATGCCCGCGACGTGCGTGCCGTGACCGATCGTGTCGTGCACGTCCATCGGCAGCGCGCCCTTCGCGATCATCGCATCGAGATCGGCGCCGGAGTAGACGGCGCACGGCGACTGCGACGGATCGTTGCACCCCATCGCGTCCTCGACGTCGGGGTGGAGCCCTTGCGGCGAGCCCCACGTGAGGAGCCACGCGATGCGCGAGTGACCGTCGGCCGTGAGGAAGCTCGGGTGCGTGATGTCGATGCCGGTGTCCACGATACCGACGATGACGCCCTTGCCGTCGATGCCCGTCGCCTTGCGAAAAGCGCGCGCGCCGGTCCACGATCCGGACGCGTCGAGCATCGTCTTGAGCGGTGGGCCGGCCTCGAGCGCGACGCCCGGGTGATCGTCCGCGAAGGAGAGGACATCGCTCGGGCTCAGGCGCGCGGCCGCGACGCCCGGGGCGATCTCGCGCATCCCGAGCGACGCGGCGGACTGGCCGGGCGCGAGCGTCACCATGACGGGCACGCGGCCCGAGGCGTCCGCCAACGGGTTCTCCTTGAGGGGAGAGTCGAGGCCGCGCACGAGCGCCTGACCGAACCCGTCGGCCCGCGCCACCTCGGGCGCGACCGAGAGCGCGAAGATCGCGAGGGTCGATCGAAGCAAGAAGCCTTGCGAAGGGAGCGTCACCCGCGAAGCATAAGGGATCAGACCGGCGGCACCATGTGCTTCTTCTTCGGCCGCGGCTCGTGCTTGCTCTCGGCGACGGCGAAGCGACGAGCGATCTCCGAGCGGAGCGACTCGGGCTGCACGACCGCCTCGACGACGAGCTCGCTCGCGATGCGGACGAGATCGATGTCCTCGCGATACTCGGCGCGCAGGCGCTCGACGAGCGCCTCGCGCTCGGGGCCCTCGGGCACGGCCTGGATCTTGTTGAAATAGACGGCGTTCACTGCGGCGTTCGGGCCCATGACGGCGATCGACGCCGAGGGCAGCGCGAGGCACGCGTCCGGCTCGAACGCGGGGCCGCACATCGCGTAGAGGCCTGCGCCGTAGGCCTTTCGCACGACGACGGAGAGCTTCGGCACGCTCGCCTCGCTGACGGCGGCGATCATCTTCGCCCCGGCGCGGATGATGCCCTGCTTCTCGACGACCGTGCCGATCATGAAGCCGGGCACGTCGGCGAGGTAGAGCAGCGGGATGTTGAACGCGTCGCAGAGCCAGATGAAGCGCGCCGCCTTGTCGGCGGAGTCGACGAAGAGGACGCCGCCCTTCATCTTCGGCTGGTTCGCGACGATGCCGACGACCCGCCCCTCGATGCGCGCGAGCCCCGTCACGATCTCCTTCGCCCAGCGCTTCTTGATCTCGACGAACGATCCCTCGTCGATGACGTGATCGATGACGGCCATGATGTCGAACGGCTTGTTCTCGTCCGTCGGGATGATCTTCTCGAGCGGCGCGAGGCCCTGCTTCGCCGCGCCGGGCGCGACCTTCTGGGGCGTCTCCGACTCGTTCTGCGGCATGAGCGCGAAGTAGCGCTTGGCCCACGCGATCGCCTCTTCTTCGCTCGAGACGAGGACGTCGCCGCAGCCGGACTCCGAGCAGTGCATGCGCGCGCCGCCGAGCTCCTCGAGCGTGACCTTCTCGCCGATGACCATCTCCGCCATGCGAGGGGAGCCGAGGTACATGCTCGCGTTGCCGTCGACCATCACGACGACGTCGCAGAACGCCGGGATGTAGGCGCCGCCGGCCGCGCTCGGTCCGAAGAGGAGGCAGATCTGCGGGACCATGCCGCTCATCTGCACCTCGTTGAAGAAGATGCGCCCCGCGCCGCGGCGACCGGGGAACATCTCGATCTGATCGGTGATGCGCGCGCCAGCGGAGTCGACGAGGTAGAAGATGGGGCAGCGGAGCTTGGTCGCCGTCTCTTGGATGCGCAGGATCTTCTCGACCGTGCGCGCGCCCCACGATCCGGCCTTCACCGTCGAGTCGTTCGCCATGATGCAGACCACGCGGCCCCCGATCCGAGCCGTTCCGGTCACGACGCCGTCGGCAGGGAGCTCGGGATCACGCGCGTTCGCGAGCATCGCGTCTTCGACGAAGCTCGCCTCGTCGACGAGGAGACGAATGCGCTCGCGGGCGAAGAGCTTCTTCGTCTCGGCGTTCTTCTCGTGGTACTTCGGCGCGCCTCCGGTCTCGACGCGGGCTGCGAGGCTCTGGAACTTGTCGGCGAGGGACATGGGTGAACGCGAGTAGTTTCGCGCCCCGTCAGGATCAAGCCGTTCCGACGCGCCGATCAGCGAAGGCGCGCGATCGTGCGGGCCGCGTCCTCGAGCTCGCGCGCGGTGCGGGCCGGCAGCACGGCCGTGCACGCGGCGGCGTAGCGCGGCATCGCGCTGTCGCCGATCCCCCACGAGCTCGGCGACTCGGGGCAGAGCCAGACCAGCGCCCGCGCGCGTCGACGGAGGCGTTCGACGACGGCCACCTCCGCGTCGTGGTGGTGCGTGCGTCCGTCGCCGAGCACGACGAGGGTGGTGCGCTTGTCGATCTCGCCCTCGAGCAGCGACGCGAGGCCGCGCAGCGCCCTTCCGTAGTTCGAGTTCTGCGAGACGGCGACGACCGCCCCACTCGCGATCGCGGCGAGCGCGCGCCCGGCGGGCTCCCCCCGGAAGAGCGCGGTGGTCTCGGCGACGTCGCTCACGAACACGAACGAGCGCGCGTCGGCGAAGAGCTCCTGCACCTGCGCGACCAGCTCGAGCATGAAGCGCGACGCGGCGCGCACCGACTCCGAGACGTCGCAGAAGAGCAAAAGCCTCGGTTTGTCGCGCCGGCGTTCCTTGCGCGCAGGGACGAACGGCACCCCGCCCGTGGACAACGCGCGACGCATGGTGCGCCGCGCATCGATCTTGCCGGCGCGGGCGTGGCGGCGACGGACCGATTCGGCGCCTCGGAGGCGCTCGGCGAGCCTGCGTACGGCGCGGCGAACGTCGGCGATCTCGCCCTCGGAGAGCGCGCCGAACGGCACGTGCTCGGCGCCTCGCTCGCGCTCGTCGAAGCTGCCGTCGCGCAGCGCGAGCGACTGCTCCACGTGCACGCGGACGCGGCGCTTCATGTTCGCGATTTCCTCGTCGAGGGCGTCCGCGAGCCCTGCGCCGCGATCACCGAGGGCCTCGATGAGCACCCGCCTGACACGCCCGAGCGCGGACGCGGCCCGCCCGAGCCCCAAGGACTGGGAGATCCTCTGCTCGAAGAAGCCTGCCTGCAGCGGGCTCGTCATGCCCGCGAGCGTTCGCCGCACACCCGCGAGCGCGAGGAGGTGATCGAGCTCGCTCGGCGAGCCCACGAGCGCGCTCGGCATCACGAGATCTCCCGCTTGACCGCTCCGCTCGGCCGCGGCTGCGAAGAGCTCCCGGAGGACGGAGAGCTCGCTCGGGTCGAAGCCGCGATGGCGGAGCCGCTCGAACAGATCGCCCGGGTGGCCTCGGTCGAGAGAGAAGAACTCGTCGAACGCGCGCCGGAAGCGGCCTCGGTCGTGCGGGTCGCTCGAGAGGACGGCGCCGAGGCCGGTCGCGAGCCGCTCGCGATCGTCCCATCCGAGGAGGCGCACCACGCGCGCGGCGTCGATGGCCTGCGACGTGGACACGACGAAGCCGTCGCGGCGCAGAGCGAAGAGCAGCTCGTCGAGGACGCGGAGCACGCGCGCGCTACGGGGTTTCG
>CAYYKK010000151.1:0-16787 GCA_964467935.1 uncultured Polyangiaceae bacterium
CGCGATCGCGGGGCAGATCGAGTTGCCGCTGATCTGGAAGCACGGCAGCCCGCACGCGTGCACGGTGTCCGTGTAGCAGAGCTGACCGTTCTGGCAGTCGGCGCTGGTCGCGCATCGACACGCGTAGTCGTCGATGATGCCGTTGCCGTTCTGATCGACCCCGTCGCAGCACTCGGTCACGTAGACGTCGCTCGCGTGGCAGTCCTTGTCGGCGCAGTCGATCTGCCCGTCGCAGTCGTTGTCCTCTCCGTCGGTGCACCGACCGGGCGCGAACTCGGGCTCGGGATCCTTGCCGCCATTGCAGTGGAAGCACGAGCCGTCCGTGGTGCAGTCGGGGTCCGCGCAGTCGACGAGCACGTCGCCGTCGTTGTCGATCCCGTCGTGACACTTCTCGGGCGGGTTCGGGGTGATCGTCACGTTCAGCGTGAACGGCCCTTCGTTCGGCCCGAGGTTCGGATCCACGGTGAACCCGTCGAGGAAGACGAAGTAGGTCCCGGGATACAGGATGTTGAAGGTGAGCTTGGCGGCGTGATTCCCCCCGGAGTCGTCGTCGCAGTTCAGCTCCTTGCCGCTGTTGCATGCGCCGGTGCGCACGTAGAGCACCGAGTCGAAGCCCGTGCCGATCGAGTCGAGCTCGACGAACGACGGCTGGGTGAGGACGAAGAAGAACACGGCTTCGCCCGCCGATCCGCCGCACGATCCGATCGTCTCGCTCACGTGGCCGGTCGTGTCGCCGAAGTAGGTCCCCGAACCGGGGATCAGCTTCGGCGAGAGGCAGTTGGCCTGCTGCTGCTGGCAGAAGGGGTTGTTCGCGCAGTCGGGATCTTGGCAGTCGACGAGACCGTCGAGATCGTCGTCGAGGCCGTTGTTGCAGATCTCCTGCTTCGGGATGCACCCGGGCACGCCGGCGCACGAGGGATCGGCGCAGTCGACGAGGCCGTCGCAGTCGTTGTCGACGCCGTCGTTGCAGACCTCGGCCGTGCAATGCTGGCACGACGGCGAGAGGTTGCAGTCCGGGTCCTGACAATCCGGCTTGCCGTCGCAGTCGTTGTCGACGCCGTCGTTGCAGACCTCGGGCGTACCGGGGGGCGTGCACGCGCACGGAAAGACGCCGGCGCACGCAGGATCGGCGCAGTCGACGAGGAGGTTGCAGTTGTTGTCGACGCCGTCGCCGCAGATTTCGGGTTGCACCTGACACTGGCAGGCGCTCGTGCTCGCGCAGTCGCTGTCGCTGCAGTCGATCTGACCGTCGCAGTCGTCGTCGAAGCCGTTCTGACAATGCCCCGCCTCGCTCGCGAGGCAGCCGCAGGCGGGCGTTCCTTGGCAGTCCGGATCGTTGCAGTCGACCTTGCCGTCGCAGTCGTCGTCCTTGCCGTTCGTGCAGTTCTCGCCGGCGGGCGACGGCGTGCATCCACAGTTCGGGACGCCGGCGCAGGCCGGGTCGAAGCAATCTGCAACTCCGTTGCAGTCGTTGTCCGCGCCGTCGAAGCAGTCCTCGGGGTGACCGGGGAAGACGTTCGGGTTCAGATCGTTGCAATCGCCTCCGCCGCACGCGACCGCGACGACGCCGTCGCCGTCGTCGTCTCGCGGAGCGAACACGCAATGACCGCCCTCGCATTGGTCGGTCGTGCACGGGTCGCCGTCTTCGCACTCTTGCGCGACGGTGCACGCGCCGCCGGCGCCCCCGGTGGACGATCCGGTCCCCGTGCCGGTGCCCGTGCCCGTCGACGTGGCGCTCGTCGCCTTCGACGTCGTCACACCCGCGCCGCCGAGCCCACCTCCACCCCCGACCCCGTAAGGGTCGAGGCCCGCGCGACCGCACGCGAGGAGACCGAACGCGAGCGCCGCGGCGCGCGCAGCGGAGCCGAGAGAGACCTTCTGGGACGGTTGGAGCATGGCGCGGTGACGCGACTCTAACCGAGCGACGGCCTTCGACGCGCTCAAACCCTGTCGATGCCCCTCAAAATGGATCGAACGACCGCGCTTCTCCGCGAAACGTGCCGGCGACTGGCGGACCCGCCACTTCGGGTGTAGGAGCCAGGGCATGCTTCTCGAGCCCGCCTACGATCGCCCCGCCGACGCCCTCGGCAAGGGCAAGTGGGCGGCGTCTCCGTGGCTGATCCTCGGGATCGGCGGGGTGACGTTGCTGCTCGGGCTGCTCTTCACCTTTCTCCGCGTCCGAGCGGCCGTGCGCGCGCGGCGCGGAGCCGACCAAGGCCCCATCTCTTCGCGCCGACCCCAGTCGATGCGCCCCCCGAGCCGATGAGCGAAGCCAGCACCGAGGTCCTCGCGGACGCTCCCGCGCCCGCGCTCTCCGAACCGCCGCACGCCGCCGACGCGGCGACGCTGCCCCCGAGCCCGAGCGCCCTCGGCAAGAAGCTCGTGACCGGCGTCCTCATCGGCGTCGTCGTCTACGGCGCGATCGTGGTCATCAGCGGCACGCACAAGATCGCCGCCGAGCTGCGCCACTTCGCCTTCGGCACGTTCGCGATCGCGTGCGCGCTGTCGCTCACGAACTACGGCATCCGCTTCCTCAAGTGGGAGTACTACCTCAAGGTCCTCGGGATCCGCGGCGTGCCGAAAGGCGAGAGCCTCCTCACGTTCCTGTCGGGGTTCGTGCTGACCATCACGCCGGGCAAGGTCGGCGAGGTCTTCAAGTCGCTCGTGCTCTCCGAGACGCGTGGGATCCCGATGGTGCGGACCGCGCCGATCGTCGTCGCCGAGCGTCTCACCGATCTCCTCGGCATCATCGTGCTCATCACCGTCGGGAGCACCGCGTTCGCGGGAGGCCTCTTCTGGGCCGGTCTCGGGGGCGCGGTCGTGCTCACGCTCCTCCTGCTCATCACCTTCCCCGACGTCACGCGTCTGCTCCTTCGCCCGCTCCCCCGGCTGCCGGGCGCGCTCGGGAGACTCGGCTCGCGCATGGTGCCGAAGGTCGAGCAGGGCCTCCTCGAGCTGCGCGAGCTGACGACGCCCGCGAGGCTGGTCTACCCGTCGATCCTCTCCATCGTCGGCTGGGCGATCGAGGGCGTCGGCGTCTGGACCATCCTGCGCGGCTTCGGCGAGCACCACGACCTCGCGCAGACGAGCTTCTTCTACTCGACCGCGACCCTCGCGGGGGCGCTCGTGCCGGTGCCGGGCGGCCTCGGCGTGACCGAGAAGGTGCTCGAGCAGTCGATGGTGCGCCTCGGTCACGTCCCGAGCGCGGTCGCGACCGCGACGATGCTCCTCGGGCGGCTCGCGACGCTGTGGTTCGCGGTGCTCGTCGGGTTCGTCGCGCTCGGAATCCTGCGCCGTCGCTACCCGCGCCTGCTCGCGGGCGGTGTGAAGGACGGTCGCGCAGCGGACCCGCTCCCCGATAATTCTTGATACGGACGGCGCGCTCATGCTAGCCCCCACGAAGGGCTTCATAGAGTCATATGCCGACCATCGAACGCGGTCTCCCGCTCGTCCAGCACGTCATCGCTCAACTCCGAGCGCGCGCCCCCAAGCAAGGTGAGGGAGCGCCAGTCGGAGCCGGCCGTGCTGCGCTCGACGCGCTCGAGTCGAAGCTGATGGTCGAGCTTCCGCCCACGCTGCGCGCGTTCCTCGCGTTCGACTACACGTTCGCGACGTTCCTGACGCTCACGACGCGCGCGGGCAAGCCCATCCGATGGCACGGCCGCGGGCGCTTCGGGACGAACCCGCAGAGCCCCCGACCGCGGCTCACGAGCATCCGCAAGCTCGCCGAGGCCCGCACCGACCTCGGCTGGACCGACTCGCGCATCAAGACCAAGGTCCTGCGCCTGCCGAACCGGCCGCGCCACCCGTGGAACGCGCTCTACCTCGGCGAGGCGCGCCGCGACGGCGAGCTGCTCATCCTCGGCGTCGACCACGAGGACACGAACGTGCGCGTGTTCCCTCGCTACACCGCGTTCGATCTGTACCTCGCGGAGCAGTCCGGGCTGCTCGAGCTCTCCGAGGCCCAGCGCCTGGAGGATCTCGAGTCCCACATCGCGCTGAACCCCGAGCTCGGCTCCCACGAGGACGGCGACGACGACTCGGACTACTGAGGCGGGCGATCCCTCGGAGCTCCGGTTCCGAGTCGAGTCCGGGCACGCCCGCGACCGACTCGACAAGTGCGTCGTCGCTTGGCTTCGCGCGAGCGACGCGCCGTCGACCTCGCGCGCCGAGGTGCAGCGTTGGATCGCCGAAGGCCGCGTGCTCGTCGACGGGGCCACGGCGACGGCGTCGCGCCCCGTCCCGGTCGGAGCGGAGGTCCGCGTGCGCCCCGCCCCGCCGCCGCCGAGCGACGCGGAGCCCGATCCCAGCGTCGAGATCGTGGTCGTGTTCGAGGACGCCCACCTGCTCGTGATCGACAAGCCGGCGGGTCTCGTCGTCCATCCGGCGCGTGGTCACGCCGGCGGAACGCTCGTCAACGGCCTGCTCGCGCGCGGCGATTTCGCTCTCCCGGGGGACGGGCACGATCGGCAGGGCCACGCGCGCCCGGGCATCGTGCATCGCCTCGACAAGGGGACGAGCGGGCTGCTCGTCGTGGCGAAGACGGCGGCCGCGCGCGAGGCGCTGAAGGCGCTCTTCGCCGTGCACGACATCGAGCGAGAGTACGTCGCGATCGTCGTCGGCCGCGCCGAGGAGCGCACCGTCTCGACGTTCCACGGGCGCCACCCGAAGGACCGGCTCCGCTTCACCTCCCTCGTCGATCGCGGCAAGCACGCGGTCACGCGCGTTCGCGTGCTCGAGAGACTGCGAGGCGCGACGCTCGTCGCGTGCACGCTCGAGACCGGGCGCACGCACCAGCTCCGCGTGCACCTCGCCGAGCAGCTGAGGACACCGATCCTGGGCGATCCGCTCTACGGCAGCCGCCCGCGCGATCCTGCGCTCGCGCGGCTCGGCGACGAGCTCGGCCACCAGGCGCTCCACGCGCGGGTCCTCGGGTTCGTGCACCCCGTGACCGGGAAACGGCTCCGCTTCGAGAGCCCCACGCCCGGCGACGTGGCCCGCGTCCTCGCGAGGCTGCGTGAAGCGAGCCGCGAGGACGCCGGACGTTGAGCCGCCGCTACCAGACCTTCGACTTCACGTGCCCCTTCGACTTGATGAGGATGTCGACGAGGGCGCGGTCGTAGAAATTCTTGTGGTAGAGGTCGGCCGAGACGCGGCTCTTGTAGAGCGCGCGGCCCTCCTCGATCTCCTCGGCGAGCGTCGTGAAGAGGTCGTCGTTGGTGATGCCCTGAACGATCTTCTCCTCGTTGTAGAGCGACAGATCGCTGGCGATCGCGCGGGCAAGACGGCGAGCGGCTTCTTCGGTCTCGATGAGCGGCATGGGCGCTAGGATGCCCGACCCCGGGCGTCGCTGTCAAAAGTGGAGCGAGGGCGCTCACCGAATGCGAACGCGGCGAGGGCGACCAGCGCGGGGAACGTGACGAGCGAGTAGCGCCCGGCGCCGAAGAACACTGCGTGGATGACGAGGGTCGAGCCGAGGACGACGAGGGTCCCGGCGAAGATCGGCGGGTCCGCCTGCGCCCCCCTCCGCAGCGCGAGGATCCCGAGGGCGAGCGCGAGCCCGAGCACGGCCAGGTACGCATGTACGGTGAAGAGCGCCGCCGCGGAGAACATCGTGAGCCCGAGGAGCCCGCGTGCGACGGCGCGCCGCTCGGTTCGCGACGCGCGCGCCACCGCCGCCAAGGAGAGCAGCACGCAGATCCGCTCGAAGAAGACCTCCACGGCCCCGACGACGATCTTCGCGCGGTACGGGAACGCCGACGGATTCGACGCGTGCAGGTACCAGGGTCCTGCGCCCGCGTAGTCGAACGTCGCGGCGAGCTTCTTCGGGACGAGCGTGAGCCAAGCGATCGGCTGCGCGGCGATGTCGCGCGCCGCTTCGCGCCCGAAGCACGCGTCCTTCTCGGCCTCGTCGTAGACGGTGCGGCACGCGGGAGGCACCTTCACCGCGGCCCACGATCCGTTGGCGTCGCGGTCGGTGCCGATGAGCAGATTCCACCCGCCGTTCACGCTCACGAGCGCGCACCGCCCCATGCGCTCGCAGTTGCGCGCCGTCCACGGCGCGACGAGCGCGAAGACCAGCGCCGTGGCGACGATCGCGGGCGTCGCGAGGCCTCGCGCCCGCTCGAGGAAGCGCGTCGCCCCGGGGGTCGGCAGGAGCATCGCGAGGAGCGGCGCGAGGACGATGCTCTGCGGCCGGACGTAGGTCGCGAGGGCGACGATCACGCCCAATGCGGCGGCGCGCGCGAGGCGCGGTTTTCCCTCCACCTCTCGGGCGCGCACGAACGCGAGGAGCGCGAACGCCACGAGCGACGCGGTGATCCCTTCGGTCATGAGCGCCGGCGTGTAGCTGAGCAAGCCGGGATGAATCGCCATGGCCACGGCGGCGCCGCCGGCTTGCCGCCTCGATCCGCCGCGGGCGACGATCCGATGCACCGCGAAGACGCCGAGCGCGCCGAGCAGCGCGCCGGCGATCATCGCCGAGCCCGGGGCGGCGCCGAAGATCCGGTACGAGGCCGCGACGAGCGCGGGATAACCGACCGGGTAGTGGGCCGCGAACGTGACGGTACCGTCCGGCCAGCGCCACGTGTAGCCCTGACCCTCGGCGATGCGACGCGCGATGACGTCGTAGAAGGTGCCATCCGCAGCAGGCGGGATGCGCGACCACGCCCACGCGACGACCGCAAGACGCAGGACCAAGCCGAGCGCCGCGGCGGCGAGGCCGTCCCGACGCGGAGGGATCGCCGCGGCGTCGGAGCTCAAGCGCCGATCGACGGCGCGAAGGGAAAGCCCTCGAGCAGCCCCTCGGCCTCGAGCGCCTCGACGACCTCACAGACCGGCAGGCCCACGACGTTCGAGTAGGACCCCTCGATCCGGCGCACCGCGAACCCGCCGATGCCCTGGATGGCGTAGGCGCCCGCTTTGTCGCGCCCCTCGCCCGTCGCGACGTAGCGCGCGATCTGCGCGGGCGAGAGGGAGCGGAACGAGACCTCGGTCGTGACCGTCTGCGCACGGCGAGCGCGGGGGGGCGCAGCGAGCGAGCCGATCGCGAACCGCGTCTTGACCTGGTGCGCGCGCCCCGAGAGCGCCGTGAGCATCCGCGTCGCCTCCGCGTCGTCGCGCGGCTTCCCGAGGGCCTCGCCGTCGAGCACGACGACGGTGTCGGCCGCGAGCACCGCGCCGAGCTCGATCGATCCCACCGCGCCCGCCTCTGCGCGCGAGAGCGCCGTCGCGAGCTTCTCGCCCGCGATGCGCTCGAGATAGCCGTCCACGTCCTCTCCCGGCCGCCGCGTCTCGTCGATCTCGAACGCCGCGACGATCAGCGGGATCCCCAACGCCGCGAGGAGCTCGCGGCGCCGCGGAGAGGCGGAGGCGAGCAAGACGGGACGCGGGTGGAAGGCGCGAGCGGGAGCAATCACGGCGACGAGCGTTTTTGCTGATAGCTCACCGTTCGCGGCTTTGCTAGACACCTTGGGGCGATGGACCGAGGCCCCGACGCACGCGAAGCAGAAGCCTCTCGCGAGCGCGCACGGTCCGTCGGTCGCCGCTTCCGCAGCGCGTCCACCGCGATGGCCGCCGCGCTCGTCGTCGCGTCGACCGCCGAGCCAGCGCGCGCGGACGACTGCTACGGCAAGCTCTCGACGTGCATCGACGCCGACAACCTCTGGCTCCGTCCCGGCTCGTCGGACCACCTCGCCGTCGGCTCGGGGTGGACGACGCCCGCCGGCGAAGCTTCCTTCGGCTTCGTCGGCTCGTACTCGTCGCGACCGATCACGCTCGTCGCGCCCTCGGTGGATCCAGACGGAAGGAAGATCCGCGCGCTCGACAACCTCTTCGACGGCAGCTTCCTGCTCGCCGTCGGCGTGACCGACCGGTTCGAGCTGACCTTGGCCGCGCCGATGACGTTCTTCCAAGACGGCGCGGGCGTCGCGGTGTTCACGGGCTCGGGCGCGACGCTCGCGCGGAGCACGCTGCGCGATCCGCGCTTCGGCTTCACCTACGCGATCCTGCCCCGATCGCGAAAGGGCAAGGGCGACGGCCTCAGCGTGCTCGGTCGACTCGAATTCGGCGCGCCGCTCGGCGACGGAACCGCGTTCGCGCGCTCGCCCACGGCGACCTTGATCCCCGCCGTCACGGGGCAGCTGGTCCTCGGGCGCTTCGAGGCGTCGCTCGAGGCGGGCGCGCGCATCCGCGGCGAATCGACGCTCGGCTCCGCGACGTGGGGATCGCAGCTCAGCGTGGCGCTCGCCGGCTCGGTCGTCGTCTGGGAGAAGAGGCACCTCGCGCTCGGGCTCGAGGCCTTCGCGCTCCCGACGCTCGCCGCGCAGAAGGACGTGCCGGCGCTCGTGCCCGCCGAGTGGATGGGCGAGGCATCGATCGCCCCCTTCCTCGGCGGCGACGTGTCGTTCACGGTGGCCGGCGGCGGCGCGCTCCCTTTCACCTCGTCGACGCTCACGGAGCCGCGCATGCGCTTCACCGGCGCGTTGCGCTACGCCCCGCGCGGCACCGATCGCGACGGCGACGGCGTCCTCGATCGCAACGATCTCTGCCCCGACGTGCCCGAAGATCGCGACGGCTTCCAAGACGACGACGGCTGCCCCGATCCCGACAACGACCAGGACGGCATCCCCGACAAGCTCGACCGCTGCCGCGACGAGCCCGAGGACAAGGACGGCTTCCAGGACGACGATGGCTGTCCCGATCTGGACGACGATCACGACGGGGTCGCGGACGTGGACGATGCGTGCCGCATGGAGCCCGAGGACAAGGACGGCTTCCAAGACGAGGACGGCTGCCCCGATCCCGACAACGATCACGACGGCATCCCCGACGCCGCCGACTTGTGCCCGAACGCCCCGGAGGACAAGGACGGCTTCCAGGACGGCGACGGCTGCCCCGACGACGACAACGACCACGACGGGGTCCAAGACGTCGCCGATCGCTGCCCCGACGAGCCCGAGGACCTCGACCATTTCCGGGACGAGGACGGCTGTCCCGATCCCGACAACGATCAAGACGGCATCCCCGACAAGGTCGACGTGTGTCCCAACGCCGCCGAGACGATCAACGGCATCCAGGACGAAGACGGCTGCCCGGAGCCGGGACAGAAGAGCCTCGTTCGGTGGGTCGGCAACCGGGTCGAGCTCGAGCCCGAAGCTGCTTCGGTGAAGGGCTCGGGCCGGTTCGAGCCAGGGCGCACCAAGCCGACCGCCGCGCTCGCCAAGGAGCTCGCCATGATCGCGCAGCTCGTCCGGGGCCGCCCGAACGTGCTGGTGATCCTCGAGGCGTACGCGGACCGCGCGAGCGACACATCGCAGAAGGCACAAGATCTCGCTGGCGCGCGCGCCAGCGTCGCCCGCGACGCGCTCGTGAGCGCCGGCCTCCCGCGCGACGAGATCACCGCGGCCGCAGGCGATCCCGGCGCGAAGCGCGCCGCCTCTGCCCCTCAGCTCGACGTGACCGTGGAGCCGCGGCCCAACGCGTCCCCGAAGCAGCGCAACACACAACCGAAGGAGTGAGGAGTGCAGCTCTCGTCGCCTCAGGCAGCCACCGTCGTAGAGATCGTCCTCGAGCCCGGGGACGAGCTCATCGAGTCCCTCCGCCGCGCCATCGCCCAAGCCGGCTCGACCGAGGCCTTCCTCGTCGGCTCCGGGGAGCTGGAAGACGTGGAGCTCACGACCCTGTCCTCGTCCGGAGGGGCACGCTCGGAGCACAAGCTGCGAGGCGCCTGCGATCTCCTCACCCTCAGTGGATCATCGTCGAACGGCAGCCTCGAGCTGCGCGCGACGGTCGCACGCGAGACCGAGCTCGGCTCGCAGCTGGCCGGCGGCATCCTCGTGAAGGCGACGGTGGTCTCGGCGCACGTCCGGGCGGTGCTGCGCGCGTCGACGAGCACGCGGCCGTCGGACCAGGAGCCCCTCGTCCCCAGCGCCACGCCGAGCCGTCCGAGCGACGCGGCGTCGCTGCCGCTCCCGCCGCCACGCGATTCGGCGCCCCAGATCCGCGACGAGCGTCCGTCGGCACTGGGCGCGACCGCCGCCCCCGCCGGTCCCCCGCTCCCTCCCAAGCTCCGCCGCGCGGACTCGCCCGATCTCTACCCAGAAGAGAACGACGTCGTCACGCACTTCGCGTTCGGCCGCTGCGTGGTCCTCTTCTCGGACGGCGAGCGGATCCGCTTCCAACAAGAGCGCGACGGTCGAGTGCGCGAGGTCGCGCTCAGCATGCTCCGCATCGGTGAGCCCACCGTGGACGCCGAAGGTCGACGCCACTGGGAGCTCGCGCGAAAGAACTGAGCGCGCTCGCGGACGCGCGCTTCCTCATCAAGGACTGCGTCAGAGGATCGTCTGGTCCACGTTGATCGTGTCGCCCGACTGGAGCGGGACGTCGTCGATCTTGTTGTCGATGATCTGTCCGACGTCGACCGTGGCCTTCTTCACCGCGCCCTTCACCTTCCGGCGAATGGTGACGGACTTGTCGGCCGTGGACGTGAAGCCGCCCGCCAGCGAGATCGCGCGGAGGAGCGTCATCCCGGGCTCGAGCGGGAACGATCCGGGTTTCTTCACCTCGCCGATGATCTCGATTCGCTTCGAGTTGTACGACTTGATGATCACGGACACGCTCGGGTTCTTGAAGAACTCGCCCGAGATGAGCTGATCGCGGACCTTGGCGGCAACCTCCTGCGGCTCGAGCCCGTCGATCTTCATTCGGTTGATGAACGGCAGATCGATGGTGCCATCAGGCGCCACGACGAACGTGATCGGCAGCTTGTCCTCGCCGGCGATGCGCACCTCGAGCTCGTCGCCGACGCCGAGCGTGGTCGACTCGACGGGGGGTGGGAGGTTCACGGGTCGAGGCGGTCCGCCGCACGCGAGGAGCGCCACGGCGCAGAGCGCGCTCAGCAGCACCTTCCAGAGGCGGAGCGAGAGCGAACGAGAGTCCGAAAGAGTCATGCGGAACCCCTACGATGCGGGCAGAGCACCGCCCCGCGCGATGGCCGAGAGCAGCTCCTCCCGGAGCTCGGACCCTCGCTGGCGCGCAGGGCGGGGTCGCGAGGGCTCGATGCGGCTGCCCTCGTCTTCCACGCGATCGATCACATCATCCAGCGAACGCCGAGGAACGCCTGGAAGTCCTGCCACTGCAGGTTCTCGAAGTTCCCCGCCGGAGAGCCGGCCACGCCCGTGAGCACGGTGCTGCTCAGATTGTTGGCGTAGCGGACCGTGGCATTCACGCCGAAGTACTTCGCGAAGCGATATTCTCCGAACACCGACCCGTCGACGCGCACGTCGGTCCAGGCGGCCTGCGTCGCCGACAGCGTCGGGAAGCGGTACGGGCCCACCCCCGCGTCGAGCACGAGCAGGAAGCGCCCCGCGAAGAAGTACGAGAACTTCGCGTAGCCGCGGTCGACCTCGTAGTAGGTCCCGATGAACGAGTCGGCGAAGTCGCGGAAGAAGCCGAGCGACAACGCCGACAGCGACAGCGAAGCCGCCTGGGGATCGTTCGCCGGCGTGGGCGTCAGGAGGAACTTCACCTCGGCCTGACCGATGAAGCTGTCGAAGTCCTGGACCGGCAGCGTCGCGCCCGTCGGCGCCTTGTAGAAGCTCGCGCCCCAGCCGCCCATGGCGAGAATGGCGAGCGAGTTCGTGACGAGGCCGTTGTAGCCGATGCGCGCGCGCATCGGGTGCGAGGAGGTCTTGCTCGTCGCGTTGGGGTAGTTGATGAACCCGAACCGACCGTCGAAGGTCAGCGCCGACCGGGGCAGGAAGCGCCAGCGGCCGCGCGTCTTGATCTCGTGATCGAAGTTGTTGAGGTTCGAGAAGATGCTGTTCTCGAAGACGATCGCGGTGAAGTCGTAGCCGAAGCGCCAGTCGAACGTCCCCTGACCGGGGGTGAAGGCGATCTCGGCGCCGGCCGACGGGGAGATGCGATTGAAGCTCTTCGTCGTGTCGCCGGCGTTGCTCGGCTCGATGCTGCGCGCGAGCGTTCCGTGGACGTTGCCGCCGACCACCCGGCCCGGAAAGATGTCGAGGTTGAAGTCGAGCACCCCGCCGACGTTCCGCTGCTTCTTCATCAGGTCCTTCCCGGTCTGCGTGCCGCTGACTGGGATGAACTCGTCGTACGTCGCGTGGATGCCGGCGCGGAAGTTGAGCGCCGGGGGACTACCGCCGGCATCTTCCCGGCGCTGCGCGCCGATGGTCGAGAGGGAGAACGAGGGGGTCAGCCGGAACCGGAGCGCACCGACCGGGTCTTCCGACGGGGTCTTGTCGGCGCGGAGGAAGTAGTTGGAGTCGTAGCCGAACTCCGCGGCGACGCCGGGGTGCAGCTCGAAGTCACCGACCTTGATGCCGATGCCCTCGGTGTACCGGCGATCGGAGAGCCACACCTGCGTCTGCGCCGAAGCCACGCTCGGCAGGAGCAGGCCCAACAAGACCAGAAGAGTTCCAAGGATGACGGATCTGCTCATGCCTGCTCGGCTAGCGCGAAGAAGCGGTGGTTGGGCGACTGCGACCTGGGCGGCCGACTTCATCGCATGACCCGTCAAATTCCCGAGCTGCGACGCGATAACAGACGAAACACAGATGCGATGTAACCGAATCGATGGTGACCGAATCGATGGTGACCGGAGCGGCCCGCCCGTCTTCGGCGTCGTTCGGCGGGAGCCCAGCCATCAGGCCCCCTTTGTGCGAGTACCGTTACTCGCTCGAGGGGTTGCAGGCAAGACGTTCGCGAAACGCGGTTACCTCTTCAGAGGAAACAGCTCGAGCAGCTCGGCGGCTCGGTCGACAGCGTGAAATTCGGGTACTGCGACGGATCCTCGTTGGGGAGGGTCTTGTCGATCGTCGTGATCACCGAGCTGTTCCCCGGCGTGCCGATCTCCTCACCCAGGCACTGGTTCGCCTCGGCCATGAGCTGATCAGACCGCTGGCGGAGCACCGTCATGATCGTGAACTCGTGCGTCGCCAGGTCGGTGTCGCCGCGCTTGACCGCCGCCTGCAGCGCATCGTGTCGCTCCTGCGCGGAAGAGATCGCGACGTTCAGCTGCGAGAGCTTGTCGTTGAGGCAGAGCGTCTTGACGACGTCGCGTTGGGCGCGGGCATCCATCAGCTGCCGACGAACCGTGTCGCGGGCCGCCTCCATGCGGCTGATGTCCCCGTCCGAGGTGGAGAGCTGCTCCGCCGGCGGGATGTTCACCTGACGAGAGAGCCCCGCGGAGACGTCGGCCCCACCGAGCGCGCCCCCACCGACGACGCCGCCACCGACGACGCCGCCCTGGGGCGTGCCCACAGTTCCCCCGGCAGCGGGGCCGGCAGCAGCCGGGGTTCCGGTCGAAGCCCCCGCAGGCTGACCCTGGCCCTGCGGCTCGCCTTGGGCAACGGCGACTCCGTGGCCCACGCCAAGCGTGACCACCGCCGCCGCGACGAAACGAATCAGCTTTTCGCGAGTCATTCAGACCCTCCCTGGGGGATGCGCCCGACTATAGAAGCCCGGCACACGGGGTGTCAACGCTGCGGGGAGCCAGCACGATGGTTCGGCTCCCAGTCCCGGTCGGGGGGCACCCTACGAGACGGACGCTCCGGGTCACGGGTAGGTGAACCTGGGGCGGCCAATCGTGTCCGGTGCCCGGAAGCACGTGGGCATTCATCGGGGGTAGGCCACCGAGCGTCGGTTCCGTGCCACAAAACGGCGCGAGGGCCCGAGGCCCCCGCGCCACGTCCCATCGCTCAGCCCCTCACTGCGGCTGGAACGAGACCGGGATGACGATCGTCGCGCCGCCGCCATCCGGGGGTGCGAACTGCGCGCTCGAGACGCGCGCGGCGACGCAGGAGATGACCGTCCCGGAGAGGTTGCCACCACCGGACGGGCTCGCGCCGAGGACCTCACCGTTCGGGCCGATCTTCGCCGTGATACGGACCGTGCCCTTCATGTCCGGGTTTTCCTGGAGGCCCTTGTTGTAGCAACGGCGGAAGCCCGCAGCCATGCCCGCGACGACCGCGCCCGCGTTGGCGACGCTGCCGCCCGAAACGTTCGCGCCGCCGACGCCGACGCTGCCCGTGGGGCCCTTCACCTTGACGGTGTCGCCCGACTTGGGGCCACCCTCTCCCTTGCCCGTGTTCGCGAGGCCTTGGAGACCCCCCGCCCCGGCCTCGCCGGGACGGCCCGAGTAGCCGGCGCCGCTCCCGAGGTGGAGGCCTTCGTTGCCGCCACGGCCCGCGGCCGCGTTCGAGGCCGCCGCCTCGTCGAGCAAGTTCAGAGGCATCTCCGAGCCGCTGAGGACGCGATCGGTCGAGGCGCCGTTCGAGTTCAGGGTCGAGAGCATGGCGACGTCGAGCGAGGCGAGCTCGTTCGAGATCTGTGCAGCCTTCGAGTCGCTCACCTTCGCGCCGCCCGAGCCCGTCGCCTTCGAAGCGCCTGCCGAGGCCGCCTTCGGGGCCTCTGCGGCGACCGTCGCCGCGGCCGTCGCGGTCGCGTTGGCGTCGACGTTCTCCTTCTGCTCCTCGACCGGCGGCGGCGCGGGCAGCTGCTTCACCGACTCGATGAGCTGCGCGACGTTGATCTGATCGTCGACCACCGGGTCCATCCAGTCCGAGTAGATCGAACCGATGAGGCCGAAGTGGAACAGGAATGAGAACGCCGCGATGATCGTCGTCGTCCAGTCGATGTCGACCCCCGACTTGACCGACACCGGGAGCTGAGGCCGCGGCTGAACCGGCGGCGGCGCGACGAACTGGAACAAGAACGTCGTCTCGCCGACGACGACCTTTCCGCGCGCCTCCTCGTTGAGGGGAATCTGATAGGCCTGCACCTGGCCTTGCTGCGACCGACGCGCCTGTCCTCGGAGCGCCGAGAGGTCGCTGATGCCGGTCTTCAGCGCGACGCGTCCCGTCATCCCTTCGAGGAAGTTCAAGCAGTAGTCGTTGCCGACGAGCTCGAAGAGCTTGAAGTTCGGGGGCACGTTCTTGGTCGGGAGCACGAACATGCTCTTCTCGCTCGGACCGACCGTGACGTGCGTGCGCTGCTTGATGACGCGCTCCTCGATCACCTTTCCGCCCTGGACGAGGCCGATCCGAAGGACCTTCGGACCCGTCGCCTGCGGCATCGCCCGCATGACGGCGGTCATCTGGCCGGGGCGCTGCGGGGACATCGTCTGCGGCTGCGTCATACTCAAAGCCTCCGTGAGGGGAGCGAGCCCGGCGAGAAGGGACGGGGCGTCGGGGAGCGGGAGATTCGAACCTCAGACGCCTGACCGGGAAGAAGGTTCCCGGAGCGTACACGAATTCTTCGATCGTGGTCCACTAGACCCCGATGCGCCAGAGCGTTCCGGTCGCGATGATCACAGTACGTCTTTGAAGCGCCGACCTACCGACTCGACGCGCGGCAATCCGGGGATGAGGGCGTCGATCAGCGCGTCGGCCTGCTTTCGGAGCAGCTTCTCCGTCGCGCGCGTCTTGGAGGAGATCGTCGCACACGCTCCCGCGGCGACCGCCGAGAGACCGACGACGACGATCGACAGCATCCAGTCGGCCCGGATGAGCGCGAGGGCGCCGAAGAGGAGGCCGCCGAGGAGCGCGATCCGGATCGCGCTGGGCGCCCAGCGGGCCCGCGAGGAGAAGAGCAGCTCGAGATCCCCCAGCGCCTCGTTCGCGGCCGCGGCGCGAAGGGCGGGCGAGGTCGCGGTGACGAGCGCGTCGGCGAGCTGCCCTTCCCAGCTCTCCCGAGGCACGAGCGACGCGAGCTTTCGATCGCGATCCGCGAGCTCGGTGCGGAGGAGCGCAGGCACGAGGGACGCGGCGGACGGCGTGAGGGCGCGCGACACCGCTCGGAGATGGAGCAGCGAGAGCGCCACGGTCGCGGAGGCGACGATCGAGCTGAGGGCGACGAGGAGCACGGCGAACCGAAGCGGCGAGCGGGTCGGACCCGGGCGGGCGAGCGCTCCGGCGTGCGCACGCGCTCGTCCGGGCCGCGGCCTCGTCAGAACGGATCGCTGTAGATGGCCTTCTCGATGCGCTCGAGGAAGGGTTGCCGAAGCTCGGCGAGCGTCAGCTTCGGCTGGATGCGGCTGACGTCGACGGCGGCGATCGGCTTCTGAATGCGGCCGGTGATGGTGACCTCCGCGAGCGTGATGACGCCGCGGCCGCCGCCGCCCTTGTCCTGCGCCGAGGCGAGGCTTTCGCTGGAGGCGAGCGCGAGGGTCAAGGCGGGGATCAGGAGCTTCTTCATCGGTGTTCTCGCAGGGGTGGGGCGAGATCGTCGCCCGTGGTCGCCCGGAGGCGAACGCTCAGAATTGGTCGGAGAAGACGCTCGACTCGATGCGCTGGAGGAACGGCTGGCGCAGCACGGTCAGCGTGAGTCGGGCCGGGATGCGCGCGACGTCGATCGTCGCGAGCGGTCGCATCGGCGGGCTCGTGAGCTCCGTCGGCGGAAGGACGATGACTCCCCTGCCCTTCGGCGCGCCGTTCGCGGTCTCGTCCGCGGCGGCGACGCCGGCGATCGAGAGCAGGGCGGCAGAGACGAGTGCGGATAGAACGAGCTTCTTCATGGTTCCTCCACGACGGGTTCTTCCAGGGCCGGAGTCGTCGCCGGGTGTCGGTGGCGGCCGAGCACCGCGATCGAGTTACGAATGGTGGCAAACTGCCAATGGTGACTAGTTACGAATAGGATCGAGTTGCGAACAGGCACGACGCGCGGGCAAGGATCATTTCTTGGGCGGCGTTGCGTCAGTCTGACCCGCGGGGGCCGCCGCGCCACCCTTCGCGTCGGCCGGGGCCGCCGCGCCCCCCTTCGCGTCGGCT